>JBARWC010000134.1:0-24223 GCA_049646585.1 Burkholderiaceae bacterium | reverse complement strand
CGCCCTAGGGCGCTCCGTAGCCGCCGCCTCCCGGCGTTTCCACCACGAACACGTCGCCAGGTTGCAGCTCGGTGCTGTCCTGCGGACCCAGGCGGCTTATGCTGCCATCGGCCCGCTCCACATAGTTCAGCCCCAGCGCACCCGGCTGCCCGCCCGCCAGTCCTTGCGGCGGATAGACACGGTTGTTGGACAGGATGGCGGCCGTCATGCCTTCCAGGAAACGTACCTTGCGCACCCCGCCGTCGCCGCCCGGCCAGCGCCCGGCCCCGCCCGAACCCTTGCGGATTTCATAGGACTCCAGGCGCACGGGAAAGCGCAGCTCCAGCACTTCCGGGTCGGTCAGCCGGGAGTTGGTCATGTGGGCCTGGACGACCGAGGTGCCCGCGAAGCCGCCAGCCTGCTCGAAAGGCAGGCCGACAAACTCCGGACCGGCGCCGGTGCCGCCCGAGATGGTTTCATAATACTGGTACTGCTTGTTCCCGAAGGTGAAGTTGTTCATGGTGCCCTGGCTGGCCGCCAGCACACCCAGCGCGCCATACAGGGCATTGACGATGCACATCGAGGTTTCCACATTGCCCGCCACGACCGCCGCGGGCGGATCGGGGTTCAGCATGGAATGTGGCGGCACGATGATGTCCAAGGGCTTCAGGCAGCCCGCATTCAGGGGGATGTCGTCGTCCACCAGGCTGCGGAACACATACAGTACGGCGGCCACCGCGATAGCGGCCGGCGCATTGAAATTGTTGTTCAACTGGGCCGAGGTCCCCGTGAAATCGACGGTGGCGCTGCGCCCTTCGCGATCCACCTTGATGGCCACCTTGATGTGCGCGCCGTTGTCCAGCGGATAGTCGAAGTCGCCGTCGCGCAGCCTGGTGATGACCTTGCGCACGGCTTCCTCGGCATTGTCCTGCACATGGCCCATATAGGCATTGACCACGTCCAGGCCGAACTGGTCGCACATGGCCAGCAGCTCGCGTCCGCCCTTTTCATTGGCGGCGATCTGCGCGCGCAGGTCGGCCAGGTTCTGGTCCGGATTGCGCGCGGGCCAGGCGCTCGAAGCCAGGATGGCGCGCGCCTCGTCTTCGCGGAACTCGCCGCCGCGCACCAATTGGAAATTGGTGAACAGGACGCCCTCGTCGTCCACCGTGCGCGAGTCCGGCGGCATGGACCCCGGCGTCAGGCCGCCGATGTCGGCGTGATGGCCGCGCGAACCCACGAAAAACAGCAGGCGCTCACCGGCGCGATCGAACACCGGGGTAATGACGGTGACGTCGGGCAAGTGGGTGCCGCCGTGATAAGGATCGTTGACCACATAGGCGTCGCCGGTTTGCATGCGTCCGGCGTTCTCGCGCATGACGGTCTTGATGGATTCGCTCATGGACCCCAGGTGTACGGGCATGTGCGGGGCATTGGCGATCAAATTGCCTTCGACATCGAAGATCGCGCAAGAGAAATCCAACCTTTCCTTGATGTTGACGGAATAGGCCGTGTTCTGCAGGCGCAGGCCCATCTGGTCGGCGATGGACATGAACAGATTGTTGAACACCTCGAGCATGATGGGATTCACGCTGGAGTCCGCCTCGCCCTGCGCCACCAGCGGCTTGCTGCGCGCTATTACCCAATGCCCGCCATCCTTGAGCACGGCGCGCCAATCGGGCTCGACCACGATGGTCTGGTTGGGTTCGGAAATTATGGCCGGCCCGTCGATCTCGTCGCCCGACTGCAGGCCGGCGCCGTCATAGACCGGCGTGTCGTGCCACTGCCCGCCGCTGAACACGGGGCGCCGCGCCTTGGCCTGAGGCGGACCCGCCCTGCGTTCGACGGCAAGCGCGGCTTCTTGCGGCGTCTCGCCGCGCAGGCTGGCCTCGACGGAAATGGACTCGACCACCAGGCGCCGCTGGCGCATCAGAAAGGAATAGCGCTGGCGGTAGATATCTTCGAACGCCGCCTGCATGGCGGGGATGGAGTCCCCCAAAGGCACTTCCAATGCCGTATCGGTGCCCTCGTACTTCAGGTGGACGCGGCAGGCAAGCTGCGCGGCCTCGTGCTCGTTTCCAACGCTCTGCCCATAGAGTTCCTGCGTCGCCTGGGCGCCCAGTTGATCGCGATAGTCGTTCAACAGCGGCAGCACGTCGGGCTCCAGGGCCTTTTCCACGGTTTGCTGGCGTATCTCGATCTGGTCGGCTAGGCCCATGCCATAGGCCGAGAGCACGCCGCCATAGGGATGGGAAAAGATGCGCGTCATGCCCAGGGCGTCGGCCACCAGGCAGGCATGCTGCCCGCCCGCGCCGCCGAACACGGTCAGGACGTAAGTGGTGACGTCGTGTCCCTGTTGCACCGAAATCCGCTTGATGGCTTCCGCCATATTGCCCACGGCGATGGACAGGAAGCCTTCAGCCAAGGCTTCCGGTGTCAGGCTATTGCCGGTGGCCTGTTTCACCTCTTGCGCCATGGCCTCGAACTGGCGTCGCACCGCATCGACGTCCAGCGCCTCATCGGCGCCCGGCCCGAAGACGTGCGGGAAGAAATCCGGCTGTATCTTGCCCAGCATGACATTGCAATCCGTCACCGTCAGGGGCCCGCCGCGCCGGTAGCTGGCCGGTCCGGGGTTGGCGCCCGCCGAATCGGGCCCGACACGCAGGCGGGCTCCGTCGAAATGCAATATGGAGCCGCCCCCGGCCGCCACGGTGTTTATGCTCATCATGGGTGCGCGCATGCGCACGCCCGCCACCCGTGTCTCGAACTCGCGCTCGAAGCGGCCGGCGTAATGGGAAACGTCGGTGGACGTGCCGCCCATGTCGAAGCCTATGACTTTGCCGAAGCCGGCCCGCTCGCTGGTGCGCGCCATGCCGACGATGCCGCCGGCCGGGCCAGACAAAATGGCGTCCTTGCCACGGAAGCGGTCGGCATGCGTCAGGCCGCCGCTGGACTGCATGAACAGCAATGGCACGCCGGGCAGTTCCGCCGCGACCTGGCTGACGTAGCGCCGCAATATGGGCGACAGATAGGCGTCGACCACCGTCGTGTCGCCGCGCGACACGAACTTAATCAGCGGGCTGACTTCGTGCGAAACCGACACCTGCGTAAAGCCCATGTCCCGGGCCAGTTGGGCCACCTGCGTTTCGTGGTCGGCGTTGAGCCAGGCATGCATGAAGACGATGGCCACGGCGCGTATGCCCTGCCCGTGGATTTGCGCCAACTGTTCGCGCGCGGCAGCCAGGTCCAGCGGGCGCACGGTATGCCCTTGCGCATCGACACGCTCGTCGATCTCGAGCACCTGCTCGTAAAGAAGCTCGGGCAGCACGATATGCCGGTCGAACAGGCGCGGGCGGTTCTGGTAGGCGATGCGCAAAGCATCGCGAAACCCGCGTGTCGTCACCAGGGCCGTCCTTTCGCCCTTGCGCTCCAGCAAGGCATTGGTGGCCACCGTGGTCCCCATCTTGACGCAGCCCACCAGGTCCGCCGATATGGGCTGGCCGGCCGGCGTGCCCAGAAACTGCCTGATACCGGCCACTGCCGCATCGCGATAGTGCTCGGGATTCTCGGACAGCAGCTTGCTGCTGGATACCCGTCCATCGGGACTCAAGGCCACGATGTCCGTAAAAGTGCCGCCACGATCAACCCAGAACTGCCACTTCGCCATCAAAATTCTCCTTGCCGCCGGCCTTGCGGCAATCTGGGGCCAAACGGGCCCGGCCGATTGCTTGAAACGTGAAAGAGAGCCATTAAACTCCCGTTCCCGGGCGTCGCGCAAACGCCCTCGCCACCCACTAGGAATTACCCCTAAATTGACCCGTACCGGCATATGCCCCTGCCGTACCACACTACAATCGGCCTGCTATGCAGGGGGGCCATCCCGGCTCATGTGTCTTTTCTCAGGCATCTCCGATAAAAGGATAGTTAAATGAAAAAATCGCTCGCTTTGCTGACCGCGGCATGCGCCACCGCTTTTGCCGTGAATGCGCAGGCCGCCACCAAATGGGATCTGCCCAGCGCCTACCCGGCGTCCAACCTGCACACGCAGAACCTCGAACAGTTCGTCAAGGAAGTCAAGGAACTCTCGGGCGGCGAGTTGAATATCACTCTGCACAGTAACGCATCCCTGTACAAGGCGCCGGAAATCAAGCGCGCGGTCCAGGGCAATCAGGCTCAGATCGGCGAAATCCTGCTGACCAACTACGCCAACGAAGACCCCATCTACGCCCTGGACGGCCTACCCTTCCTGGCCACGGGCTACGACGCCGCCTGGAAGCTGTACCAGGCCCAGAAAGCCCTGCTCAACAAAAAGCTGGCCAGCCAGGGCATGACCCTGCTGTACACCGTGGCCTGGCCTCCCCAAGGCATCTTCGCCAACAAAGACATCAAAAAGGTCGACGACCTGAAGGGTGTGAAATGGCGCGCCTACAGCCCGGTCACCGCCCGCATCGCCGAACTGGTCGGCGCGCAGCCGGTCACCATCCAGCAATCCGAACTGGCTCAGGCCATGGCCACCGGCGTGGTCGATGCCTTCATGACTTCGGGCTCCACCGGTTGGGACACCAAGACCTACGAGTACATCAAGAAGTTCTACGACACTCAGGCCTGGCTGCCCAAGAATGCGGTGATCGTCAACAAAAAAGCCTTCGACAAGCTTGACGACAAAAGCAAGAAAGCCCTGCTCAAGGCCGGCGAGGACGCCGAAAAACGCGGCTGGGCCGTGTCCAAGGAAAAAACCCAATGGTACCTGGACAACCTGGCCAAGAACGGCATGGAAATCATCAAGCCCAGCGACGAGCTCATGAAGGGTCTGGACAAGGTCGGTGAAACCATGCTCGCCGAATGGATCAAGCGCGCCGGCCCCGACGGCCAGCAAGTCATCGATTCCTTCCGGGCAAGCAAGTAAAGCATGCGCCGCTTCCTCGACAACCTATACCTGGCGGCCGGAGGCCTGGCCGCCATTTTCATGATCGGGGTGCTGGTGGCGGTGGTGATGTCCATCGCCACCCGCCAGCTTGGGGTGCACATAGGCGGCCTGGACGCCTATGCCGGCTATTCCATGGCCGCGGCCGGCTTCCTGGCGCTGGCCCACACCTTCAAAAGCGGCGAACACATACGGGTTACCCTGCTGCTGTCGGCCCTGCCCACCAAGGGCGGGCTGCGGCTGGATATTTTCGCCTTGCTGGTCGCCTGCCTCGTTGCCGCCAGCCTGTGCTGGTTCAGCGCCAAGCTGGTGCTGGACTCCTATTCCTACAACGACATCTCCACCAGCGACGACGCCACGCCTCTGTGGATACCGCAGCTCACCATGGCCATCGGTGCACTCATCTTCTTCATCGCCGTCGTCGATGAAACCATAAGACGCTGCAAAGGCATTCCCGAAGCCAAGCACGCAGAGGAAGCCCACTATGAATGAAGCACTGGTCATTACTCTGCTGGTACTTTCCATCTTCGGCTTCCTGGCCTCCGGAGTATGGGTGGGCCTGACGCTGGCGGGCACGGCATGGCTGGGCATGGAGCTGTTCTCCAACCGCCCGGCGGGCGACGCCATGGCCATCACGATATGGGGCGCTTCGTCCAGTTGGACCTTGACGGCCTTGCCGCTATTCCTGTGGATGGGCGAAATCCTGTTCCGCTCGCGCCTGTCGCAAGACCTGTTCAAGGGCCTGGCGCCATGGCTGGATCGCATTCCGGGCCGCCTGCTGCACACCAATGTGGTCGGCTGCGCCATCTTCGCCGCCGTATCCGGCTCGTCGGCCGCCACCTGCGCGACCATAGGCAAGATGACCATACCCGAGCTTACCCGCCGCGGCTACCCGCAAGACCTGATCATAGGCACGCTGTCGGGCGCGGGCACGCTGGGCCTGCTGATTCCGCCGTCCATCATCATGATCGTGTACGGTGTGGCGGCCGATGTTTCCATTTCCAAGCTGTTCATCGCCGGCATCTTTCCCGGCATACTGCTGGCGACGCTCTTCATGGGCTATATCGCCATTTGGGCGCTGCTGCATCCCGACCAGATCCCCGAAGCCGACCAAAAGCTCAGCTTTACACAGAAAATCTATCAGTCGCGCCACCTGATTCCCGTCGTCATCCTGATCGCCGTGGTGCTGGGCACCATCTACACGGGTTTCGCCACCGCCACCGAAGCGGCCGCCGTGGGCGTGGTGGGCGCCCTGATACTTTCCATCACCCAAGGCTCGCTGAGCTGGACAGTATTCAAGGAATCCCTGATGGGCGCCACGCGCCTGTACTGCATGATCGCCCTTATCCTGGCCGGCGCGCAGTTTCTGACCCTCTCCATGGGCTACATCGGGCTGCCGCGCGCTCTGGCCGAGTGGATCGCCTCGCTGGGGCTCTCGCAGTTCGGCCTGATCATGGCCCTGATGGTGTTCTACGTGATTCTGGGCTGCTTTCTTGACGGCATCTCCATCGTCGTGCTGACCATGGGCGTGCTGCTGCCCACCGTCACCGCCGCCGGAATCGACCTGATCTGGTTCGGCATCTTCCTGGTCTTCGTGATTGAAATGGCACAGATCACGCCGCCGGTGGGCTTCAACCTGTTCGTGCTTTCAGGCATGACCAAGAAGGAACTGCCCTACCTGGCGCGCGTATCGCTGCCCATGTTCCTTCTGATGATAGTCGGCGTACTGCTGCTCTATGCCGCGCCGGAAATCGCCACCTGGCTGCCCAAGAACATGAAGATGTAATCAGGAGGCCGCCACCACGCGGCCGCCGGATAGCTTGAGCTCGCGCTGGCACAGGGCCGCCAGTTGCGGGTCGTGGGTGACCAGTATCAGCGTGGTGCGCAGCTCGCGATGCAGATCGAACATCAGCTCGATGATCCTGGCTCCGTTCTGGGTGTCCAGGCTGCCTGTGGGCTCGTCGGCGAACAGCACGCTGGGCTTGACCACGAAAGCCCGTGCCAGCGAAACCCGCTGCTGCTCACCGCCCGACAGGGTGCGCGGGTAATGATGCAGGCGGCCCTTCAGCCCCACCCTTTCCAGCATGGCACGCGCTTCTTCCATGGCCGGTTTGCCGGCCAGTTCCAGAGGCAGCATCACGTTCTCCAGCGCCGTCAGATTGGGCAGCAACTGAAAGGACTGGAAAACAAAGCCCACATGGGCCGCGCGCACGGCGGCGCGCGCCTCTTCGTCCAGCGAAAACAAATCGTGGCCCAGCAGCCGCACCCGACCCGAGCTGGGCACGTCCAGGCCCGCCAGCAGGCCCAGCAAGGTGGACTTGCCCGACCCCGAGCTGCCGGTAATGGCCATCGCCTGGCCTTCTTCCACCGTAAAACTGACATTGTCTAAAATGTCCAGCATGCCGGTGGAGTCCACGACCCGCTGGCATAACTGTTCAACTTCAATCGAGTGAGTATCTTTCATGTGGAAGGGCTGGCGGTTCGTTATCTTGCTAGTGGGCAGCATGGTGCTGGGCGGCGCCGCCGCCCAGACCGGCGCACCCGGCAAAGGCTCGGAGCCCATCATACTGGTCGTGGGCGACAGCCTTTCGGCCGAATACGGCTTGCGACGCGGCTCGGGCTGGGTGGAGCTATTGAGCCGGCGCCTGCAAAACGAGAAGCAAGGTTACCAGATACGCAATGCCAGCATCAGCGGCGACACGAGCAGCGGCGGCGTGGCCCGCCTGCCCGAGGCGTTGCGCCTGCACCAGCCTTCTATCGTCATCATCGAACTAGGCAGCAATGACGCCTTGCGAGGCTTGTCGCTGAAGATGACGCGCGACAATCTGGGGCGCATGGTGGACATGGCGCGGCAGGCGCAAGCGCGAGTCTTGCTGGTGGGCATGCAGATACCCCCCAACTACGGTCGCAAATATACCGAACAGTTCCAGCAGCTGTTTCCAGAGGTCGCGCGCGAGCACGGAGCCGTGCTCCTGCCCTTCCTGCTGGAAGGCATGGCCACCGACCGCAGCCTGTTCCAAGCCGATGGCATCCATCCCAACGAAGAGGCGCAAGCCGTGCTCGAACGCAATGTCTGGCAGGCGCTCGAGCCCATGCTGGCCCCATAAATGACTAGCGGCCCTTTGAACAAGGGCCGCCAGTTGCGGGAAGGCGATGGAGGGACCGAAGAAGCTAGTTCTGGGTCGAACTTTCGCCCGACAAGGCCTTTTCAGCCTCCGGCAGCATCTTCACATTGGCCTGGATACGCATGGCCTTCAGGACGGCCTGCTCTTCGGCACGGCCCCAGGTCTGGTCGAGTTCGACGGGCAGCGAAGCCAGCATGGGGTTGCCGGGCTTGCCGGCCTCGGCGCCCTCGACGCGTACCAGCACATAGCCTTGCGGACCCTGGACGCCCACGTACTGCGGAAGGGTCTTGGTCGAGGCGCCGAACGCCGCCTCGGCGACCGGCTTGGCCAGGCCTTGCGGATTGATGCGGCTGATGGTCATCGGCTGGCCGAAGGCCTCGGGCACCTGGGCCGGATCGGCCTTTTGCAATTGGGCCAGCGCTTCCTGGCCGGCCTTCTGGGCGGCCGCCTGGGCGCGCTCGGCCTTGAGCACCTCGCGTATGTGGCCGGCCACCTGGGCCAGTTCCGGCACATGAGCCGGGGTGACCGTATCGACGCGAACCGTGACCATGGTGTCGGGCGATATTTCGATAACGCCCGAATTCTGCTTTTCGTTCAGGGCTTGCGGAGTAAACAGCGCGCGGCGCACACGGGGGTCGTCGAGCAAAGCGGCATCCTGGCTGGCGGAGGCCGCATCGGCCTTGACCTCGTCCGAGGGCAGCAGGCGGTCGCGCGCGATACCGGCGGCCGAACGTACCTTTAGCCCCAAGGCATCGGCGGCCGGCTGCAAGCTGGATGGGTTGTCGTACACCAGGCTGGTCAGGCGGGTAGCCATTTCAGCGTAACGGTTAGCACCAAGCTGGCGGCGCACTTCGGCTTCGATCTTGCTCTTGGCTTCATCGAAGGTCTCGCCCCTTTCCGCCTGGACATCGTTGGCCAGGAAGATATGGTAGCCGCCCGGGCCTTCCACAACGTCGGATACGCCGCCTTTTTGCAGGGCGAAAATGGTTTGCTCCAGATTTGCCGGCCAGGAACCCTTGGTGATCCAGCCCAGCTTGCCGCCATTCTTGGCCGTGCCCGCATCCTGCGACTCGGTCTTGGCAAGCTCGGCGAAGCTGGAGGGGTTGGCTTGAACTTTCTTGAGAATCTCCGCGGCTTTGTCATGCGCCTGCTTGCGACCCTGGTCGGAGGCTCCGGCCGGTATGGTGATCTGGATATGGCTGATGTCGACCCGGGCCGGCTGGACGAAGCGCGCCTTGTTCTGCTCGTAGTACTTTTTCAGGTCGTCCTGGCTGATGGCCGGCAGATTCTGCATGGCGGCTTCTTCGTTCAGCAACAGGTACTGGGCGCTGACCTGCTCGGGTAATTCCAGCGTCTGCTTGTTCTTGTCGTACCAGGCCTGCACGTCGGCGTCCGAGATAGTCAGGTCCTTCGAATAATCGGCGTTGGCGAATGCCCGCAGCCGGATCGTACGCTGCTCGGTCAGCGCGAGTTCCAGTTGCCGGACCACTGACGGCGGCACGGTGGCGGTAAGCGAAACCGGTCCCAGAACGCGGTCGAGCGCCAGTTCCGCCCTTTGGCTTTGTTCGAAATCGCGGGTGTTCAAGCCTACCGAAGCCAGCACCTGGTTGTAGCGCTCTGGTGAAAACTGGCCGTCGACCTGCAATTGCGGCATGGCGGCGATGGTCTGGCGCAAGACGGTGTCAGATACGCTAAAGCCTTCTTTGGTGGCCGAGGCCACCAATACCTGGCGGTCGATCAGCGATTCAAGCAGGGCGCGACGCGCTGCGGGGTTGTCCAGCACCGCGGGATCAAAACCACCCTGGCTGTTCTGTTGCAACTGCTGTAGCTGATTGCGGCGTGCCTGGTCGAAATTTTGCTGCGTAATGGACGCATTGCCCACTTTCACGAGGTCGTGATCGCCTGAAACATAATTGGTGTAGCCGCTGACACCGATCAGGACGAAGGACGGCAGAATCAGCACGAGCAGGATCAACTGCATCAAGCGTTGATGCGTACGAACGAAATCGAACATTAATCACCCATAGACACGCAGCCCTGTCCGGCCTGCGCGGCGGTTGCATCAAAAAAGGCGATAAGGATCGCCAAAGTTACGAAAACCCGAGTAAAGCACGAAAATTTGAAGCAGTTTACCATCACACATGCTTTAACTCGCATGGAAACACCGCAAGCCGGGGATAAAATGACGGTATTGTTTCCCTCAAGAATCATTGGAACCCGAAAATGCCCAAACCGTCGACAGCATGGCCTTACCCCCAGTTGATCGCCCATCGGGGCGCCGGCCGCTATGCGCCCGAGAACACGCTGGCCTCCATGCGGCTAGGCGCCGAGCATGGCTTCCGGATGATGGAATACGACGTCAAGCTCAGCCGTGACGGCATCGCCATCCTGCTGCATGACGACAAGGTCGACCGCACATCCAACGGCAAAGGCAACGCGGCTGACAAAACCCTGGCGGAACTGTCCCAACTGGACTTCGGCGCCTGGCATTCGCGCGATTATGCGGGCGAGCCCATACCCACGCTGTACTCGATCGCCGCCTACACCCGCGCCAACGGCATACGCAGCAATATCGAGATCAAGCCGCATACCGGACAGGAAGCCGAAACCGGCAAACAGGTGGCCAGGCTGGCGCGCGAGCTTTGGACCGGCGCCGACCTGCCTCCCCTGCTTTCGTCTTTCTCCGAAACCGCCCTGGAAGCGGCGCTGGCCGAGGCGCCCGAACTGCCCCGGGCGCTGCTGATCGCCAAGGACGTGCCGCCGGACTGGCAAGATCGAGCCAAGCGGCTGCAATGCGTGGGCCTGAACCTCAACCACAAGTACACCACCCAGGCCATCGTGCAAGCCGTGCGTGACGCCGGCTATACGCTGGCCATCTGGACGGTGAACGACACAGCAAGGGCCCGCGAACTGCTGGACTGGGGATGCAACGCCATCGTCACGGACGAAATCAAGACCATTTCGCCCTCCTGGCTCGCCTGAGCCCACCCACATCATGGCATCAAGCCGTCCCGCCCGCCCCGCGCCGTGGCGGGGCCTTCGCCGCAAGGAGATTTTTTGTTCAGCTACCGCCATGCCTTCCACGCCGGCAACCACGCCGATGTCCTGAAGCACGCCATATTCGTCCACATCCTGGACTACTACAACCGTAAGGACAACCCCTACTGGGTCATCGACACGCATGCCGGCGCCGGAATCTACGACCTGCGCAGCGACTGGGCCCTGAAGAACGGGGAGTTCGCCGATGGGCTGGACAGGCTGCTGGGCGCCGCATCCATGCCGGCCATGGTGGAGCGCTATCTGGAAGAGGTGCAGCATTTCAATCCGGACGGCGTGGCCAACTTCTACCCAGGCTCACCCTGGCTGGCCTTGCGCGCCCTGCGCGACCAGGACCGCCTGCGCCTGTTCGAAATGCATCCGTCCGAAGCCGACGTGCTCAGACAGAACCTGAAGCAACAAGGCCGCGATGCCGTCCGGCAAACGACCATCTACCAGACCGATGGCTTCGATGGCCTGAAAAGCCAACTGCCCCCCGCGCCACGGCGCGGCATTGTCATCATCGATCCTTCTTATGAAGACAAGCATGACTACCGGAAAACGCTGCTAGCGGTAAACGAAGGCCTGAAACGCTTCGCCACCGGCTGCTTCGCCGTCTGGTATCCGCTGGTGCAGCGGCGCGAGGCACAGGAACTGGCCCGTTCGCTGGAACGCCTGAAAACGCCCTGGGTGCATGCCAGCCTGACAGTGCGCAAGCCCACGGGCGACGGTTTCGGCCTGCACGGCAGCGGCATGTTCGTGCTGAACCCGCCATGGACGCTGCACGCTGAACTGAACGCCACCCTGCCCTGGCTCAGCGAGACCCTGAAGCAGGACGACAAGGCAAGCTTCAGCTTGAAGCAGCAGGCCTCCTAGCGGTTGACGGCCTCCCGGGCGAACACCGTGGGGAACGGTGCAAGAAAGCCCGGGCCCTACCGCCCGGCTCAAAGAAAGTGTTCGCCTTCCCTCAGGTAACGCCATTGGCCCGGCGGCAGGTCGCCCAGCATGATGCGGCCCATGCGCACCCGCTTCAGCCCGACCACCTTCAAGCCGACTTGCTCGCACATGCGCCGGATCTGCCGCTTCTTGCCTTCCTGCAAGATAAAGCGCAACTGGTCTTCGTTCTGCCAGCTGACCTGCGCGCGCCTCAGCGGCTTGCCGTCCAGCGACAGGCCGTGATTGAGCATGGCCAGCCCATTGCCCGCTATCTTGCCGTGCACCCGCACCAGGTATTCCTTGTCGATCTCGGAATCCTCGCTGATAAGCTGGCGCGCAATGCGTCCGTCTTGCGTCAGTATCAGCAAGCCCTGCGAATCGATGTCCAGCCGGCCCGCCGGAGCCAGGCCGCGCAAATGGCCGGGCTCGAAACGCAAGGTAGACTTGCCCGCCTTGTATTGCGTGGCGGCGCTGATCAGGGAGACCGCCGGCCGGTAGCCCTGCTCGGCCTGGCCCGACACATAGCCTACAGGCTTGTTCAGCAGTATCGTCACGCGGGATGTCTGGCGCTGCCGGGCCTGTCTGTCCAGGGTGATCTGCTGATCCGGCCAGGCCTTGCTGCCCAGTTCGGACACCACCTGTCCATCGACCTTGACCCAGCCTCTTTCGATATAGGCATCGGCTTCCCGGCGCGAGCACAAGCCGCGCTCAGCCATCAATTTTGAAATTCGTACTTTTTCCATGAGCGGTATTTTATGACTTTGGCGATAATACGGTTTATGGAATTGCTCCCACCCCTTCGCTCCGACTGGATCGCGGCGCCATCCCCTTCGTTCAGCCGCCAACAAAAATACTGGTTGTTCCGCCCCGGCGCGCTGACGGCGGGCCTGCGCCGCCTGGGTCCCGTGCAGTTGCGCGTCGTCCGCGAACATGCGGCGGGCCTGTCGCAAGGCGAAGCCTGGATGCTGAATCAACCCGTGCGCAGCCCCGTATGGGTGCGCGAAATCATCATGTCCATCAACGGGGTCAACAGCGTTTTTGCACGCAGCTTTACGCCGCTGACGGCTTCACACGGCCTGTGGCAAGGCATGCGCCGCTTGCGCACGCGGCCGTTGGCCGACATGCTTTACCACGACGCGCAGATCACGCGCTCGGGCTTCCTGGCCTGCCGGCTGCGCGAACAGCACGCCCTGTACAGGTCGGCCCGCCACATGCTGGGCGACCAATGCCCGCCGGCCAACAAGCTGCTGGCCCGCTGCTCTGTATTCTGGCGCAGCGGGCAGCCCCTGCTGGTGGCCGAATGCTTCCTGCCCGATTTCTGGCCGCTGGCCGCCAAGTCCGCCTACGAACAGGGGCTGTCGCCGACGCAAATCTAGGCGGCGCGCCAGGTGTCGATCTCGACGGACAAGCTGTCGCTGTCCGAGGCCACCAGCACGGCGCCCTCTTGTATGGTTACATGCAAGGTCATGGCGCGCTGCGCAAAGCCGGCCAGAGCCTGGACCGCCGCCGGGCTGACCGACAGCACGCTAAGCTTGCGCAGGCGGGCGACGCCGGCCTGCACGCCCTGCCACCAGACCTGGCTGGCGTGCCCTCCGTAGCAAAACACCACCACCTGGTCCGACTTGCCGCCGGCCTGCAGCAGGCGCCGCTCGTCCGGGTGGCCCAGCTCTATCCAGTTCAGCACGGCGCCCGTCAGATCCTTGTGCCATAGGGCCGGCTCGTCGGTGGTGCTGAGCCCGCGCGTAAAGACCAGGCCTTCCTCGGCGTACAGAGCAAAAGCCAGTACGCGCAGCATCATGCGCTCGTCGGTTTCCGAGGGATGGCGCGCCAGCGTCAGGGTATGACTGCCGTAATAGCCGCGATCCATGTCGGCGACATGCAGGTCCAGCTTGAAAATAGTGGCTCGCAGGGCCATGCCTTACCCCCTTGCCATGGGTCGCGCGCACATGCCGCCCATCGTGGCGCGGTCAGAGCGCATCGATGCCGCTTTCGCCGGTGCGTATGCGTATGGCCTGTTCCACCGCCGTGACGAAGATCTTGCCGTCGCCTATCTTGCCCGTGAAGGCCGCCTTGATGATGGCGTCTATGGCGGCATCGACCATGGCCGCGGGCAGCACGACTTCGACGCGTATCTTGGGCAGGAAGTCGACGACGTATTCGGCGCCGCGGTAGAGCTCGGTGTGGCCCTTCTGGCGGCCGAAGCCCTTGACCTCGGTGACGGTCAGGCCATTGACGCCGATGTCGGCCAGGGCTTCGCGCACCTCGTCCAGCTTGAAGGGCTTGATGATTGCCGCGACTAGTTTCATTGCATGACTCCACGATAAAGAAAAATTATCGCACGGACGCCCCCAAAATGGCGGAAGCGGCCGGCTGTCAAGACGGTGCGGGACCCGCTTTCGATTCCGGCGCCGCCGCCGGGCGGCCCGCCGCTTCCCATACACGGGAGAAATCGGCGCCCGAGGGCGCCTGATACAGGCGCAGCGAGAGCTCGGGCAGGATGGCCACCAGGTGATCGAAGATATTGCCCTGGATGCGCTCGTACTCGACCCAGGCCGTGTTGTTGGCAAAGCAATAGACCTCGATGGGGATGCCTTGGGAATCGGGCTCCATCATGCGCACTATCATCAGCATGTCCTGGTGCAGTTCGCGCTGCTGGCGCAGATAAGCCAGGGCATAAGCCCTGAAGGTGCCCAGATTGGTCAGACGCCGTCGGTTGCCCTCCAGGTCGGCCAAAGGCCCCAAGGCGCGATTGCTTTCGTCCAGTTCCTGCTGTTTGCCGTCCAGATAGTCTTTCAGCAGGGCAAAACGCCTTAGCGCGGCGACTTCGTCCTCGCGCAGGAAACGCACCGTGCTGGCGTCGATGCGCAGGGTGCGCTTGATGCGCCGCCCGCCCGATTCGAACATATAGCGCCAATTGCGGTAGCTTTCGGAAAACAGCTTGTAAGTGGGGACGGTGGTGACGGTCTTGTCCCAGTTCTGGACCTTGACCGTGTGCAAGGCCATGTCGATGACGAAGCCGTCGGCCCCCGCTTGCGGCATTTCTATCCAGTCGCCGATGCGCAGCATGTCGTTGGACGTCATTTGCGTGCTGGCCACCAGCGACAGCAGCGTGTCCTTGAACACCAGCAACAGCACCGCCGACAGCGCGCCCAGGCCGGAGAGCATCAGCAAGGGCGAGCGGTTGACCAGTATGGACACGACCGATACCAGGCAGATGGCCCAGAAGATGATCTTGCCCAGCTCCAGATAGCCCTTGATCGAGTGGGTCTTGGCGCGCGAACTGGCATCGTGGATATCCTGCCAGGCCGACAACACCCCGTTCAGGGCCATGAAAAAGAACACGATGCCGCCGCACAGGAAGAAGCGCGCCAGCAGGTCGGTATACTTTTCGTGTATGGGCAGCAGGCCGATGTTGGCCATGATGACCAGCAAGGGAACCGCATAGCTCAGGTTGCGGAACACGCGTCGGCGCGACAGCGCCACCGACCAGTCGTCGCGCCCCACCGCCGTCAGGGTGCGCCGGGCGATGGTGGCGAGAACGCGCGAGGCGATCCAGCCTGCGATGATCACCAGCGCCGCCAGGACGACCAGCCCCAGGACCACTTGGGCCCACAGGGTGTCCGGAATGTAGTGATTTATCCAGCTGTCGCCCATCCATTGGGCCAGCCATGTCTGTTCTTGCATCGGTCCAGCTTTATGTTTCGTCGTCCCAGGGCCGTCTAATATAACTTAGCGCCGTCCCTTATAATCTTGCCACTATGTCAAAAAACACATCCCCCGAACATCAGGACCAGTTTGCGAACAAGGCCCAGGCCTGGTCCGCCCGGTTCTCCGAACCCGTCTCCGATCTGGTCAAGCGCTATACCGCGTCGGTCGATTTCGACCAGCGCATGGCCGCATTCGACATCCAAGGCTCGCTGGCCCACGCCGACATGCTCGCCTCCATAGGCATCATCAGCGGCGACGACAAGGCCGCCATCGAAAAAGGCATGGCCCGCATCCTGGAAGAAATCGGCTCGGGCGCCTTCGTCTGGTCGCTGGACCTGGAAGACGTACACCTGAACATAGAAAAGCGCCTGGTGGAGCTCATCGGCGATGCCGGCAAGCGCCTGCACACCGGCCGCTCGCGCAATGACCAGGTGGCGACCGACATCCGCCTGTGGCTGCGCAACGAAATCGACATCGCCATCGACCTGCTGCGCCAGCTACGCGGCAGGCTGGCCGGGCTGGCCCTTGAACATGCCTCGACCATACTGCCGGGCTTCACGCACCTGCAGGTGGCGCAACCCGTTACCTTCGGCCACCATCTGCTGGCTTACGCCGAGATGTTCGGCCGCGACGCCGAGCGCCTGGCCGACTGCCGCAAGCGCGTCAACCGCCTGCCGCTGGGCGCCGCCGCCCTGGCCGGCACGTCCTATCCCATAGACCGCGAGCGCGTCGCGCGTACGCTGGGCTTCGACGAGGTCTGCCGCAACTCGCTGGACGCCGTATCCGACCGCGATTTCGCCATCGAATTCTGCGCGGCCGCCGCCCTGATCATGACCCATATCTCGCGGCTGTCCGAAGAGCTGGTGCTGTGGATGAGCCCGCGCGTTGGCTTCATCGACCTGGCCGACCGTTTCTGCACCGGCAGCTCCATCATGCCGCAAAAGAAAAACCCCGACGTGCCCGAACTGGCCCGCGGCAAGACGGGCCGCGTCAACGGCCACCTGGTCGCCCTGCTGACGCTGATGAAAGGCCAGCCTCTGGCCTACAACAAAGACAATCAGGAAGACAAGGAAGGCCTGTTCGACTCGGCCGACACCATACGCGACACCCTGACCATCTTCGTGGACATGGTGGGCGGCATACGCGTCAAGGAAAAAGCCATGCGCGCCGCGGCCCTGCAAGGCTACGCCACCGCCACCGATCTGGCCGACTATCTGGTCAAGAAAGGCGTGCCCTTCCGCGACGCCCACGAAACCGTGGCCCACGCCGTCCGCGCCTGCGAGGATCGCGGCTGCGACCTGTCCGACCTGCCCCTGGAAGATCTGCAGGAGTTCCATGCGCTGATCCAGCAGGACGTCTACCAGGTCCTGACCCTGGAAGGCTCGGTGGCCGCCCGCAATCACATAGGCGGCACCGCGCCCGAACGCGTCAAGCTGGAAGCCCAGCGCGTGCTGGACGATACGGCCGAACGCTAGACCCAGCCTGGATACGGCCCGGCACCAAATGCCGGGCCGGCGGCTTTAGGGCGGCGGTCGCGCCGCCCCAAGCGATCAGGCGTCGAATACGGCTATCGATTCCACATGGCCGGTATGCGGGAACATATTGATCACTCCCGCGCTCTTCAAGACATAGCCGCCCTCGTGCACCAGTATGCCGGCATCACGCGCCAGCGTGGCCGGGCTGCACGACACGTAGACGATGCGCCGCGGCCTTTCCTCGGGGGTCAGCGCCGCAAGCGCGCGCGCCACCGATTCGGCGCCTTCGCGCGGCGGGTCGATCAACACGCGATCGAAGCGGCCCAGATCGCGCAGCCACTGCACGTCCACCTCGAACAGGTTGAGCGTCGCAAAATCCGTCTTGCCGTCCAGGCCATGCAGGCGGGCCGCTTCCATGGCTCTTTCCGTCAGGGCTGAACTGCCTTCCACCCCCACCACACCGGCCGCGCGCGTGGCCAGTGGCAAGGTAAAGTTTCCCAGCCCGCAAAACAGGTCGGCCACGCGATCGCCGGGCTGCACGTCCAGCAGGCCCAGGGCCTTGGAGATCAGCGTTCGGTTAATGGCATGATTGACCTGGGTGAAATCGGTCGGGCGATACGGCATGCGCAGGCCGAATTCGGGCAAGGCGTAAGCCAGCGCATCGGCATCGGCCTCATCCAGCGGACGCACGGTTTCGGGCCCCTTGGATTGCAGCCACCACGTCACCCCATGGCGCGCGGCGAACTCCCTGAGCAAAGCCACGTCGGATGGGGCCAGGGCCTCCATGTGGCGCAGCAACAAGGCCGTCGTCCGGTCGCCCACCGCCACCTCGATCTGGGGAAAGCGGTCGGGGCGCGACAGCGATCCGATCAGTTCGCGCAGGCGCGGCAGCATGTCGGACACATGCGGCGGCAAGACCTTGCATTCCATGATGTCGGCCACATAGCTGCCGCGGCGCTCGCGGAACCCGACCAGCGCCCCGCCCTTCTTGGCCACGTAACGCACCGACAGGCGCGCCCGATAGCGGTAGCCGAAGGTGGGGCCGTGCAAGGGCGGCAAGACCATTGCGGGATGCACCTTGCCGATATGCCCCAGCGCATCTTCCAGCACCCGCTGCTTCACCGCCACCTGGGCGGCGGGTTCCAGGTGCTGCATGGCGCAGCCGCCGCAGACCCCGAAATAAGGACAGGGGGGCTGCACGCGCTGCGAGGAAGGCTTGAGGATGCGCTCCACCTTGGCCGTATCGAAGCTGGCTTTGCGCCGGCTGATGCTGGCCAGCACTTTTTCGCCCGGCAGCGCGCCATCCACAAACACCACCTTGCCGTCGCGGCGCGCAATGCCCCGCGCCTCAAGATCCAGCGACTCTATATCGAACACTTCAAACGTCATTATCGGGAATATCCAAGAAAGCAGGCCCGAATTTTACCCGGACGCGGGCAAGGCGCGTAGCGCCATGGCGCCTGGGCGAAAAACACTCCACGGGCGACAAGGACTTCCAGGCACCGAAGCCCCTCGACATAGAGAAGCAGCCGTGCCATGCCCATAAAAAAACCGGCCCGAAGGCCGGTTGTCGTACCGATAGTGTCTGCAGCTTAGGAAGAGGCTTTCTCGGCAGCGGCGGCCGGGACGGCCTGCTGGCGATGCTCCTTGCGCTTCTCGGCCCGCTTGGCGAACTTTTCGGCGCGCTCGCTGAAATGCGCGGCCACCTTCTGCTGCTGAGTGGCATCCAGGGCATCCCAGACGGCCAGCCACTTTTCATTGATCTTGCCGCGCTCGGCCAACGCTTTTTCCTGCGCCTGCTCGCCTTGCTTCAAGGCGGCGCGAGGATCGAGCTTGCCGGCCTTGGCCTGTTCCGCCTTGGCTTTCATGGATGAGCGCATCGCCTCGCGCCGCTGCGTGCGCGCTTCCTTCTGCTCCGCCTTGGCGGCATCGATCAAGGCATTCTGGCTATCGTTCAGGGCCAGCGACTGGACGAAATCCTTGCCCAGGGGGCCATAGCCCGGCACCCACATGGCGGCATCGCGCATATGGCGCCGCATGTGTTTATGCATGTGCTTGTGCGGCTCACCCGCCTTGTCCGCATGGGCGCCGGACACCACGGCCGGGCTTTCCTGGCTGGAAGCCGCGGGAGCCGGGCTCTGGGCGGCAAAAGATGCGCCGCAAACCGCCAGGGCGGCGCTCACGGCGGCCAACTTCAGGGATGCGGAGAGTTTGGAGGTCTGCATGAGGGAAGATTCCTTTCAGGACTTTAGGAGCCTTCATTCTGCGACCGGACTGGTTTCCGCGGTATTTCAGCCGGCCCGAATTCTTTTCAGCCGGTTTCAAAAGGCGGCACCCCTTAGCGGGAAGCCTCGTCCCAGGCAGCCATGTACTCGACCCAGTGCGTCGCGGAGCTGGCCTGCAGCGTATCGCGCACCAGTTGGACCTCGGCATCGTAGGCGACGCGGTCCAGCTCGCCCTTCAGGTAACGGTAGCGGCAATACACCAGCCAGGTATTGACCACGTCGGTTTCGCAATAGGCTCGGACCTCGTCGGCCTTGCCTTCGGACCAGGCTTTCCAGACCTGGCTGCCGTCCATGCCCAGCTTTCCGGGAAAGCCGCAGAGCTTGGCCAGCTCGTCCAGCGGCGCATTGGCGCGGCCGTTGTACTTGGCCAGCAAATCCATCAGGTCGATATGACGGTTGTGATAACGGCTGATGTAGTTGTTGTATTTGAAATCGCGGTCGTCTTCGCCGGTATCCCAATAGCGCGGGGCCGGAACGGCATGGATCAGGCTGCGGTAGTGCAGCACCGGCAGGTCGAAGCCCGAGCCGTTCCAACTGACCAGCCTGGGGGTGTAGCGTTCTATGGTCTTGAAGAAGCCCGCCAACAGCGCGGCCTCGGGATCGTCGGCATTGCCCAGGGTCTTGACGCGAAAACCCTGGTCGTCGCGGAAAACGCAGCCCACCACCGCCACCTTGTGCAGATGCAGGGGCAGGAAGTTGTTGCCGTGGGACTCGCGCCGGGCGGCCAGGGCCGCCTCGATGACTTGCTCGTCGGACATGCCTGAATCCCACTGGGGATTCAGGCGGCGCAAACCCTGGGCGTCAGGTATGGTTTCCAGGTCGAAAACCAGGGTCGGGATCATCGCGCGGGCAGATAGGACAAGGGGTTGACCGGTGTGCCGCGGCGGCGGATCTCAAAATGCAGGCGCGGCGAGCTGGTGTCGGTTTGCCCGATGGCCGCAATCTTGGCGCCCTTCTTGATTTGCTGGCCGGTCTTGACCAGCAGCGTCTGGTTATGGGCATAGGCGGTGATGAAACCGTCGCTGTGCCCCAGAAGGATCAGGTTGCCCAGGCCGCGCACGCCATTGCCGGCATACATGACCTTGCCGTCGGCGGCGGCAAGCACGGGGTCGCCGGCGGCACCGGCGATGTCGATGCCCTTGGTATTGGAATTGAAGCTCTGGATGATTTTGCCGCTGGCCGGCCATGCCCAGTTGATGATGTGGGCGTCGCTGGCCGGGGCCGCGGTGGCGGCGGGCTCCACGGGCTTGACCGGGGTGACGGGAACGGGGGTGGCTGTTGCGGGCGCGGGCGCCGGCGCGGGGCCCGAGGAGTTCATGCGCAGCACCTGGCCGATGCGCAACTGACTGGGATCGCTGATGTTGTTCAAGCGCGTCAGTTCGGCCACGTCCATATTGTGGGCCTGGGCGATCTTGTAGAGCGTATCGCCCGACTTGACGACATAGGTGCCGCCCGTGGATGGGGCCACAGTCGCGCTTCCGCCCGACATGTCGGTAACCGGCGCCTGCGTGGTCCGTGAGGCGCATCCAGCCAGAATGCTGGTGGCGATGACCGCGCCCAGCATCAAATAACGGGGGGCGCGTTTAGGATGTTCAAGTGTCTGGCTGGCGGTAGACCGAAACGTCCCTGCGTACATGTATATCTCCTGAATGCTCAAGACTGTATTCCTGGCCGAAGCGGGACGAAGCGGACCGATTCGAGCTCTTCACGGTGCCATGTGGCAGCACCGGTGCGCTCGATCAGAATCAGTCGCTGCGCCGTCGTCCCCTCCGGGGCAATCAAACGACCCCCAATGGCCAGCTGTTCCAGCAAAGCCTGGGGAATTTTAATACCGGCAGCCGCGATGACGATGGCATCGAACGGCGCGACTCCGGGCAATCCTGCCATGCCATCGCCGAAAGCGAGGCGGACACGGCCTATCAATTTTTGCGCCCTGAGGTGCCCGCGCGCGAGCTCGTACAGCCCGCGGATACGCTCGATGGCGTGAACTTCCTTGATGAACTGGGCCAACACCGCCGCTTGATAACCACAGCCAGCGCCCACTTCCAGTACTTTAACCGGAACGCGATTTTCGCACACGGCGGAAATCATGCGGGCCACGACCCAGGGTTGCGAAATGGTCTGGTTGTGTCCTATGGGCAGCGCCGCGTCTTCGTAGGCCCGGCTGGCCAGGCCCTCGTCGACGAACATATGCCGGGGCACGGCCATCATGGCATCCAGCACTCTTTCGTCCTGTATGCCCTGATTGCGCAAACGCTGGATCATCATGCCGCGCGAACGCTCGGAATTCAAGCCCAAATTCACCATTGTTGAAGCTCGTCGCTCCGCCGCCGGCGTATTGGCCGCGGGATTGCCGGGACCAAAGACGCGGGTGTTGCTGTTGGCCGCCGACATACCGCCGCCCAGACTGGACCGGCCGAAGCGGTTCGTGGTGCCGCTGGCAAACGGGAAAGGCGCTACCGGCTTACGCATATCGGCTCCGCCCAGTCCCTGATACCGTCAAGCTGCCCGTGGTGGGTCAGGTCGAATCGCAAAGGCGTGATCGAGACGGCATGCTCTTTTACAGCCCCGAAATCAGTGTCGGAGGCGGAATCCGACACCCCGCCCACAGGACCTATCCAATACACCGGATCGCCGTAAGGCGTGCTGCTCTTGACGACGGGCTCGGAGGGATGGCGTTTGCCCAGCCGGGTGACGCGCAGTTCCTGGATGGCCTCGTAGGGTACGGCCGGGATGTTGACGTTCAACAGGACAGGGCTGGACAATGGGGCGCGCATCTGGCGCTCGACGATGCTGCGCGCAATGCGCGCGGCGCTGTCGATATGCTGCCAGCCCTTTTCCGTCAGCGAGAAGGCGATGGCCGGGATGCCGAACAGATAGCCTTCGGTGGCGGCCGCGACCGTACCCGAATACAGGGTATCCTCGCCCATGTTGGCGCCGTTGTTGATGCCCGAGACGACCAGGTCGGGGCGAAATTCCAGCAGCCCCGTCAAGGCGATGTGCACGCAGTCCGAGGGAGTACCGTTGACATAATAAAAGCCATTGTGCGCCTGTCGGATAGACAGCGGGCGATTCAGCGTCAGGGAATTGGACGAGCCGCTGCAGTTGGTCTCAGGCGCCACCACCGTAAGATCGCCCAGCCCTTCCAGGGACTGCACCAGTGCTTCCAGCCCCGGGGCGTTGTAGCCATCGTCGTTGGATACCAGTATGCGCATTGCCTTCCAAAAAAAATTCAACGGAACGTAGCGAATTGTACCCGGTCGTTTTGTTGTTTTGGGCGACACTGGGTAGAATCGCCGCACAAGCCATGGGAGTCATAGAATTATGTCAGTTGCCACCTCTGTTGTCGTCGCGCTGGGCCTGGTGCTCGGGTCCTACCTGCTGGGTTCCGTGCCTTTCGCCGTGGTCGTGAGCCGCGCCATGGGGCTTGCGGACCCGCGCAGCTTCGGCTCGCGCAACCCCGGCGCGACCAACGTGTTGCGCACCGGCAACAAAACGGCCGCCGCCCTGACGCTGCTGGGCGATGCGGCCAAAGGCTGGCTCGCCGTACTGGCCTGCGCCTACGTGTCCCAGCGCATGGGCCTGTCCAGCGTCGTGGTGGCAGTCGGCGCCGTGGCCGCCTTCCTGGGCCACGTCTACCCCATATTCCTGGGCTTCAAGGGCGGCAAGGGCGTCGCCACCGCGCTGGGGGTGATATTGGCGGCCAACCCCTGGCTGGCACTGGCCACCGCCGCCACCTGGCTGATCGTGGCCTACGCCTTCCGGTATTCATCCCTGGCTTCCATCGTGGCCGCCATTTTCGCCCCGCTGTACTACCTGCTGGGCGGCAATGTGGCGTGGGAACTGGACAAGGCCATGGCCCTGGCCATCGTCGTTATTTCGGTGGTGCTGCTGTTCAGGCACAAGGCCAATATCAGCCGCCTCATGACGGGCAAGGAAAGTCGCATAGGCTCCAAGAAAAAATAGCCGCGCAGGCCCGCATTTTCCCTCGAGCGCAGGGCCGGAGGAAGCAAGCCTGATCAGCCGGCCTGCAAGGCCGTTGCGCCCGCATCGGGCCGGCAGACATCCTGCAAATCCCAACGCGGCCTGACCGTAAAGGCATGGCTCGCGCCGCTCAGGTCGGCCAGGCCCGCCTTGACGCGCTGGGCGCCGGCATAGGCGATCATGGCACCGTTGTCGGTGCACAGATCCAGGGGCGGGAAGAAAACCTCGCCGCCCAGCTTGCCCATGGCTTGCCGCAGGCGCTCGCGCAGATGCCGGTTGGCGCCTACACCGCCCGCCACCACCAGGCGCTTCAGGCCGGTCTGCTTCATGGCCGTGATGGACTTGGCGGCCAGCACGTCGACGATGGCCGCCTCGGTCGACGCAGCCAAGTCGGCGCGCTGCTCCGGCGTCATGCCGCCGGGCGCTTTTTCCAGGGCCTTCTGGCGCGTCAGCACCGCCGTTTTCAAGCCGCTGAAGCTGAAATCCAGATCGTGGCTATGCAGCATGGGCCGCGGCAGGCTGAAAGCCGCCGGATCGCCCTGCTCCGCCAGCTTGGACAGGGCCGGCCCGCCCGGATAGCCCAGCCCCATCAGCTTGGCGGTCTTGTCGAAGGCTTCGCCGGCCGCGTCATCCAGTGTTTCGCCCAGCAGGCGGTAGTCGCCTACCCCGCCCACACGCATGATTTGCGTATGGCCGCCCGAGACCAGCAGCGCCACGAAGGGGAAAGCAGGCTGTGGGGTGGCCAGCAGCGGCGACAGCAGATGCCCTTCTAGG
>JBARWC010000133.1:0-18260 GCA_049646585.1 Burkholderiaceae bacterium | reverse complement strand
CGAGCCAAACGCCTTGGCCAACACCGTCGTGATTGCCGCCGTAAGCGTCGTCTTGCCGTGGTCAACGTGCCCGATCGTACCTACGTTTACGTGCGGTTTGGTCCGTTCAAACTTACCTTTTGCCATGGCTGACTCCTGACTGTGGAATTGAGCTATAAATAAAAATGTTGGTGCCCATGACGCGGATCGAACGCGTGACCTCTCCCTTACCAAGGGAGTGCTCTACCACTGAGCCACATGGGCGACTATCTTGTTGCTTTCCGCCGCACTGGCAACGGATTCAAAAACTTGCTACTGGAGCGGGTGAAGGGAATCGAACCCTCATCATCAGCTTGGAAGGCTGTTGCTCTACCATTGAGCTACACCCGCGATTCACTTCCACCCTGCGCCGCCGGCTTCAAAATCCAGGATTAAAACCTAGAAAAACCAGCTTTGAGAATTCTTTAAAGCTTCTCTGTAACCTTTTGCAGCCTTCTTGCTGGTGGTGGGAGTTGGATTCGAACCAACGTAGACGCAAGGTCAACAGATTTACAGTCTGCCCCCTTTAACCACTCGGGCATCCCACCAAAAGCGAACTCCGAATTATGCAGGGTTTTTCTGCACTTGTCAAACTTGTAGAATCAAGCGTCGATAAGCCCCGAAAGTCCCTGACGTTCGAGCAGAGAATTCAAGTGTTCCCAGCCATGGAAGTCGATCTGCAGCTGGCCTCGGTCCTTTGAACCGATCTTCAGGCTTACCTTGGTGCCAAGGTGGTCCGACAGGGCCTCCTCAAGGCGCTTGACGTCGCCCGATTGCGCCATCGGCTTGGCCGCGGCCCTGGCCTGCACATCGTCGGCTTCGCGCAACGTGCGGGCGATGAGCTTTTCTGTTTCACGCACCGACAGGCGCTTGGCGATGACTTCGTTGGCCAGCAGTATCTGCGTGGCGGCATCGGTGGCCAACAAGGCACGGGCATGGCCCATATCGATATCACCCGCCAGCAGCATGGTCTGAACCGGGCCCGTCAGGTTCAACAAGCGCAGCAGATTGCTGGTGGCCGAGCGCGAACGACCTATGGCCTGCGCCGCCTGTTCATGCGTCAGGCCGAATTCGTCCAGCAGGCGACGCACACCATGCGCCTCTTCCAGCGGATTCAAATCTTCGCGCTGGATGTTTTCGATCAAGGCCATGACGGCGGCATTCTCGTCAGCGACTTCCCGCACCAGAACGGGTACTTCCTTCAGGCCGGCCAGCTTGGCGGCGCGATAGCGCCTTTCGCCCGCTATGATCTCGTACTTGCCCACATCCTTTCCATCCAGCGGACGGACCAGGATGGGTTGCATGATTCCTTGCGCGCGGATAGAGTCGGCAAGCTCGTTCAGCGCCCCTTCGTCCATACGGGTGCGCGGCTGGTACTTGCCGGCATGCAGCACCTGGACACTAAGCGTGGACGGCAAGCCGCCTTCGGCGCGGTCGCGGCCCAGGTTCTCGACGGCGGGCGCGTCTTCGCCGAGCAATGCATCCAGGCCTCGGCCCAGTCCCTTGGGTTTTCTTGTTGCCATAGTAGCTATCCTTATTTTGAGTCGCTAGAGGCTAGCGAGGCCGAGCCTGCTCGCGCAAGGCGTCTTTCTTGACGCGATTGATGAGCTCGCCGCCGAATTCAATATAGGCCTTCGCCCCGCGCGAACTCTTGTCGTAGACGATGCCGGGCAGGCCGTGGCTGGGCGCTTCGGCCAGGCGCACGTTGCGCGGTACGATGGTATTGAACACGCGGTCGCCAAAGTGCGTTTCAATTTGCGCGGATACCTGTTGCTGCAGGGTTACGCGCGTATCGAACATGACACGCAGCAATCCTATCAGTTTCAGTTCGGGATTGATGTTGCGATGTACGCGCTTGATGGTATTGACCAGGTCGGACAAGCCCTCCAGCGCAAAGTACTCGCATTGCATGGGGATGATGACCCCATGCGCCGACGCCAGCCCATTCAAGGTCAACAACGACAATGTGGGCGGGCAATCGATCAGCACGAAATCATAATCATCCACGATCTGGCTGATGGCTTGCTTTAGCTGTTGCTCGCGGCCCTCCATCTGGATCAGGTCGATTTCGGCGCCGGAAAGCTCCCGGTTGGCCGGCAGCACGTCGTAGCCGCCGGATTCGGACCTTACACGCGTCTGAGCTATGGTCGCATCGCCTATCAGCACCTGGTACAGGTTCTGTTCCACCTTGTTCTTATCGATGCCGCTGCCCATGGTGGCGTTGCCTTGCGGATCCAGGTCGATAAGCAGCACCCGCTTGTTCAGCGCCGCCAACGCCGCCGCCAGGTTGATTGCCGTAGTGGTCTTACCCACGCCGCCCTTCTGGTTTGCTATGCAAAACACACGAGCGGGGGATGTATTTGGATTCATAAGGCTCCTTGATGAGTCATCCAGACCAGGCAACGCTGGGCATTCAATTCCGGTACCGACAAAGGCTGCACATGGCTGACGCGCCAATCAGTCTGCTGCTGCAGCGCATCGATTTCTTCCGTGGGCTCGCGCCCCTTCATGGCCAGAAGACGGCCTGTGCGGGCCACATGCGGGCCCGCCAGGCTGGCAAAATCCAGTAGCGAAGCGAAGGCCCGCGAAACGACGACATCGGCCTCGTAAGGCGCAAGCGTTTCGACCCGCTGATGCACAGCCTGAAGATTAGCCAGGCGCAACACCCCCGACACCTGGCGTACGAATGCCATTTTTTTCTCGACGGCATCGACGCAATATACCGACCAGTCCGGCTGCATAATAGCCATAACCGCACCCGGCAGGCCAGCCCCGGAACCCACATCAACGATCACAGGGCTTTCTACTGTGTTTTTATACAGTATATCGATAAGTGGAGGCAGCACCGCCAGGCTGTCGAAAACATGCTGGATCAGCATTTGTTCCGGATCACGCAAGGCGGTCAGGTTATAAGTCCGATTCCAACGCTGCAACTGATCCAGATAATCCAGCAAGGCATCCCGCTGCCCAGGATTCATGTCCAGGCCCAAAGCCTGCGCGGCCGCATCCAGGCGTTGCCTGTAATTTTCCTGCGCCGCCATTACGCCGCTTTTTTCTGGTGGCTCATACGTTTTATATGTATGAGCAGCAAGGAAATCGCCGCCGGGGTAACACCCGATACCCTGCTGGCCTGTCCTATGGTTTCCGGCTTGGCCGCCTTAAGACGCTGCCTGACCTCTATGGACATGCTGCTTATGGCGTCGTAATCGATATCTTGCGGAATAAGCTGCCCTTCCTGAGCGGCTTGCTTTTCCACGTCTTCCTGCTGCTTGTTTACATAGCCTTCGTACTTGACCTGGATTTCGACCTGTTCGGCACTGGTGAGCTCCACTATGCCGGGGCCAGCCAACAAACCGCCATCGCTTTGCGTCAACTCCATTAACGCGGCATAACTGACCTGGGGCCGCTTCAACAGGTCGTAAAACGAATATTCGCGTTCAACCTGTTTTCCCAGCAAGGCCTCCGCCGTATGCAGCGCCAGGGTCTTGGGATTGATCCACGTGGATTTCAAACGCTCGATTTCGGCGGCAACCTGATCCCGTTTTCGGCTGAATGCATCCCATCGAACATCGTCTACCAAACCCAGGCGGCGCCCTTGTTCCGTAAGACGCATATCGGCATTGTCTTCACGCAAGCTAAGGCGGTATTCAGCCCGCGAGGTAAACATACGATAGGGTTCCGTTACCCCACGGGTTATCAGGTCATCCACCAGCACGCCCAGGTAAGCTTCGTTCCGTTTGGGATACCACTGATCCAGGTCCCGTGCTTGTCTGGCAGCGTTTACCCCAGCCAACAGACCCTGGGCGGCGGCCTCTTCATAGCCCGTTGTCCCATTGATCTGGCCGGCAAAATACAAGCCCTTGATGGCGCGGGTTTCCAGCGTGCTGTGGAGTTCACGTGGATCAAAGTAATCGTACTCAATAGCGTAGCCCGGACGCATGATGACGGCATTCTCCAGGCCAGGCAAAGTCCGGACCAGAGCCAGTTGAATATCGAAAGGCAGGCTGGTTGATATCCCGTTGGGGTAGATTTCTTTGGTGCTAAGCCCTTCCGGCTCAAGAAATATCTGATGGCTGGACTTATCAGCAAAACGATGGATTTTGTCCTCGATGGAAGGGCAGTACCGTGGACCTATGCCTTCTATCGTGCCTTGATCGCTGTACATGGGCGAGCGGTCCAAGCCAGAGCGGATTATTTCATGAGTACGCTCATTGGTATGCGTTACCCAGCAAGGAAGCTGCTGCGGATGCATAGCCGTGTTACCCAGGTAGGAAAACACGGGTACCGGATTACTATCACCAGGCTGTACTTCCGTCTTGCTGAAATCAATGCTGCGAGCATCTATCCGGGGCGGGGTTCCTGTCTTCAAACGTCCTTGGGGTAGCTTAAGCTCTTTCAAGCGCTGCCCAAGGGTAATGGACGGAGGATCCCCGGCACGGCCTCCAGAGTAATGATCCAGTCCCACGTGGATCAAACCATTCAAGAATGTTCCTGCAGTCAGCACTACCGAGCGCGCCCGAAACTTCAACCCAATCTGCGTAACCGCACCTACAACGCGATCGCCTTCCAGCATCAAATCATCCACAGCTTGCTGGAATATGGTCAGATTCGTCTGGTTTTGGAGCGTAGTACGTATGGCTTTTCGATAGAGGGAACGATCAGCCTGAGCACGGGTTGCTCGGACGGCAGGGCCTTTGGATCGGTTCAAAATACGAAACTGTATTCCCGCCTGGTCGGTAGCCAGCGCCATGGCGCCACCCAAGGCATCCACTTCTTTTACCAAATGCCCTTTACCTATACCACCTATGGATGGATTGCACGACATCTGCCCAAGTGTTTCCATATTATGGGTCAGCAGTAGGGTAGAAGCGCCCGTGCGTGCAGAGGCCAGCGCGGCTTCCGTGCCAGCATGGCCACCACCTACAACAATGACGTCGAACGTATCCGGATAATCCATTTCTTTCGCTCTAGCGAGGTAAACATATGGTCGCCATTATACTGCCGCACACTATCTCTGTTCCACGTGAAACATAGTGTTTAAGGTGAAGATGCCTGGATAGTGTTTCACGTGGAACATCAGCATCCAGGATAAAAAGTATGTTCCACGTGGAACAAGGCCTGGGTAAGCTCCACACGCCCATTGTGGATAAAGATGTGGGTAAGTCTGTGGGAAGCGTGTTGATAGTTTTTGTTGACGAGCGACACCCGGACACCTTTGTGACTACCCGTCTATTGGCCCTAACTTAATTAAGGCTAAGAACTAAAGGTTAAGAAAACTGCCAGCAATAAAAAAGCGCCCAGTCTTTCGACAGGGCGCTTTTAGCAGGGCACGTACAGAAAACTGTACCTGCGAGCCAAGATTACAGGGGACGAATCTCGGCAGCTTGCGGGCCTTTGGGGCCGTCTTTAACTTCAAATTCAACTTCCTGGCCTTCGTTCAGGCTGCGGTAGCCGCGACCTTCGATTGCCGAGAAATGAGCGAACACGTCGGTGCCGCCTTCATCGGGAGTAATAAAACCGAAGCCTTTATCGGCGTTGAACCACTTGACTTTGCCCTTTTGAGCCATGATGTATAGCGTCCTAAAAATAAACAAAAATGCAATTAACCAAGGACGCTGAAACGTATCAGACTTCACCGGGCTTAGGTCTGGACTATATTCAGACCTAAAGCTTCATTGATTACTAACCGCGAAACTTGCGCACTGCTTGATTACAACTGCATGTGTGAGCATAACCACGCTGGTCTTCTTTATCAAATACTTGTTTACCCCAGTGTGGTATTTTTCCGTCATACACTGTTATGCCATATTTCGTAGGTTGATTCTGGACTAACTTAATCAACTATCTCCTGTTTTCTTATCGATTAACACCTGCAAGCCAATCAAGAATATGAACTTCCAATCCAAGCTTCCCGACGTAGGCACCACTATCTTTACAGTGATGAGCCAGTTGTCCGTTGATCACAATGCCATTAACCTTGGACAAGGCTTTCCCGACTTCAACACCGATGAAGTGCTGCTGGACATGGTAAGCCGTGCCATGAAGGAAGGTCATAACCAGTATCCGCCCATGGCCGGAATTCCGGCATTGCGCCAAGCCATATCAGCCAAGGTCGAAAAGCTGTACGGGCACCAATACGACTACGCCACAGAGGTAACCGTAACCGCCGGCGGCAGCGAAGCCTTGATGGCCAGCATCCTGGCCTTTGTACAGAAGGATGATGAAGTCATCATCATCGAACCGTTCTACGACCTGTACATACCTGCAATCCAACTGGCAGGGGGCCGGCCCGTCATTGTTTCCATGCTGCCGCCCACGGAACAGATAAAACGCTACCAGGTGGATTGGCAAGCAGTGCGAAAAGCCATTACGCCAAAAACGCGGATGCTGATGCTGAACTTCCCGCACAATCCCACAGGCATCAACCTGAAAGCGGAAGACCTGGACGAGCTGGAATCCATCGTCAACGATACCGGGATACTGTTGCTATCGGACGAGGTTTACGAACATATCGTGTTCGACGAACAAATCCATCAAAGCCTGGCACGACGCCCCGCACTGGCAAACAAGGCCGTAGTGATTTCATCCTTCGGGAAAACCTATAGCGCTACCGGCTGGAAAATCGGCTACTGCTGCGCCCCCCAATGGATGTCGGCCGAAATACGCAAAGTCCACCAATTCATGGTCTTTACGGTGACATCACCCATGCAGTTCGCACTGGCAAACTACATGCAAGACCCCAAGCCATATTTGGAGTTATCCGCCTTCTACCAACAGAAAAGGGATCGCCTTTTCCAAGGTTTGGCATCGACTCGCTTTCTTCCCCTGAAAAGCGAAGGCACCTTCTTTCTGCTTGCCGACTACAGCGCCATATCGGACATGCCCGAAGCCGAATTCGCCAAATGGATGACCACGACACATGGCGTAGGCTTGATCCCCGTATCCGCCTTCTATCGCCAACCTTCCGCCGCTGAATCCAACCATCGCCTGGCCCGCTTCTGCTTCGCAAAACGCGACTCGACCCTGGATACCGCCATCGAGAAGCTAAGCCACGTATAAACCCCCAATTTCGTCCCCGGCCCGCATCTCTGCGGGCTTTTTTTTGCCTGCCCCTTTTGCAACGGAAGGAAGTATACATGCCGTTTTCGAGCTGGAAAACGGGCTGAAAGGGGAGGTGTCGGGTTTGTTTTTGTTTATCTTTTTTATATAAAACGACTACTGATTATGGGTGCCTGTGGATAAGTAGTACAAGTCGATATCTTTAAATAAAATCAAACTGTTAGAACAAGATTTCCAACTGCATAAAGCGGATATATTGCAAGGATAGAAACTGCACAACTTTTTCTTCCTGGGTTAAATCAGAACTTGTTCCCGTTTCGTCCACAGGCTATTCACATGAGGCTTGCTTAGTACTTATCCACAGCCTGCATGCTGAAGGCCGCATCAAAAATATTTTGTACTTAAATGTAACTGAAAAAAGGTTAGACTTCTTTGAATACGGCGGTACCTGAAATACGCTATCAGCTTTTAGTTGTTAATTATTCTTTTATATATAAAGACTACTGATTATGGGTATCTGTGGATAACTGGAATAACATGAATTTACCCATTATTTATCGTGACTTACAGGATAAATTTTCTGTGAATAAAGTATGTAGGCTTGGTGGAGCAAAGCTGAACAAGTTTTTCACCGAGGCAAATCAAAAGGGATATGCCCATTTGTTCCACGCCTTATACACAAGTAGGCGCCATAGGGGTTATCCCAGTGCAGCACGGCGGGATACAAGCTCACTTCCCAATACAAAAACTGGAGAAAATCTCGCCCAGCAAGTCATCGCTGGTGAATTGGCCTGTGATGGCGCTCAGTTCGGCGTGAGCCAGGCGCAGCTCTTCGGCGAACAGGTCCAATACGCGGTCGTTGTGGCTGGCGTGCTCGTCGGCCAATGCCAGGTGTTCGCCGGCATTGGCCAGGGCTCGCAGATGCCGTTCGCGTGCCAGCCAGGGGGATTCGGCGCTGGGGTTCCAGCCTGCGATGTCCAGAAGCTTTTGCCGCAAGCTGTCCAGGCCGGCGCCGGTCTTGGCCGAGATACCCAGGGCCTGTTCGGGCGGGATGTTGTCCTTGCCCTGATGGCTGGCCGCATCCGGCGGGACGGTGTTCGCCATGGTCGGTAGGGGAGCATGCCGGTCTTCGGGCAGCAGGTCGATTTTGTTGAACACCTTCAGCACGGGCGTGCGGGCCGGCAGCCGCTGGGTGATGGCGGCGTCCAGTTCGTCGTTCTGGCTTCTTGCGTCCTGCAGGTGGATGATGACGTTGGCTTTTTCGATCTCGGCCCAGGTTCGTGCGATGCCTATGCTTTCCACGGTGTCGTCGGTTTCCCGCAGGCCGGCGGTATCGACGATGTGCAAGGGTACGCCTTGTATGTGGATCTGTTGCATGACCTTGTCGCGCGTGGTGCCGGCGATGGGTGTGACGATGGCGACTTCGTCGCCGGCCAGGGCATTGAGCAGGCTGGACTTGCCCACATTGGGCTGGCCGGCCAGCACGACGTGCAGGCCTTCGCGCAGGATCATGCCTTGCCTGGCTTGTTGCGTCAGCGTGTCCAGGTCCTTGCGCAAGGCGTTCAGGGTTTCCCGGGCCTGGTATTTTTCCAGGAAGTCGATTTCCTCTTCGGGAAAATCCAGTGTTGCTTCAACCAGCATGCGCAGATGCACGATGCGGTCGCCCAGGGCGTTGACATGCTGCGAGAATGCGCCGCTGAGCGAAGCCATGGCGCTGCGCGCTGCGGCTTCGGACGAGGCGTCGATAAGGTCGGCGACGGCCTCGGCCTGGGCCAGGTCCAGACGTTCGTTCAGGAATGCGCGATGGGTGAATTCGCCCGGCTCGGCGTGTCGAAGTCCGTACTCCCTGCCGGTGTCCAGGCAGTGGTCCAGCAGGCGGCGCAGCACGGCCGGCCCTCCGTGCCCCTGCAGCTCGATGACGTCTTCGCCGGTATAGGAATGCGGGGCCTTGAAGTAAAGGGCGATGCCGGCATCGATGGCCTGGCCAGTCTTATCCTTGAAAGGCAGGTAATGGGCGTGCCGGGGTTTCAAGGGCGTTTCGAATAACTTGCCGCACAAGGCTTCCAGCGACTTGCCCGATATCCGTACAACGCCTATGCCGCCGCGCCCGGGGGCGGTGGCAATGGCAATGATGGGTTCATGAGAGCGCAAGGACATGGTCGGCGGTGATCCGAGTAATAAGAAGCTAATATAAGATAGGAAGGAGTTTATCTTGAAGCTCGTGCTTGTTCCCGCCGGCAAAGCCGGGCGGGACCTGGCAAATAAGAAACCACTATGGGAGCATAAAAGCATCATGCCATATTTGATCGAGACCTTTGACAAGCCGAATACACTGGCTTTGCGGCAAGCCTTGCGCGACAAGCATCTGGATTTCCTCAAGGAGAACAAGAAGCTTTTGCTGGCTTGCGGCGCCAAGCTGGAAGACGACGGCACGGGGGGCTCCGGCAGCGTCTATATCGTGGACCTCGAGACCCGGAAGGAAGCCGAGGACTTCGTCAACTCCGATCCGTTCGCCGTCGGCGGCCTGTTCGAGCGCATGACCGTCACCCGCTGGCGCAAGGCCTATCTGGGCGGCGAGTGCTATTTGTAGTCGCCGGCCGGGCCGCGTAGTGCCCGCTCGGGATGGCAAAGATCGAACGACAATAAACCGGCATTCTGTTCATAGGAGCTGATCATGGGTTTTGAACTTCCCTATCCCGACCTGGCGCAGGAGCGCCAAGGCAATACCGGCACGCCTGGTGTCTGGCATTTCGACTCGGGCGTGCCCGGCCCCACCCTAATGATCACGTCGCTTATCCATGGCAACGAACTCTGTGGGGCCTGGGCGCTGAAGACGTTGTTGGCTAGCGGGCTCAGGCCTGAACGCGGCGGGCTGATCCTGGCCTTTTGCAATCTGGATGGCTACGATAGTTTCGACCTACAGCATACCGATGCAAGCCGGTTTGTCGATGAAGACTTGAATCGCGTATGGCAGGACGATCGCCTTGCGCAGGGAAGCAATCGCGAGCGCCGCCGGGCGGCCGAGCTATTGCTGTGGGTAAGGCGCGCCGATCACCTTCTGGATCTGCATTCCATGCACGAGCCGGGCAAACCCTTGTTGTTAACGGGCCTGCTGCCCCGCAATATTGAACTGGCCCGCAAACTGAAAGCCCCTGAACACGTGATTGCCGATGCCGGGCACAAGGATGGCGTGCGGCTGCGTGATTACGGGCGGTTTGGCGATCCGCGGGATACCGCTTGCGCTTTGCTGATCGAGTGCGGCTACCACGGCGACCCGGCTTCCCGCCAAGTGGCGCTGGACATGACGGCGCGCATGCTGCGCGAATTCAGAGTAGTGGCAACCGGCAGCATTCCACAAGAATGGTTCCTGCCCGAACCGTCTGCGCAGCGTGTGCTGCAAGTAACGGATGCGGTCGTTGCGCCATCCATGGATGTCAGCTTTGCCCGCGACTGGGAAGGGCTGGAAACTCTGGGAGAAGCGGGGACGGTGATCGGCTGGGCCGATGGCCGGCCGATCACGACTCCCTACGACAACTGCACCTTGATCATGCCTTCGCTCAAGCAGTTGCGCCCCGGCGTAACCGTGCTGCGCCTGGCCAAGGACTATTGAAAGCATAGACCCCGGCCAGGGGCAGGGCTTCAGCCCAAGGCTTTGATGGCCGCGGCCACACCTGCACCGTAGGCTGGATCAGCCTGGGTGCAGTGTTCGATGTGCTTGGCCTTCAAGTCATCGGATGCGCCGGCGATGGCGCGGGCGGTGTTTTCGAAAAGGGCCTGTTTCTGTTGGCTGTTCATCAAGCGGAACAAGGCACCCGGCTGGGAGAAGTAGTCGGTATCTTCCCGGTGGTTCCAGTGATCCGCCGCGCCTTCGATGGACAGGGGTGGTTCGCGGTAGTCGGGCTGTTCCTGCCATTCCCCCTGGGTATTGGGCTCGTTGCCGGTGATGCCGCCATGGTTGCCGTCGACGCGCATGGCGCCGTCCCGGTGATAGCTATGGAAGGGGCACTTGGGCGCATTGACCGGAATCTGGTGGTGGTTGACGCCCAGGCGATAACGTTGCGCATCGCCATAGGAGAACAACCTGGCCTGCAACATGCGGTCGGGCGAGAAGCTGATGCCGGGCACGACGTTGGCTGGCGTGAAGGCGGCTTGTTCGACTTCGGCGAAGAAGTTGTCGGGGTTGCGGTTCAATTCCAGCACGCCGACTTCTATCAGTGGGTAGTCGCCCTTGGGCCAGACCTTGGTCAGGTCGAAGGGGTTAAGGTGGTAGCTGCCCGCATCCTTTTCCGGCATGATCTGCACATACATGGTCCAGCGCGGGAAGTCCTTGTTTTCTATGGCATCGAACAGATCGCGTTGCGAGCTTTCGCGGTCTTTGCCGACCAATTCGCAAGCTTGGGCGTCGCTCAGGTTCTTGATGCCTTGCTGCGTCTTGAAATGGAACTTGACCCAGTAGCGCTCATTCCTGGCGTTGATGAAACTGAAGGTGTGGCTGCCGAACAAATGCATGTTCCGGAAGCCCGCCGGGATGCCCCGGTCGCTCATGACAATGGTGATCTGGTGCAGGGCCTCGGGCAGGCCGGTCCAGAACTCCCAGTTATTCTGCGCGCTGCGCATGCCGGTGCGCGGATCGCGCTTGACGGCGTGATTCAGGTCGGGGAATTTCAGGGGGTCGCGAAAGAAAAATACAGGGGTGTTGTTTCCGACCAGGTCCCAGTTGCCTTCTTCGGTATAGAACTTCATGGCGATGCCGCGGATGTCGCGTTCGGCGTCCGCCGCCCCGCGCTCGCCGGCCACGGTTGAAAACCGCGCGAACATGGGCGTCTTTTTACCGACTTCGGAAAATATCTTGGCGCGCGTGTACTGGGTGATGTCGTGGGTGACCGTAAAGGTGCCGTAGGCACCGGCTCCTTTTGCGTGCATGCGGCGCTCGGGTATGACTTCGCGATCGAAGTGCGCCAGCTTTTCCAGAAGCCAGACGTCCTGCAGCAGGGCGGGCCCACGCGGGCCGGCTGTTTGAATGTTCTGGTTATCGGCGACGGGTGCGCCGGCGGCGGTGGTAAGTTTCTTCATGGAAGCCTCCAGTGAGCGGTTGATCTGCTTGGTGCATCGTGTGCGACGCTTGTGGCGTCCGATGCAGTTCCAGGAAGTCTACCTAGAGGCGTTGCAATAGTAAAATCAATTAATTTTCTTACTATAATAGTTATTATCTATTTTTGATGGCACGACATAGCATTGCATGGCACACCCTGCCCGAGCGCGTTGTGCGGATCCTCCCTGTATTTCAAGAAGGCCGTCAGCAGGCATATTGTTAGAAAGCAGCCGTATAGATGGCAAAAGCGTCGTCTTCACGCACTTCACGCGGGTTGTTGCCCAGCAGCCGGGTCTGCTTCATACCTTCCTGAGCCATGTGGCGCAGGTCGGTCTGCTTGACGCCTACTTCGCGCAATGTGCGGGCGATGCCGGTGGCTTGGGTAAGACCTTCGAGGTGGGCGATGAAGGCATGGGTCTTGGCTTCGTCGCTGCCCTGGCAGCCGGGCACGATCAGTTCGGCAAGCTGGGCGTATAGGGGGGCGGCATCAGGAGCGTTGAAGCGCAATACATGGGGCAGCACCAGGGAATTGGACAAGCCGTGCGGTACATGGAAAATACCGCCTATGGGGTAGGCCAGGGCATGGACGGCCGCGACGGGCGCGTTGGCGAAGGCCTGGCCGGCCAGCATGGCGCCCAGCAGCATGGCTTCCCTTGCGGCAAGATCCTTGCCGTTCTCGCAGGCGCGCAGCAAGTTGGGCGACAGCAGTGACAAGGCCTTGATGGCCAGCATGTCGGACACCGGGTTTTTCAGGTGCTTGCTGGTATAGGCCTCGATGGCGTGGACCATGGCGTCTATGCCGGTGGCGGCGGTGGCCTTGGTGGGCAAGCCCAGGGTAAGCTGCGCATCCAGAATCGCCATGTCGGCGTACAGCGTGGGCGAAACGACGCCGGATTTGGTCGTTTCGCCGGTGGTGACGATGGATACCGGGGTTACTTCGGAACCGGTGCCGGCGGTGGTGGGAATTTGCACCAGCGGAAGGCGATTGCCGCGCACATTGCCGATTCCGTACATTTCGGTCAGCGGCTGGTCGCCGCCCAACAGGATGGCCAGCAGCTTGGCAACGTCCATGGATGACCCGCCGCCCAGGCCGACGATGATTTCGGCGCCCGCCTGGCGGGCTTGTTCGGCCGCTTGCAGGACGATGTGTTCCGGGGGGTCGGCAATGACGTCGTCGATGACCTGTACCTGCCAGCCGGCCTCTTTCAGGCTGGCCAGCGCGCCGTCCAGCACGCCGCTTGCGTGAAGGAAATGGTCGGTCACCAGACATAGCCGGGTTTGCGAATGGCGCCCGCGCAGCAGCGGCCCCAGCCGGCCGGCGGCACCGGCCTCGACAATAATGCATGGAACCGTACGGAACTCAAACGTCTTCACCATGGTCTCCTGTTTGATGCGGCAGGCATACGCTGTGTTGTTTCTGGACACCATGATATCGCCGCCTATGGGTATCTGTCCTGATTCTTTGCGCGCCGCATCCATATAAACAGCTTGTTGTGTTGCAATTTGTTATACAATTTATAACAATGCGAACGCCGATAAGGAACAGCAGTGGGACAGCACAGCAATGATGTCGACAACGCATTCTTCCAATGCAGCGCTTCGTCGGAAGCGTCCGATGGCGGATCCTGGAGCCCCGAATTGCGCCTTCATCTGGAAAAGCAGTGCGAGATGTGGGCGAATATAACCGCCAGGATAGAAAGCAACGCCCGTGTCCTGGGAACGCCGGAGATGCGGCTGTATTCGCCCGACGAACGCAATGCCCTGGCGGCGATGATGGCCAACATGAGGCAGTTTATGGATGGCGTCAACGGCGATCTGGGCCGCTCTGTAGAGGCCACGCATGCTCGGCTCGAAGCCGCCTTGGCCGCTTACGACGCCTTTATCGCCCGTTCGGGTACTTGCTTGTAGGCCTGAAGCGGCTTAGCACGAGTTTTGCGGCGTACAGAACGAGCAGGATGCCGGCCATATCGCCAAACAGCATCACACCAGCCTGCCACCAGCCGTCCGCGCCCCCCGAAACAGAAACCACAGTTGATGAAGCAAGGTGTTGACCGCCGCGCAAGCCACTGCGCAAATCAGTAGCCGCTTCGGCGTCAGGTTGGAAAGCGAATCCCGCAAGGAAAAAAACCGGCGCGCCAGCAGATAGGCCAGGTAGGGACTGCCCGCCGATATCGCGGAGCCCGCCGCCGCCCTGATAAAATCATCCGGAAAATAATAATAGATGGTGGCAAGCCAGGACGCGATCAGTATGCCCAGCGCGCCGGCTGCCCCGAACAGCAAGGTGCACAACAGGCGCGCTCCAGCGGGAAGATAGATCCAGTTAATCCCCCGGACGTACTCCGAGTGCGTGAATGCCAGCTCGTTCAAGGCAAGCAGCAGCAGATACGCAGCCGCGGTGCCGGCCACAGCGCATAGGAACGGCATACCCAGCGGTTTCATTTCGGTTTATATTCCATGCCCGGCAGTCGCCGGAAAGTCATACGGGAACGCATGCAGCACATGAAGGACAATACACGCCCCGCCGATATTTACCTACGTTTTTTAAGCTTGGCCGAAGCATTGCGCGGACTTCCTTCGCTGGATCCGCTGGAAGAGCGGATACTTTCCCTGGTGGCCCGCCGGGTGCAGGAAGCCAGCCGGTTGTCGGTGCGCGACATCATGTCCATCGACAGCCTTGGATCGCCGGCCACCATACATGGCCGACTTAAATCGATGCGTGCAAAAGGCTGGATAGAGCTTGCCGACACCGATGACGCCAGGCGCAAGCAGGTCGCCCTGACCTCGGCCGCGCTGCGTCATTTCGACATGCTGTCCACTTGCATGGTCCAGGCGGCAAAAACCCGCATCGAATGATGCGGGTTTGCCTTATGTCGCGAAGCTGAACCGGTTTTCTAGCGCGCCGCGGCAGCGGTTTCCTTGTCCAGCTTGTGCATGATGTAACGCTGCTGGGCGATGGACACGGCGTTGTTCACGCACCAGTACAAGACCAGGCCGGCGGGGAAGAAGAACATCATGCCGCCGAAGACCAAGGGCATGATCATCATGATCTTGGCCTGCGTGGGATCGGGCGGTGTCGGGTTCAGCTTGATCTGCAGGAACATGGTCGCCATCATGAATGCCGGCAATATGAACCAGGGGTCGCGTGCCGCCAGGTCGTGTATCCAGAGTATCCATGGGGCGCCACGCATTTCGACGCTGCCCAGCAGCACCCAGTACAGCGAGATGAACACCGGAATCTGCACCACCATGGGCAGGCAGCCGCCCAGCGGGTTGATTTTCTCGTTGCGGTACATCTCCATCATGGCGGCGTTCAGCTTGGCTTTGTCGTCGCCGAACTTTTCGCGCAGCGCCTGCATGCGCGGCGTCACCTGCTTCATTTTGGCCATGGACCGGTAGCTGGCGGCGGACAGCGGGTAGAACACCAGCTTGATCAGCAGCGTCAGCAGTACGATGGTCCAGCCCCAGTTGCCCAGCAGGGCATGCAGCCAGGTCATGACCTTGAACAGGGGCTTGGCGATGATGGTCAGCCAGCCGTAGTCGACCACAAGTTCCAGGCCGGGGGCGAGCTCGCTCATGGCTTTCTGGTCTTGCGGGCCCACCCACAGATGCGAGTTGACGGCAACGTGTGCGCCGGGCTGGATGCTGCCCACGCTTTCGATGGAGCGGATGGCGTAAAGATTGTTGGACAGACGCAGGGCTTCGTTATGGCGGACCGTGCCTTCGGGCGGCACCCAGGCCGACGCGAAGTAGTGCTGCACCATGCCTATCCAGCCGTTGTCGGCCTGCTTGATATAGCCCGACTTGCCCTTGTCGATGTCCGAGAAGGTGATTTTCTGGAACTTTTCTTCGGCCGAATACAGGGCGGGGCCCGTGAAGGTGCTGTAGAAGGACGATTTGTCGGAGGGGTCGTTGCCGTCGCGGGCCAGTTGCAGGTACAGGGACGGCGTTATGGCGGCCCCGCTTTCGTTGTAGACATCGTGCTGCACGTCGATGTCGTAGCGGCCCTTGTGCAGCGTGTAGGTCTTCACCACCTTGACACCATCGCTCTGGGCCTCGAACACTACCTTGAGCGTATCGCCGGTCAAGGTCTTGTCGGAGGACACCAACTTGAACGGGGTCAGGTGCGTGGGGTAGCTTTGGCCCGCGGGAGCGCCGACGATGCCGGTCTGCGCCACATAGACGGAGTGGGCGGAGTTGTCCAGCAGAACCATGGGGTGGTCCTTGGAGTCCGGCGAGGCGTATTTGAGCAGTTCCGCCTTGACGAGCTGTGCGCCCCGGGTGTCGAAGGTCAGGTTGTAAACGTCGGTCTTGACCTGAACTTTTTCGGAAGTGCTGGCGGGCGCTTGCGTGCCGCTGCCGGGAACTGTTGCGTCCGTAGCGGGGGCCGGGGCCGTGGCAGGCGCTGGGGCGCCTGCGGGAATGCTGGCATCGGCGGCCGGAGTCGGCGTGGCAGCTTTGGTGCTTGCGGCATCCTTCGTGGCGCTGGAGCTTGCCCCGAACAGCGACGGCTTGCCGTTGTGCACCTGCCAGTTGTTCCACAGCATCAGGAGCGAGAGAGAGAAAATCATCCAGAGGACGGTGCGTCGGATATCCATAGGGCCTGTTTTTGAGTTAAAGCCGAGCAAAAGCTCAACAGTTTAACGTAGCTCAACTGAATCCAAGATGAGCGGAAAATAATGCAAGAAAACCACTACCGCCTGACGTTCAAAGCAAATTGGACTCAATGCGGCTTTTTCGTCGGTTCCGGCACCGGGTCGTATCCGCCCGGACACCAGGGGTGGCATCGGCCGATGCGGCGCGACCCCAGCCAGAGGCCTTTCAGTGCCCCATGCTTCTCGATGGCTTCTATCGTGTAAAGAGAGCAACTGGGGGTGAATCGGCAGCTCCTGCCGACCCAGGGGCTTAAAAAATACCGGTAGAACCGAATGGGAGCGATCAGCAGGGCCTTGATCATCGCAGGGCCCGCGCAAGCAAGGCATCGGCTTCGACCCGCACCTGCTTTTTAAGTTCGGTCAGGCTTAGAGGCTCTATTTTGCTGTGCAGCCTGAAAACCAGATCGAGAGCGGGCAGGTCGCGCCGTTTTTGCCGGAAGGCCTCCCGGATGACCCGCTTGATGGCGTTGCGCACCACCGCCTTGGCCGCAAAGCGCTTGGCGATGATGAGCCCCAGCCGCGCATGAGTGGCTGGAGCCGGGTCGGGAGAATAGCGTGGCGTCATTACAACGAACAACGCCCCTCTGGCTAGACGCTTGCCTTTCAGGGCAGACGCATATTCCGAGGGGCTATGTAAACGAGCGCAGGCGGGAAACGTGGCTCGTGGGGATGCTGACGTACCCGCCATGGGCTTGCCAGCCGGCGCGTGCAGCGGCTGGCTTAAACGGCCAGCTGCTTGCGGCCTTTCGCGCGGCGCGCATTGATGACGGCACGGCCACCGCGCGTTTTCATGCGTACGCGAAAACCGTGGGTGCGCTTGCGACGGGTAACTGAGGGCTGGAAAGTGCGTTTCATGGAAAATCCAAATTAAAAGAGCTGCCAAGGGCCGAAAATGCCATCGATGACCGATGGGCGTTTACCGGTAGCTGTGTTTTTATCTACAGCTTATAGCCGGCAAACCCGAGCCTTGGGGTTAAAAATTCGCTAGTGAGCCCGCCATTTCATCAAATTTTTACAGAATAGTCAAATGCTTAGCGCCGTTACTAGGGCTTTTACGTGTCCCGTCTTGTGGATAACTAGCGCCGCGACAGGGTAGAATCGAGGTTTACAGAAGTGGTGGACATGAAAGATTTTTGGCAGACTTGCGTCCAGCGACTGGAGCAGGACCTACCTCCGCAGCAAATCAGCGCCTGGATACGACCCTTGGTTCCGCTTGCGTTCGACGAGACGCAGGCGGTCCTGCGCGTTTCCGCGCCCAACCGCTTCAAGCTGGACTGGGTACGCAAGAATTTCTCGCATCAAATCGAAACCCTGGCCACCGAATGGTACGAACGTCCGGTGCAGGTGGCTTTCGAGCTGGCCAGTTCCGCAGGATCGTCGCGCAGCGCGGCGCCCGCCGCCCCGGCCCGTCTGACCACGCCGCCCGTTCAGTCGTCGGC
>JBARWC010000132.1:0-3824 GCA_049646585.1 Burkholderiaceae bacterium | reverse complement strand
TCGGCGCCGCAACGCCCGGATGCCAGCACATAATCGGGATACGCCAGCCAATGCCCATCGGACGGCGACAGGCCCGCGCGCGCCACCGACAACACCTGAGCGCACAGCGCCTTGACGCGCGCATCATCCTGCCCGACGCGCATGGCCGGCTCGCGCAGCGCACCCAAGGCCTGCCAGCCCCATTCACTCACCAGCCTCCAGGCTTCGTCCAGATTGGCCAGCAAGCCCTTTTGCAAGGCGGTGGGAGCCGCAAGCAGGCTGCGCGCCGGGGCCTCCCCTGCTTCGCGCAGCAGGCATTCGTCTGCAAAGCCGGCGCCGGGCGCCCTGGCTTCGATATAGGTTTGCGCGCCGCAGGCGGCAAACAGGGACTCCAGCCCGCCTTCGCGCCTCCAGGCCTCCAGCAGTTCGCCCAGCGGCGGCAAGGTATCCAGCCGATAGCGCAGGCGCGCATCCAGGAACTGTCCGATCTGCGAGTACTCGAAATGCCGCGCATCCGGAACCAGCTCGACCGCCGAGCCGTCGTCGCCGCGCCGGCCACGCCATGATGGCGCATGCAGGAAATCCGCCAGGCAAGGGTCGCCGTCCAGCAGCACCGTGGGCACGGATTTGTAATCGTAGGAAGGCTCCAGCGGCAGGCCGCGCGTTACCGTGCCCGCGCCGAACATCCAGTGAAAGAAGTCGCCCAGATCGCGAAAGGGCCGCGCCGGATAGCGGCATAGCAGCGCGTCGCCCGGAAAACGGGCCGGCCCGAACACACGGGGCCAGATCGTCATGCGGTTTTCCTTGAAGCCGGTCTCGCGGCCCGACTCCAGGGGGCTGTTGGCGAACAGCGCCAGGCTGGCCGGCGCCAGCGCAATGGCGACATTCAAGGCAAGGATGGCGCGCTCGACCGGCACCGAGGTATTGGCGCCGTTCTGCGCCTTGGCGTCTATGCCTTCCCAGTGATGCCAGCCGCGATGGCCGATAAGCTCGCGGTAGATGGGCCGGGGCACGCACACCTTGGCATACCAATGCGCATCGCGCGGGCAGTCCGGATGCTCGGAAGCATTCAGGATGCACGCCCCGTCCGCCTCCAGAGCCCGCAGGGTGTCGGCTAGCTCCTGGTGGGCCAGCGCCGCCAGGCGATTCAAGCCCTGCGGGCCGTCGTCGTCGACGGGTGCCAGGGCGGTTTCCAGCAGATTGAAACCATTGTCCAGGCCGCACTCCGCCGCATCGGTATGCAGGCCTATGCAGCGCCCGCCCTGCATGATGTCCCGGCTGGCCACGCCTTTTTCCCTCTTGATGCCACGCAGGGCGGAAAAATACGCGTCCACGGGCAGGCTGGCGCCGGTGCGCGCATGCGCCACGACCATTTCGATTTCCATGCCCAGCCTGGGGCGATAAAGAGGCGGCGAAGAGCTGACCGGGTTGCGGGAGCCCGGCCCCGCCGCAACCGGTGAGGCGGCTGCGGCCTGCGCCGCCGTATTCTTAAAGGAAGAGCTGGTAGGCGGGGTTTTCGCTTTCATTCCAGTAGGGGTAGCCCAGGCCGTCCAGGAACGCCTTGAAAGCCTTCTTGTCGGCCGGCGACACCTGCAAGCCAACCAGGATGCGGCCGTAATCGTCGCCCTGGTTGCGGTAGTGGAAAAGGCTGATGTTCCAGTCGGGGTTCATGGCGCCCAGAAAGCGCATCAGGGCGCCGGGGCGCTCGGGAAACTCGAAGCGGAACAGCATTTCATTCTGAGCCAGGGTGGAACGCCCCCCCACCATATAGCGCAAGTGGGTCTTGGCCATTTCATTGCCGGTCAGGTCAAGAGTGGGAAAGCCCTTCTTGCGGAAATTGTTGGCCAGCTTCTCGGCCTCGGCCTCGGAGCTGATCTGCAGGCCCACGAACACATGGGCTTTCTCGGGGTCCGAAATGCGGTAATTGAATTCGGTAACGCTGCGCTTGCCCACGGCTTCGCAAAGCCGCAGGAAGCTGCCGCGCTTTTCGGGCAAGGTCAGCGCAAACACCGCCTCGCGCGCTTCGCCCACATCGGCGCGATCGGCCACGAAACGCAGGCGGTCGAAGTTCATGTTGGCGCCGCAGGTAATGGCCACCAGCGTCTTGTCCTTCCATTTGTTCTGGGCCGCATAGCGCTTGGCGCCGGCCAGCGCCAGAGCGCCCGCCGGCTCGAGCACGCTGCGCGTATCCTGAAACACGTCCTTGATGGCCGCGCAGATGGCGTCGGTATCGACCAGCACGTAGTCGTCGACATACTCGCGGGCGAGCCTGAAGGTTTCCACACCCACTTGCTTGACGGCCGTGCCGTCCGAAAACAGGCCGACGTCGCTCAAGGTGACGCGGCGCCCGGCCTTGACGCTGCGCGCCATGGCGTCGGAATCAACGGTCTGCACGCCGATGATCTTGATTTCGGGCCGCAACTGCTTCACATAGGCGGCCACGCCGGAAATCAGGCCGCCGCCGCCGATGGCCACGAAAATGGCGTCGATGGGCCCCGGGTGCTGGCGCAGGATCTCCATGCCCACCGTGCCCTGCCCGGCGATCACGTCGGGGTCGTCGAAGGGGTGGACGAAGGTCAGCTTTTCTTTTTTCTCGAGCTCTTTGGCATGCTCATAGGCGTCGGAAAAGCTGTCCCCCATGAGCACGACTTCGCCGCCCAGGCCGCGGACCGCATTGATCTTCACTTGCGGTGTGGTGGTGGGCATGACGATGACCGCCCGGCAACCCAGCCTGCGCGCCGACAACGCCACGCCCTGCGCGTGATTGCCCGCCGATGCGGCGATGACGCCGCGCTTGAGTTCGGCCGGACTTAGGTTGGCCATCTTGTTGTAGGCGCCGCGCAGCTTGAAACTGAAAACAGGCTGTGTATCTTCGCGCTTGAGCAGTACCTTGTTCTGAATTCGGGCCGAAACCTGAGGGGCCAATTCAAGAGAGGATTCGACGGCAACGTCGTACACCTTGGAGGTAAGGATGCGCTTTAGATAGTCTGTTGACATGGAGACGGGCGAATGAAGAGAGGGGAGACCAGCGATAATTGAAGTAATTACTTACTTCAAAGAATACCATAGGGATTTCCCCGTCAACCGCTATACGGCTATACACTGGCGCGCTTATGGAAGCATGGCTGCAATCGACGATACATTGGCTACTCCTTACCCTGGCTTTGCCGCGCGTCGGCCTGAGCGCGATTTTCATCGTCAGCCTGGTCTCGGCCACGCTGCTGCCGCTGGGATCGGAGCCGGCGGTTTTCGGTTTCGTGAAGATTGCGCCGCATATGTTCTGGCCGGCGGTCCTGGTGGCGACGCTGGGCAATACGATAGGCGGCTCCATCAGCTACGGGATGGGTTTGGGGGCGGAAAAGGCCTATGACCGCTGGCGGGAGAAGCATCCGCAGCAGCCCAGGAGCAAGGCGGGAGGCCGCTGGCACGATTACGTAAGCTACTGGCTACACCGCCTGGGTCCGAAGGCGCTGCTGTTTTCCTGGCTGCCGGTGGTGGGCGATCCGCTGTGCGCGGTGGCGGGCTGGCTGCGGCTGCCGTTCTGGCCGACGGTGCTGTATATGGCTATCGGGAAGTTCTTCAGGTATCTGGTGATGACGGCGGCGTTGTTGTGGTTCTTTCCTGGGACGCCTTAGAGGCTAAGCGGAATACGCATGCTGCGATCTGGCAGTAGCGTATTCATCCATCAGCCGAGCGTTCAGCCCGTCACCGACAACGCTGGCGCTTACCGGCCTGCCATCTTTTTAGTCGATTCATGAGTAGCGCAAGCACGTTGGGGCCGAGGGGCGTGGCGGGCTAGGCGCCTTGCGGTCCCGGCTTCGCCGTGACTCCCCGCACAAGCCGCC
>JBARWC010000131.1:0-8131 GCA_049646585.1 Burkholderiaceae bacterium | reverse complement strand
GCGCAGTTCCTCCTCAAAACGACCCGCGCCCTCGTTCAAGGGCATCCCGCCCGACCGGATATCCCGCCACGACGAATCGCGCTGCGTACGCGCCTGGGCCACCTCATCCCAGGTCGTGGGGTGGTGGCGCTGCTGGTATTGCCGTGCTTCCAGCGATTTGTCCTGAACCGAACTTGCCAATTCCTCGCCGCGCAATTGCGCGGCTTTCAGTTGCTGCGCCAGATCCCGCCTTTCGGCCTGCCAGGCCGCAAGCGCCTGGCGCGAGGGGAAAGCCACTGTATCAAGCCGGCCCAATGTTGCCGCCCGCGGTCCCAGGCGCGCCATGGCCCGGTCCAGATCCGCCTGCGACGCTTCGACGGCGGATCGCGCCTTGCGCAAGGCCGCATCCAGGTCGCCCCTGGCCTGCGCGGTTTCCAGGGCGGCGCGCAGCGCCGGGCTGACGTCGCAATCGGGCATCTCGCCCAGCTTGGCCTCCAGGGCCTGGAACTCCGCTTGGCGGCTGCTTTCAGCGGCCCGGGCCGTTTCCAGGGCCAGCGCAACGGCGCCGTAATCGCGCAGCAATTGCTCCAACTGCGTACGGGCCGGCAGGCCCGGCAGGCGCTCCTGCAAAGCCTGCAAGGCCTCGTCCATGGCGGCGCCGTCCGCCGCGTCTTCGCCCTTGGCGGGCGTCCGCCACCCCAGCTCATCGGCTGCGGACAGGACTTCGCGCCAAAGCAGGGCCGATTGCCCTTGGCTGCGGGCAATCTCCGAGGCATGGGAGCCGTATTGATGGCGCAAGCCCTCCAGCGCCTCTATCGCACCGGCCTGAGCCAGCGCGGCATGGTCCACGGATAGGGCCGCAAGCTGCGCTAGCAGGCGCTCGGCCTCGGCCCGCCGCATGGCCAGGCCATGCCTGGCCAAGGCCCCGTCTTTTTCGGTGTCGGCCAACAGTTGGGCGGCGTCGGCGGGAAACTGGACCACGGGTTCCAGTTCGGACAAGCGCTGTTCATATTCCCGCAGCGCCAACATGATGGGCGCCACGCGGCGTATGCGCTCCAGGCGGCTGCGTTCGCCTTGCAGCTCGCCCTGCCGCTTGCGCTGCTCATCCAGCACGGACGCTAGAGCCTGCACGCGTTCACTGGCCTCCGACCAGGCCCGGGTCTGCACCGTTGCCGCCTTGAGCGCGGCGCTGGCGGCGTCCAGGTCGTCGCGCGCGGCGTAATACGCCCTTTTGCCGGATTTGGCGGGCGCCCACAGGCCGCCGGCCTCTTCTTCCAGCGCATCCCGCACGCCGCCCAGGCTGGCCACCCCGGCGGCCGACTGGAACAGCACCTGGCCGACGTCGTCCTGGGCGTTCAATATGCTGTTGCCGCCTTCCACCAGGCGCGGGTGGTCCAGGCCGAACATCTTGTCGAAGAAGCCGCGGCCGCCATGGCCCATCCAGGCATCCAGGATGTCGTCGGCCAGGACGCCCCCGTCCGGATCGCGCAATGTATTCTTGTTGGCCTTCAGGCGAACGAATTCCAGCTCGCCCTGGTCGCCCTGTATGGCCGCCCCCAGCCGCATATCGGCTTTCGCATGCAGGAAATCCAGCGCCGTACGCAGGGGAAAGCCGAAAAGCAGGTCCAGGATAGCGCCGCGCAAGGTGGACTTGCCGGCCTCGTTGGCCCCCACGATCAAGTGGAAATCGCGCGGCGCGCGCGGAAAGTCGATACGCCTGTCGGTGAATTTTCCGTAGCGCAGAAGGTCGAAGCGGCTGAATCGCATAAGGCCCTACTCCGCCTGCTCAAGCCGCGCCATCAAGGCGGGGCCGATTTCACGCAGCAGCGGCGCCAGCTCCCCCGCCCTGATTTCCTCGAACCAGGGTACGGCGGACTGCAACTCCTGCGGCGCCTTGCCCACCAGGCCCATCAGGTCGGCGCGCAGGCTTTCAAGAAATTGCGCGTCGCTTTCGGCGGCCGCAAGCAGCACCCCCAAGTCGGCCAGGGCATCGGCGCGCTCGCCGCCAAGCTCGATGCCGGCCGCGGCCCGGGTGGCTATCCTGACCTTTTCCAGCCACAGGCGCTCGTGTCCCAGCGCGGCCACCTGGGCCAGCACCTCGGCCCGCAACTGGCTTTCCAGGCCGAAGAGCGCTCCGTGCGCGGGCGTGCTGCCGCTTACCGTTACCCGTACGGCCAGCGGCAGGCCCTCGTCGTGCTCCCGGGCCATGCTTTCCAGCGCCGTGCCTATCGTGCGCACCACGTCGGCAAAGGACTGGCAGCCGGATGCATCGACGTCCAGCCGCTCCCAGCGCAGCACGTCGACCAGCACGCGCTCCACGGCCACGTGGCCCAGAGCGTCGCACTCCACCAGCACGGCGCCGCGCGGGCCGGTCTCGCGTATATTGCGCCCTTGCAGATTGCCGGGAAAGACCACGACCGAATCGCCGCGCCATAGGCTGTATTCATGAACGTGGCCCAGCGCCCAGTATTGATAGCCCTTGGCGTGCAATTCTTCGAGCGAACACGGCGCATAGCTGGCATGCATGGCATTGCCTTCCAGGGCGGTGTGCAACACGCCGATATTGAATTTTCCGGGCAGCGGATCGGGATAGGTCGCCACCAGGTTCTCCGTGGTGGCGGCCACCTTGAAGCCGCGCCCATGCAGCGCAAGACCAAGCGTTTCGTCGACGAAGGTGGAAGCCTTGCGGGTGTCGAAGACGAACACGTTATCGGGCAATTGCAGCTTGCGGGTCATCTGGCTTTCGGCGTCGTGATTGCCGTACAAGAGATAAACCGGTATTCCCGCCCGCTTCAGGCGCCCCATCTGGCCGGCGAAATACAAGCCGGTGTTGTGATCCTTCCAGTTGCCGTCGTACAGATCGCCCGCGATGATCATGAAATCCACGCTTTCATCGATGGCCAGGCCCACCAGCCGCTCGAAGGCGTCGCGCGTGGCATTGCGCAGCCTGGCGGCCGGCGCATCGGCGTAGGCGCTCAGGCCCGTCAGGGGGCTGTCAAGATGGATGTCGGCGGCGTGGATGAATCTCACGTATCAAACCCTGGTCTGGAAAAAAGCCGGCGGCGGCATGCGCCACTATACCAAGCGCATCCCGTCCGGAGCCGCCTGCCCGCCCCGCAGGAATGACACAAGCGTGTCATGATGCATTGCAATAATTCCGGCCTATGAGAAATTTCCTTACTTTGAAAAAAAGCTTCATCGCTTTTCTGGCCATCCTGTTCTTGTTGTCCATGCTGATGCTGAGCGCCCTGCGCAACCTGACCGACAGCATGGATCGACTGAAAACCACGGAGCAGCGCCGCTACCAGGCCACCGAGCTGGCAACTGCCTATAAAAGCCTGACTCAGGCCATGACGCGCGACGTCATGGCCTTCGTGGCCAGCGAGCAGCCCGAGTTCCAGGAAAGCTACCAGCATCTGGCGGACGTGCTGCACGGCCGGGCGCCCGATGCCGGCGGCACGCGGCAAGCGATGCTGGAACGCTTCCGCGGCGCCGGCTTCACGGCGGACGAAATGGCCAAGCTGGAATCGGCCCACGCCCAAATCCTGGAAATCGGCCTGACGGAAAAGGAAGCCATCAGCACGGCCAGCGGCCAGTTCGACGACGGCCGGGGCGGCATCAAGGTAGCCTTGCCCAATGCCCTGATGGCCAAGGTCATGATATTCGGCCAGCAGTACGCCGAGGCGGCCGCCGGCATCGCACGCAACATCGACGAGTTCGACGCCATGCAGGCCCAGCGCTTTTCACGCGAGGTGGCGCAAGCCGACGCCGCCAGCCGAAAAGCCTACTGGATGGCGGTAAGCGCCATCGCCGCGCTGCTGTCCTGCAGCATGCTGGCTTTGTGGGGCTTGTATAAATCCATCAAGGGTCCGCTGGACCAGGGTGTCCATCTGGCGCAGCGTCTGGCCGAAGGCGACCTGAGCGCTCAGATTGCCATCCGGCGCCGCGACGAGCTGGGCAAGCTGCTGGAGGCGCTGAACGGCATAGGCCTGGGGCTGCGGCACGCCGTGCGCGAGGTGCGCGGGCGCTCGCAGCGGATCGCGGCGGCTTCGCATGACATTTCCGCCGGCAACCTGGACCTGTCCGAGCGCAGCAATGAACAAGCCGCCAATCTGCGGCAGACCGCGGCGGCCATGGAGCAATTGGCGGCCACCGTCAAGCAGAACGCCCAGAATACCGAGGCGTCGAAAAAACTGGCCGCCCAGGCTCATGCCTGCGCCGCAAGCGGCAGCCGCATTGTGCAGGACGCCGTCGACACCATGCGGCAGGTGCGCCAGGACTCGCGCAAGGTGGCGGACATTACGGAACTGATCAGGACCATCGCATTCCAGACCAATATACTGGCGCTCAATGCGGCGGTTGAGGCAGCGCGAGCCGGAATGCATGGCAAGGGCTTCGCCGTCGTCGCGGCCGAGGTGCGCAGCCTGGCGGCGCGTTCCTCCCAGGCGTCCGGAGACATCGAGAAGCTGATCGCCCGAACGGTATCGCAGCTGGACGCCGGCGCGGCTCAGGTGGACGGCGCGGGGCAAGCCATGGGCGAGATCGTGGCTTCGGTCCGTAAGGTGGAAGAGATCATGTCCGAGATCGCCGACGCTTCCGGGGAACAGGCGCGCGGCATTGAAGAGGTGACGCATGCGGTGGGCCATCTTGACGGCATCACTCAGCAGAACCTGGCCATGGTGCGGGAGGCGTCCAGTGCGACGATGCTGCAGCAGCAACAGGCCGACGGCCTGCTGGCCGCCTTGTCGCACTTCATATTGGCACAGGAAGGTGAAAACGACGCCCATGCCGGCGATGCGCCGGCCGCACAGGAGGCGTATGCCCCAAAGCTTGCGCACAGCATACCGCCGACCTCATCGACCGCTCTGCTTGTTTACGCCTAGCGACAGGGCGGGCGATGAATATGTTTTGACACTGCCCGGACAGCTAAGTACAGTTGCGGATAGTCGGCCAGTTCGAGCGACGCCACAACAAAGGAGACAAAGCCCATGAAGAATGTCGCATCCCGAATTTTCATCGTCTTGGGCAGCAGCATCGCCCTGTCGTTTTCCGCAAGCGCCCTGGCGCAACAACCCATCACCATCAAATTCAGCCACGTCGTGGCCGACGCCACGCCCAAGGGCCAAGGCGCCCTGAAGTTCAAGGAAGTCGCCGAAAAGCTGCTTCCCGGCAAGGTCAAGGTCCAGGTGTTCCCCAACTCTCAGTTGTTCGGCGATGCCAAGGAAATGGAAGCCGTCTTGCTGGGCGACGTCCAGTTCATCGCGCCGTCCCTGTCCAAGTTCGATCGCTACACGAAAAAAGTCCAGCTGTTCGATCTGCCCTTCCTGTTCGACGACATGGAGGCCGTGGACCGCTTCCAGCACAGCGCGGACGGCAAGGCCCTGCTCAACTCCATGACCAATCGGGGCCTGAAAGGCCTGGCTTATTGGCATAACGGCTTGAAGCAGCTGTCCACCAACCGCGATAAGCTTACGCGGCCCGAAGACATCAAGGGGCTGAAGTTCCGCATCCAGGCGTCCGACGTCCTGGAGGCGCAGTTCCGCCAATTGGGCGCCAACCCGCAGAAGCTGGCGTTCAGCGAGGTCTATCAAGCCCTGCAAACCGGCGTGGTCGACGGCCAGGAAAACACCTGGTCCAACATCTACTCGCAGAAATTCCACGAAGTGCAGAAAACCATCGCCAACACCAACCACGGCGTGATCGACTACATGGTGGTCACCAACGCCAAATGGTGGGACGGCCTGCCGGCCGATGTGCGCAAGGGGCTGGAACAGGCCATGGAAGAGGCCACCACCTATGCAAACAACATGGCGGCCGAGCTTAACGAGCGCGATCGCAAGCGCATCATCGAGGCCAACAAGGCCAAGGTCCAGGAGCTCAGCAAGGACGACATCGCCGCCTGGCGCAAGGCCATGGAGCCGGTCTGGAAGAAATTCCAGGGCGAGATCGGGGCGGATCTGATTCAGGCCGCGCTTAAATCCAATAAGTAAAACGGCTTTCCGCGCAGCCGCCACGGCTGCGCGGTTCTATGCCCCGCACATGGAGCTTGCCATGAAGTCAGTCTGGCTTGAGCGGCTGGAAGAGGGGCTGATCGCCCTGCTTCTTGCGGCCATGACCCTGGTCACCTTCGGCCAGGTGGTTGCACGCTATATATTCAACTACAGTTTCGTGTGGGCGCTGGAGCTCAGCACCTACTTGTTCGCCGCCCTGATCTTCCTGGGCATTTCCTACGGCGTCCGTGTCGGCGCCCACATCGGCGTCGATGCGCTGATCAAGGTCCTGCCCAAAGCGGTTTCCAGCAAGATCGCGGTGGCGGCCACGCTGCTGTGCCTGCTGTATGCCGCCATCGTGCTGGCCGGCAGTTGGATCTACGTCAGCAAAATCTACGATATCGGCATCCTGGCGCAAGACCTGCCCATACCGCAATGGGTGCCCAGGCTGGTGATGCCGATAGGCTTCGCCCTGCTTCTGTTCCGCTTCGGGCAGGTGCTGGTGAATCTGCTGCGCGGCAAGGAAGCGCATCTGCTGGGCGACGAAGTCGAGGACGCCCTCAAATACCAAAGCGGCGACGCTTCCGAAAAGGGGAAACAAGCATGACGACAGGCGCCCTTTTCATCATGCTTTTCGTGTTCATGTTCATGGGCATACCGGTGGCGGTTTCGCTGGGTCTGTCGTCCATACTGACCATACTGATTTTCGGCCAGGATTCGCTGGCTTCGCTTTCTTTGAAAATGTTCGAGACGTCCGAACATTTCACGCTGATGGCCATCCCCTTCTTCGTGCTGGCCGGAGCCTTCATGACCACAGGCGGCGTGGCCAAGCGCATGATCCGCTTCGCCATCGCGGTGGTGGGCCACCTGCACGGCGGCCTGGCGATCGCTTCGGTGATGGCCTGCTGCCTGTTCGCGGCCGTTTCAGGGTCGTCGCCCGCCACGGTGGTGGCGGTGGGCTCGATCGTGATCGCGGGGATGGTGCGCTCGGGCTATCCGCAGTCTTTCGCCGCGGGGGTGATCTGCAATGCCGGCACGCTGGGGATACTGATACCGCCATCCATCGTGATGGTGGTTTACGGGGCCGCAACGGAAACGTCGGTGGGCAAGCTGTTCATGGCCGGGGTGATGCCGGGCCTGCTGCTGGGCTTGCTGCTGATGTTCGCGATCTACGTCGTGGCCCGCATCAAGAACCTGCCCCGCCAGCCGCGCGCGTCGCTGAAGGAAGCCTTGGTCGCGGGCCGCGATTCGATCTGGGGGCTGATGCTGATCATCATCATCCTTGGCGGGATCTACGGGGGCATATTCACGCCGACGGAGGCGGCGGCGGTGGCGGCGGTCTATGCTTTCTTCGTGGCCGTGTTCGTGTACCGCGACATCGGGATGCGGCAGGTTCCCGATGTGCTGCTGGACGCGTCCAAGGTGACGATCATGCTGATGTTCATTATCGTTAATGCGCTGTTGTTTGCGCATGTGTTGACGACGGAACGGATTCCGCAAGCGATTGCGGAGCAGATCGTGGCCTGGGATATGGCGGCCTGGCAGTTTCTGGTGGTGGTGAATATTCTGCTGTTGGTGGCGGGGATGTTCATGGAGCCGACGGGCATTATCCTTATTCTTGCGCCGATTCTGTTCCCGATTGCGATGCAGTTGGGGATAGATCCGGTGCATTTGGGGATTATCTTTGTGGTGAATCTGGAGATCGGGATGGTGACGCCGCCGATAGGTTTGAATTTGTTCGTGACGGCGGGCATTACGAAGATGACGATAGGTCAGGTGGTGCGGGCGGCGACGCCGTGGTTGATGATTTTGCTGGCTTTCCTGGTGGTGGTGACGTATGTGCCGGCGATATCGCTGTGGCTGCCTGAGTTGGGGTTTTTTTGACGGGTAGCTGTGGGTAGTTTTTTGCCGAGACGCCATGCCTGATTTTGTGGGTATGGCGTCTTTTTTTGTATACGGAGTCGCTGGGTTTTTTTGATGCTGTGTTGATGGATCTTATGTTGTGCCGTTTTTTGTTGTACCGATCTTTTTTTTGCGTTGATCTTTTTTTTTGCGTTGATCTTTTTTTACACGGCGCGGGGGTGCTGGTGTGGGGAAACGGGCCCGCGTGGCCGGTTCGGCGCCCTGCGCGCCGAACACCGCGTCGTCTTGCTCGTCCGCCC
>JBARWC010000130.1:0-7746 GCA_049646585.1 Burkholderiaceae bacterium | reverse complement strand
CCGCCCTAGTCGGGAAACGAACGGGCGACGAAATCCACAAAGGCGCGCACCCGCGTCGAAAGCTGGTTTCTTTGCAGATAGGTGGCATAGATATCGGCATCGGGCGTTTGATAGTCGTGCAATACCTGCACCAGCCGCCCGCTTTCCAGATAGCGTGAGATATCCCATTCGGCCCGCATCAGGATGCCGTGGCCGTCCAGCGCCCAATTGACCGCGGTTTCTCCGTCGTTGGTGCTGAGCATGCCGTGCACCCGCACGACCTCGGTGGTTTTCTCGCCGCCCTGCTCGGTGGTCAGGCGCCAGACCCCATAGGCTTCATCGCCCTGCAATATGCCTATGCAGTTGTGCTTTTCCAGATCCTTGGGGCTCAGCGGCGCGGCGTGCTGCGCCAGATAGGCGGGCGAGGCGCAAAGCAGCCTGCGGTTGGCCGCCAGACGCCGCGCCATGATGCGGCCGTCGGGCGGCTCACCGAAGCGGATGCATACATCGAAGGCGTCGCTGCTGAAGGCGGGCGGGTCGACCGACAGTTGCAACTGCACCTGTACCTCCGGGTACTTGAGCATGAAGCGCGACACCAGGGGCGCAATATAGCTGCGGCCGAAACCCGGCGAGGCATTGACGCGCAGCAACCCCTTGGGCGTGGCGCTTGAACCGGCCAGCAGTTGCTCCATGTCGTCGATTTCGGCCAGTATGCGGCGCGCATGAGCCAGGTAGATCTCGCCCTCGGGCGTCAGGCGCATGCGCCGGGTCGTGCGTATGACCAGCGGAATGCCGAGCCGCGCCTCCATTTGCGCAAGACGCTTGCTGACCGCCGGCGTGGTGATGCCCAGGCTGCGCGCGGCCGCCCCCAGGCCCGCCGAAGCAGCGAGCACCGAGAAAAAAGCCAGTTCGGAAGGATGGATTCCGGAAGTCATGCAAGGGCTGCGATTGTTGAATGCAGGTTAACAATGGTTTCACCGCCAGCCCCGTATTTTGGCCCGATTTGCTCCTATAGTTCAAGCAAAGCCAAGCATCTGCAAGAGGAGCACTCAATGAAGACATATCGCATCGCCACCATCCCCGGCGACGGCATCGGCAAGGAAGTCGTCCCCGCGGGCCAGGAACTGCTGCAGGCGCTGGCCGCCGCGGACCGCTCCTTCTCGTTCGAATTCGAGAATTTCGACTGGGGCGGCGACTACCACCGCAAGCATGGCGTGATGATGCCCGAGGACGGGCTGGACGCCCTGCGCGACAAGGACGCCATTCTGTTCGGTTCGGCCGGCGATCCGGACATCCCCGACCACATCACGCTGTGGGGCCTGCGCCTGAAGATATGCCAGGGCTTCGATCAATACGCCAACGTGCGTCCGACCCGGATACTGCCGGGCATCGATGCGCCGCTCAAGCGTTGCGCCATCGAAGACCTGAACTGGGTGATCGTGCGCGAGAACTCGGAAGGCGAATACTCCGGCGTGGGCGGCCGCGTCCACCAGGGGCACCCCATTGAGGCCGCGACCGACGTTTCCATCATGACGCGCGCCGGCGTCGAGCGCATCTTGCGCTACGCCTTCCGGCTTGCCCAATCGCGTCCCCGCAAGCTGCTGACCGTCATCACCAAATCCAATGCGCAGCGTCATGCCATGGTCATGTGGGACGAAATCGCCAAGCAAGTCTCGGCCGAATTCCCCGACGTAAGCTGGGACAAGGAATTGGTCGACGCCGCCACCGCCCGCATGGTGAACCGTCCCGCCTCGATGGACACCATCGTGGCCACCAACCTGCACGCCGATATCCTCAGCGACCTGGCCGCGGCGCTGGCCGGCAGCCTGGGCATCGCCCCCACCGGCAACATCGACCCCGAGCGGCGCTACCCCTCGATGTTCGAACCCATCCACGGATCGGCCTTCGACATCATGGGCAAGGGCCTGGCCAATCCCGTGGGCACGTTCTGGTCGGTCGTGATGCTGCTGGAGCACCTGGGCGAAACCGCCGCGGCCGGCCGCGTCATGCGCGCCCTGGAACAAATTACCGCCCGCCCCGAATTGCATACCCGCGACCTGGGCGGCAAGGCCACCACCGCCGACGTTACCAAGGCCATGTGCGAGCAGATCGCACAAGGCTGATCGCAGCGACGCAAGGCGGGCGCCATCCGGCGGCCGCCTTGCACCCGTATAACCAAAGGAGAAGACAAGCATGAAACCAAGCCCAACAAGCATATTCAAAAGAAAGGCGGCAGGATTCTCGATGGCGGGGGCCAGCGCGCTGGCCATGCTCGCCTTGTCGAGCTCTGTGGCCATGGCGCAAGCCTGGCCCGAAAAACCGGTCAGCCTGGTCGTGCCGTTCTCGGCGGGCGGTACCACCGACGTACTGGCGCGCGCCCTGGGCGACGAGTTGTCCAAATCGCTGGGACAGCCCGTCATCGTCGAGAACAAGCCGGGGGCCGGCGCCACGCTGGGCGCCGACATCGTCTCCCGCGCCAAACCCGACGGCTACACCCTGCTGATGGGCGCGGTGCACCACACCATCGCCACCAGCGTCTACAAAAAGCTGTCCTACGACTTCCAAAAGAGCTTCGAGCCCATCACGACGGTCGCCCTGGTTCCCAACGTGCTGGTCGTCAATGCCGCCAACACGCCGGCCAAAACACCGGCCGAACTGGTCGCGCTGGCCAAGAAGTCGTCCACCAGCCTGGCTTTCGGCTCGAACGGCTACGGCACCCTGCAGCACTTGATCGGCACGCAATTCGCCATGCAGAACGGCATCGAACTGCTGCACGTGCCCTACAAGGGCAGCGGCCCGCTGACCACCGACCTGATCGGCGGCCAAGTGGCCATGTCTTTTGATACGGTCACGCCCGTGCTGCCCCATATCCAGGCCGGCAAGCTGCGCGCCCTGGCCGTCACCACCGCCAAGCGCTCGTCCGCCCTGCCCGACACCCCCACCCTGAACGAATCCGGCATGCACGACTTCGACCTGGGCACCTGGTTCGGCGTGCTGGCTCCCGCCGGCACACCGGCCCCCGTCCTGGACAAGCTGAACACCGAGATGGTCAAGATCATCAAGTCGCCCGCATTCCGCGACAAGATGTCCAAGATCGGCGCCGAACCCATAGGCAATTCACGCGCCGACATGGCCAAGCAGATAGACAACGACACCAAACGTTTCGCCGAAGTCATCAAGAAGGCCAAAATCACGGTCAATTGATTCCCCGACATCGCAGGCTAGTAAAAAGGCCAACCGATCATTGGATCGGTTGGCCTTTTTAACTGTATCTATATACAGTATTCCCCTGAAAATTCAGCCAAGTCCGAGCATCACTTAAAAAAAGACTTAAAAGAATGTTGTAACTATCTAATATAAAGAAGATTTTTCTGATATTATCATCCCAATCAAAAACACGAACCCATGCCAGCCACATGCCTGCCGCCCAGACCACACCCTTGCGCCGCCTTTCCTTAACGGCCCTTTTGCCCTTGTGCTTTGTATTCGCCCTGGGCACGACGGCCCCGGCTCAAGCGCGCGTGGATACGAAAAGCAGCCACACCCAAAAAACTCAGGCCAAGAAAACCAGCAAGGGCAAGACCGCCAAGGCCGCCAAGCAACCCGTCGAGGCCCGCAAGCCCCACATCGTCCGGCGCCAGAACCTGCGCACCGTCAGCTATGCGCCTTCGTCGCAAGCCGGCCTGACCGCAGCCGCCCATACGGGCGCATCCGAAGCGCTGCTGGACACCCGGCAAGCCATGCTGCGCTCCGAAGTCGCCTTCGTGCAGGACCTCAAAAGCTCACATGTGCTGTACGACAAGAACGGCGACGAAGTTCGCCCAATCGCATCCATCTCCAAACTGATGACCGCACTGGTGGTGGCCGAAGCCGGCCTGCCCATGAACGAGGTCCTGGAAATCTCCGACGCCGACGTCGATCGCCTGCGTCATTCGCGCTCGCGCCTGCGTGTGGGCACCCAGCTCAGCCGCGCCAATATGCTGCATCTGGCGCTCATGTCGTCCGAAAACCGCGCCGCCCACGCCCTGGGCCGCTACTACCCCGGCGGCATGCCCGCCTTCGTGCGCGCCATGAACGACAAGGCGCGCGCCCTGGGCATGCGCAAGACGCATTTCGTCGAGCCCACCGGCTTGTCCAGCGAAAATGTCTCCTCGCCGCGCGACCTGGTCAAGCTGCTGCGCGCCGTCAGCAAGCAGCCGCTCATTCATCGCTACACCACCGACGACAGCTACCAGGTCGACGTCGGCCGTGGCCGCCAACTGGTCTATAACAACACCAATCGCCTGGTCAAGAATTCCGATTGGGACATCAAAATATCCAAGACCGGCTTCATCAATGAAGCCGGCGAATGCCTGGTCATGCTGACCCGCATCGACAACCGCGACGTCGCCATCGTGCTGCTCAACTCCTCGGGCCGCTATTCACGTATCGGCGACGCCGTGCGCATCCGCAACCTGGTCGAAGGCAGCAGCACCCTGGCCATGCTTTAGGGCCGTGGCCCAGCCATGTGCATTGCCTACCTGGCCATCGGCGCCGACCCGCGATGGCCTTTGCTCATTGCCGCCAACCGCGACGAATTTCATAAACGCCCCAGCCGGCCGGCCGCCCCCTGGCCCGACCGGCCCGACGTCATCGCGGGCCTGGACTGTCTGGGCGGGGGAAGCTGGCTGGGCATGACCCGGCAAGGCCGCTACGCCCTGCTGACCAATTACCGCGATCCGTCCCGCCACCTGCCCGATGCGCCGTCGCGCGGCGAACTGGTCAGCCGCTATCTGACGGGCGAGGAATCACCCGCCGCCTATGCCGGGCGGGTCCACGCGGCGGGTCCGAACTACAACGGATTCAACCTGATCGTGGGCGACCCGGGCTCGGCCTGCTACGTGGGCAACCAGGCCGGCCAGACCGCGCCTCAAGCTTTGCAGGCGGGGCGCTATGTCGTGTCCAATCATCTGCTGGACACGCCCTGGCCCAAGGCCCAGCGCCTGCGGGCCGCGCTCGACGCCTTTGTGCTGGATGGGCTGGAGCAGTCGCTGACGCCTGTTTTCGAGATACTCAAGGACAACACGCCCGCCCAGGATCACGCCTTGCCGAGCACGGGCCTGACGCTGGAACGCGAGCGGCTGCTCAGCAGCCCTTTCATCGTCAGCCCCGACTACGGCACGCGCTGCTCCACGGTCATCGCCGTGCACGCCAGCGGCTGCGCAATCTTCAGCGAGATAAGCTACGATGAATCCGGCCGGTCCACCCAACGGCACGACTGGCCTTTTTCCATTGCTTCAAGGAGTGCGCCATGAATGCTCCCCTTTCAAACGTCAGGCCGTCAAAAACGGCCTTGAACATGGTCCTGGCGGCGGCCTTGCTGCTGGCCGGCGGCCTGCCCGCACATGCCGAGCTTCCCCCCACGCAAATACAAGGCAGCACCGAATACGTCAGCGGCGGCTTCGGCCAGGACGAATCCACCTCCATGAAACAGGCCATGAACCAGTGGCCTCTTGCCCTGACCTTCGCCAGCCAGGTGGACGGCAAGGCGGCCTACGCCGGCGAAGTGCAGGTAGTGATCCGCAACACAAGCGATGCCACTGTCTTGAATGTGACTTCCGACGGCCCCTACTTCTTGGCCAGGCTGGACCCGGGCTCGTACCGGCTTTTCGTCACCTACGACAATCAGACGCAGTCCAAGACCATTACCATTGCGGCGTCGAAAACCACTCGAGCGACCTTCATCTGGAACAGGCCCGCCACCGGTCCCGACTGAAACAACCTTAGTGCAAGGTCCGGCCCGCCGGCCGCGCGGGCACGGGCGCGTCATCATGACCCTGCTCTTGCAATGAGCCCAGGGCATCCTCCCAGTTACGCAAGGGAACGCAGGTCTGCAAGCGTACGATGGCCTGCTTGATCAGCGCCTCGTGCAATTCGTGCCCTATCCGGGAAGCCACATCCAGGGTCGCGTCGCCCTGCAGCTCGCCCAGGCGGACCAACGTGGACTCGACATCGTTCACCGAAACCTGCTGGTCGCCGGCGCCATGGAAGAAGTGCAGCATGGTGGTGGGCGGCACCGTGTCCGGCAAGGCCGCGTACAGGCCTGAAAAAGCCAGGACCCGGCCGGCCAGGTCGGGCGTGGCATGGCTGGCCTCCAGCGCCATCGACGCGCCCTGGGAAAACCCCGCCAGGGCCGTCTGCTGGCCCGTCAGGCCGTAGGCGGCCTGTGTCCGTTTAACCTGTTCGACAAGCGGCGGCAGGGCCCGGGCGACGCGCTCGGCATAGTTGCTTTCGGACAGGCCGACCGGGCTTATCCAGTGGTAGCCTTCTATATCGCTCCAGTCCTCGGACGCCTGGCCGCCCGCCTGGGCGTTTTCGAACGCATAGGGCAGCATCACCATGGCGCGCGGGAAGGCGCGCTTGATGGCTTCGGCCAAGGGAAACAACTGCTCGGGGTCGGCCGACTCGCCATGCAGCAGCACAAACAGCAGTTCGGGCTTTCCTGTCTTGGGAATGAAAATGAAAGGATCCGGCAAATCCGCTTGCTTCGCCATAGTGTGATCTCCTGAAAGCCTGCTTTTGCTCGGCAATCCGAAAATTGTACGTCAGATGGAAATTGCCTCGGATTATGGTCAGGTTGATATTTACTGTATATTTATACAGTAATTACTGTATGGCCCATGACCCATGCCAGATTTTTCATCGCGACCCCCGGAGCACATCCACCCTGCCCTCTGGCGGGGAAGCCAGCTGGCCCGCCCGCTGCACCCCGTCGTTTCCACCGGTTTCGACGCGCTGGACCGCGAACTGCCGGGCCGGGGCTGGCCCCTGGGCTCGCTCATCGAATTCCTGCCCAGCCGGGCCGGCATAGGCGAAATCCACTTGCTCCGCCCCGCCCTGGCCCATCTTCCGCCCGAGCGCAGCGTGATCCTGGTGCACCCCCCTTACGAGCCCCATTTCCATTGCTGGGCCGATTGGCGGCTACAGGCGCGGCGCCTGGTGTGGATCAAGCCCAGGACACAGGGCGACACCTTGTGGGCCGCCGAGCAAATCCTGAAACACAACGCCTGCGCCGCCCTGCTTTGCTGGGCCGACGCCCCGCAGCCGGCCGGCCTGCGCCGCCTGCACCTGGCGGCCCGGCAAAGCGATGCGCTTTTCGTGCTGCTGCGTCCGCTCACCCAGGCCGCGCAGGCCAGCGCCGCGCCCTTGCGCTTGCAACTGATGCCCATTGCCCAAGGCATCCAGGCCTTCATCCTGAAGCGACGCGGCCCTGCTTGCGACAAACCGATATCCCTTGCCTTGCACCCCGCGCGCAGCGCGGCACCGCTACCCGAACACCATGAACAGCCCGCTCCTCTGGTTCAGCCTGCACCTGCCCACGCACAGCCTGGACGTTCACTTTCCGCATTGGCCGGCTGAAGCGCGCCCGGCGGCTGTCCTGCTCCAGGATCGGATCCGCGTCTGCACGCCGGCGGCCAGCGCCAAGGGCGTCAAGCCGGGCATGCGGTCCAGCACCGCGCTGGGCTTGGCTCCCGACATCCTGCTGGTCCCCGACCGGGCGCAGGCACGGCGCGACCGCCTGGAGGAGATCGCCTTGTGCCTGCTGCAATACACGCCCAAGGTGGCTTTTTTCCAAGAGCAAGACCTGCTGCTCGAAGCCGGCGCCAGCCTCAGCCTGTTCCATGGAGCACGCCGCCTGCACGGCCGCATCCGCGCCAGCCTGGAGGCCATGCAAGCCCGCGCGCGCATCGGCATGGCGCCCACCGCCTTGGGCGCATGGATGCTGGC
>JBARWC010000129.1:0-10725 GCA_049646585.1 Burkholderiaceae bacterium | reverse complement strand
CGGCATCCACGGGCAAGGGGGGCGAGGCGACGGCAACGGCGTCGGCAAGCATGGCGGCCAGCATGCCGGCGCTGGTGAAACGCCGCTCCACCTTCAGCTGATGGATCAGCAGGTCGCCCGGAGACGCATAGTCGAAGGCCGCCAGCACGCGATCGAATGCCGGCGCCAGCCTGCCGCAATCCGGGCAAGCCCCCCACCCATCCAGGGCCAGGCGGCAGACCGCGCAGCGCTTCGTCGCGCCGGCCATGGAGCCGATGACGGCTTGATGGCAATGCGCGCAAAGCAGTCCGCCGCGCGCCCGGCTCCGGCATAAGCTGCAAGACGTGGGAATGCGCAAGGCGCAGGCACGCAACAGACCGTCCAGGCGCTGCCGCGCCGCCTGAATCGGGCTGGATGATTCGCACGAAGGAGGGGGATAAGCCATAATGGTATCCTTCAGACCCGGACTCGGGCGGCACGCTGCGAAGGCCACAGGCGCCCATCTAAGCACGAACGCTCTTCCGACACCAGCCATTCCCGCCTAGAAATGTCACAGCCACCTACCCTGCGCATCGATTCCACCCACGTCGTAAGGCAGTTCGCCCGCCGCGCCCCGCTGGATGCCGCGCAATTTTTGTATGGCGAGGTCGCCCAGCGCATGTTGCAACGCTTGAGCTACATACGGATAGCGCCCGTCACGGTACTCGATGCGGGCTGCGGCGCCGCGCATGCGCTGGAACCCCTGCGCGCCCGCTACCCGCAAATGGACTACGTGGGGCTGGACGCTTGCGAGTCCTTGCTGGAGGCGGCGCGCGAGCGCTACGCCGCCAAGCCCGGGTTCTGGCAGAAGCTGCGCAACAAGCCCACGCGGCCTGTGCGCTTCGTGCAGGCGGACCTGGCCGACTCAACGCTGGACCCGGAAAGCCTGGACCTGGTGTGGTCCAATATGGCGCTGCACTGGCACCCCGAGCCGCATAATGTACTGAGCGAATGGCGACGCGTATTGAAGCCCGGCGCGCTGGTGATGTTTTCATGCCTGGGGCCCGGCTCGCTGGCCGAACTGCGCAGCGCCGTGCTCGACGCCGGCCTGAAGACCGCCACACCTCAATTTGTAGACATGCACGATTTCGGCGATCTGCTCATACAGCGCGGCTTCGCCGATCCGGTCATGGACCAGGAGATCCTGACGCTGACCTACCGCAGCCCCGAAAAACTGCTGGAGGACATGCGCGTCCTGGGCGGCAACCCCAGCCAGGACCGCAAGCCCGGCTTGTCGGGCCGCCAATGGCGGCAGCGGCTGCTGGATGCCCTGGAAGCCCGGCGCGACGACGACGGCACCATACACCTGAGCCTTGAAGTAGCCTATGGGCACGCCTGGCGCGCCGCGGGGCATCGCGGCGCCTTTGGCGAAACCCGCATATCGGCAAGTTCGATAGGGCGCGCCACCGACAAGGACGGCAAGCGGCCGACAGTGCGGCCGCGCAAGCCGGACGAGTCCTGATCCGGGGCGATTCCGCCTTCAGCGCATTCCGAAGGTGATGTTTCCGAATACGGCGCTCTTGCCGGAAGGCAGCGAACGCCAGTATTGCGGCGGCCCCTGGACCTTCCCGCCCAGTTCCGCCGCCGCATGCCAGGCCCAGCGGGGGTTGTACAGCATCCCCCGCCCCACGGCGATCATGTCGGCCCGGTCGTCGGCGACTATCGCCTGCGCCTGGCCGGCTTCGGTGATCAAGCCCACCGCCACGGTGGGCACGCCGACCTCGCGCTTGACCGCCTCGGCCAGATGCACCTGATAGCCCGGCCCCACCGGTATCCGCTGCCGATGCGACACGCCGCCGCTGGACACGTCCAGCCAGTCCACGCCCTTGTCCTTCAGGCGCATGCCCAGCTCCACGGTCTGATCCAGTGTCCAACTGGGCTCGTCATCGACCCAGTCGGTCGCCGACAGGCGCACGCCCACCGGAATGGCGTCCGGCACGACGGCGCGGACCGCATCGAAAACCTCCAGCGGATAGCGCATGCGGCTCTCCAGGCTGCCGCCGTATTGGTCGTCGCGCTGATTGGCGATGGGCGACAGGAACTGGTGCAGCAGATAGCCATGCGCCCCATGCAGTTCGATGGCATCGAAACCCAGCCCGACGGCCCGCTTGGCCGCTTGGACGAAATCGGCCTTGATGCGATCCAGATCGGCGACGGTCAGGGCCCGGGGCAGCGGCTCTTCCGGTTTCTGAGGCAGTGCGGATGGAGCCAGCGGCTGCCAGCCGCCCTCTTCGACCGCCACAAGCTGGCCGCCGTCCCAAGGCGCGGCGCTGGAAGCCTTGCGCCCGGCGTGACTTAGCTGGATGGCAAGTTTCATGGGCGAGGCGGCGCGCAGGGTGCGCAGGACGCCGGCCAGCGCCGCTTCGTTTTCATCGCTCCATAAGCCCAGGCAGCCGGACGTGATTCGCCCTTCCCGGCTGACCGCCGTGGCTTCCAGGCAGAGCATGCCGGCGCCGCCCAGGGCCAGGCTGCCCAGATGGGCCTGGTGCCACGCTGTGGCGTTGCCGTCGGATGCGGAATACTGGCACATGGGCGACACCATGATGCGATTGGGTAAAGTAAGCCCCCGCAGGGCCAGAGGTTCGAAAAGATGGGCCATCTGTGTTCCTTCGAAATCAAGGGGACAAGGCCGGCCGCATGCACCGGCCAGGGCAATCAAGACTAGGGCGGCCAATGCCGCCCCTGCCAACCGTCAAAGTGGAAAATGAAACGCCGCTACTGGCTGGCATTCTTCTTGCGGGACGAATCGATGCCAAGCTGCTTGAGCTTGCGGTACAAGTGAGTGCGCTCGAGCCCGGTTTTTTCGGATACCCGCGTCATGCTGTGATTCTCGCGCCCCAAATGGTATTCGAAGTAAATGCGCTCGAACTCGTCGCGCGCGTCGCGCAGCGGCTGGTCCAGGGATATGCCCCCAAGCAGCGAATGATTCAGTTCGCCCACGGGTTCGGCGGCGGCGGGCATGGACGCGGCGGTGGTGGTCAGCGGCTGCGGCTGGTCGGCCCGGCGTTCGGGCAGTCGCGCCGCGGCGACCAGCGCCGGCGTTACCACGGGCCTGGCAAGGCCGGCCGCAATGGTCTTGAGCAGCTTCTGGAGCGTGATGGGCTTTTCAAGAAAATCGACGGCGCCGATGCGCGTGGCCTCGACCGCCGTATCGACGGTTGCATGGCCGCTCATCATGACGACGGGCATATCCAGCAGCCCTTGCGAGCCCCATTCCTTGAGCAGGCTTACACCGTCGGTATCGGGCATCCAGATATCCAGCAACACCAGATCGGGTCGTGCACGCAAGCGCGCGGCGCGCGCCTGGGCGGCGTTTTCAGCCAGCTCCACCGTGTGCCCTTCGTCGTAAAGAATTTCCGACAGCAGTTCACGAATGCCAATTTCATCGTCGACAACCAGGATTCTGGCCATATAGCGTCACCTACCTTTTTTCCGCATTATCGTTCCCTTGCCCTGCTTCGTCCAGCGCGGACTGCTTTCCGGCAAGGCGCGTCAAGAGGATGGAAATGCGAGCCCCGCCCTCGCGACGGTTTGAAATATCTATTCGACCGCCATGCTCTTCGATAATTTTTTTAACTATAGCAAGACCCAGGCCGGTTCCGCTTGCCTTGGTCGTCACGTAGGGCTCGAACACGCGGTTCAGCACCTGGGGCGCAAAGCCCGGGCCGTTGTCGGACACGGACAGCCTGACGGCCGGATGTTCCTGGCCGTCTTCGATGTCCGAACGGGTCAGCTTGGTCTGCACGCTGATGCTGGCATCGGCCAGGGGCTGGTCCTGCGTCGCGGCGTCGCGCGCATTGGCCAGCAGATTATGTATGACCTGCCGCAATTGCGTGGGGTCGCCTTCGACGATGGGCAGCTCGGGATCGAACTCGACGTCGATCCGCAGGCTGCGGCCATCGTCACGCACCGCGCCGCCGGCCGGATCCCAGCCATACAGGGCCAGCACGTCGGCGATCAGGGCATTGATGTCGATGCGCTGCATCTGCGCCGGCGGCGTGCGGGCGTATTCCCGGAAGTCGTCGACCATCTGCTTCAGCGAAGCGACCTGGTTGACGATGGTATTGGTGGAGCGCAGGAGCATGGCGGCATCTGTTTCGTTCAGCCTGTCGGCCAGTTTCATGGCCAGGCGCTCGGCGGAAAGCTGTATGGGCGTCAGCGGATTCTTGATCTCGTGCGCCAGCCGGCGTGCCACCTCGCCCCATGCCACGGTGCGGTTGGCGGAAATGACTTCGCTTATGTCGTCGAACACGACCAGGTAGCCGTTGCCCCGCCCGTCGACCCTCAGGTGTGTACCGCGCGCCAACAGCGTTACGACGTGCTTCTTCGTTTCATTGTCGCTGGCGGCCTCCAGTTCCAGTTCGAACTGCTGCTGCCAATACAGGCGTTCGGAACCCACGGCCGCATGCGCCGCGAAGGCCTGGCGTATCAGTTGCGACAAGGAGAAGGCGCCGTCCGCGGTTTCCAGCGGACGGCCCTTGACCGAACGCAGGTCGACGCGCAAGATGCTTTGCGCCCCCTGGTTGAACATGGTGACGCGGAAGGTTTCGTCGAAAACCAGCACGCCGGACGACAAATTGCTAAGCACCGATTCCAGATAGACGTTGGAGCGCTCAAGCTGCTGCCGATTATTCTCGACCATATGCCTGGCCTCGTCCAACTGGCGGGTCATGGCGTTGAAGGAACGGGTCAGTTGGCCAACCTCGTCGCGCTCGGGCGGCTCGGGTAGCGGCCGGTAGTCGCCCACGCCCACCGCCTGCGTGCCCGCGGCCAAAGTCAGCAGCGGCCTGACCAGGCGCCGCGACACCGCCAGGGCCACGACCATCGCCGCGAACACCGACAGAATCAGCGCCAGCGTCAGGGTGATGCCATAGAGCTTGCGCAGGCCCAGTCGGGAAAGGGCCAGTTCCTGGTAATCGCGGAAGCCCTGCTGCACCTGGTTGGCATTGCGGGCGATCTGCTCCGGCACCGGCTCGATTACCTGCAGCCAGCGCGTGTCGGGCGACACCCCCAGCGCCGACGAGAGCCGATCCAGCGTATTGATGGGCACGACCACGCGCAGATGCAGGCCGGTATTGGTGGCCGGCGCCTCCACGGGGTTGTCGCGCGGCACCTCGTCGGCCTCGGCGGCGGAATAGCCGCGCGACACCCGCAACTGATTAACCACACTGGAAGGCGGCATGTCGGGCAGCAATTTGCCGTAGGCCGACGACGAGAACGCCACCAGCCTGGCGTTGCCGGTGAACACCATGGCTTCCGTCATGCCGCCGGCCTCGCGCAGGCGGCTGATGCTCAAGGCCATGTCGGCGTCGCTGGCGCTGGCCAGCTTGCCCGCCATGTCCTTGGCGCGCGAGTTCAGGTCGCCAAGCTGCGAATCCAGGGCGGCGCGTCCCAGGTTCAGCCCCGCCTCCAGCGCGCTGTCCACCCGCACGTTGAACCAGGACTCGATGGAGCGTGACATGAACTGCACGGAAAGCACATAGATCAGGATGCCCGGCAAGACGCCGATCAAGGCGAAATACAGGGCGAAGCGCGCGGTCAGGCGAGCGCCGAACTGCCGGCGTCGGATCTGGCGCATCAGGCGCGCCGCAAGCACGACCACCCACGATATCAGGGCGACGGCCAGGATGCCGTTCAGCAACAGCAGCGTGTCGTACTGCTGCGCGTAGCGCGAGGCATTGCCCGTGGACCATACCAACAGGGCCAGCAGCGCCAGGGCGCTGCCGGCGGCGACGACCAGCGCCGCCCGCAAACCCCAGCGTACTAGCGCTGGGGCTCGTCGACGGAGATTGAGAAAGTGAAGTTTTTCCATGGGGTAGCCAAGGACCAGGCGCTGCTGTTGAAAGCATCGACCTGGAAGGGGCGTGCCAGTAGGGAGGTATCCAGCCTTACGCGTATGCTGCCGTGGTACATCTCGTCGTGTTCGAGATCGCGCAGATCGGCAACCGCCCAGCCGCGTATATTCCGGACCTGCGCCAAGGCGTCGTCCAGCGATGATTCGGGCAGGGAAAGTTCGCCCGTGCCGACCCGCCATTGACGCGTCAACGCGTTATAGACGATGCGCCAGGTCTGCTGTTCTTTGACGGCCACCTTGTCGAACCACCACCAGCGCTTGGAGACGATTTCCAGGTCGGCGGTGAAATAAAGGGGAACGCCCTTCTGGGCGGCATTGCGCACATCGCCCGTCACGGCCAGTTCGACGTCGGCGTCGATGAACAGCTCTCCGTCGCGCACCACGGGCTCCACCTTGACCACGCGCGCACCCTCGTCGATCGGGTCGACTTGAGCGTTCGCGGCCAAGGAGAAACACAGGAACAGGGAAAGCAGGACTCGAAGCATTAGCGCTAACCAGTACATGAAGCGAAGCGGTGCCAAGGCGCCATTTTTGACGACTCAGGCCGTCTTGGCAAACAGTGCGTAGAAAAAACCATCGTGTGATACCAGGGAACCGTCCGCCCGCGGCAGCAACTGCCCCGGCGCCGGCAACCTGGCCGCATCCTTGTGGCGCTGCGGGAACTGCGCCGCCTGCCGCTCCCCCTCCTGCGGGAAGACGGAGCATGTAGCATAAAGCAAATGGCCGCCCGGCTTCACTGTTTGCCACAGCGCATCGACGATTTTTCGTTGCAGCGCCGCCGTCTTGCCCACGTCGGCCTGGCGCCGCAGCCAGCGGATGTCGGGATGCCGGCGGACCACGCCGGACGCCGTGCAGGGCACGTCCGCCAGCACGGCATCGAAAGGCCTGCCGTCCCACCACGAGGCCAGATCGGCCGCGTCCGCGCACAGCAAGGACACGCGCGGGCCGTCCAGCCGCAGCCTGGCAAGGTTCTCGCCGACGCGCGCCAGACGCGAGGAATCGGAATCGAGCGCCAGCAGTTCGACCTGGGCGCGCTCGAGCATATGCGCTGTCTTGCCGCCGGGCGCCGCGCAGGCATCCAGGACGCGCATGCCGTCTTGCAGCGGCAGCAGGGCGCCGGCTTGCTGCGCTGCAAGGTCCTGCACCGACCACCAGCCTTCTTGAAAACCCGGCACGGCCTGGACGGGGCGTGCCTCGGCCAGGACCAGGGCGTTTTCCCCCGCCTTGACCGCCTGGATGCCGGCCGCGTCCAGCGCGCCCTGTACCTGCTCCATCGTGGCGCGGCGCGTATTGACGCGCAAGGACATGGGGCCGGGCAGGTCGGAGGCCTGCAGCAAGGCCCGCCATTGATCCGGATACGCCAGTTGCAACTGCGCCACCCACCAGTCGGGATGGTTGAACATCGCTTCGTCATTTTCCAGCGCCTGCGCTAAAATGACGGGCCTTTCACGTATATAGCGGCGCAAGCTGCCATTTAGCAGGGCTTTGTAAGCACGCATCGCCTTCTGGCCGTCCACGGCGCTTACAGCCTGGTCCACCACCGTATGCACGGCATACCGCGGCAAGTGGCGCAAGGCGCCGTCCGGCTCGCCGTCGGCGTATTCCAGTGCCGTATCCAGCAGCGCCAACGACACCAGCAACACGGCATCGAACAAGGGGTTGGGCGGGGTGCGCTGCACCAGTATCCGTTTTACACCGCGCGCCAGGCCCAGCTTGCGCATGGCATGGAAGGACACGGCCTGGGTCGCGGCCCTTAGCGCGGCCGGCGTTTCAGCCAGGCTGTCCGACAGCGAGCGCCCGGCCAGCACCGCCCGCACATTCCGCGCGCTGGCCAAAATGATGTCGGACAAGGGGGCTTGCTTGGATGAGGTATCGGGCACGAATGCAAAACCTGCGTAAGTTCACTTTGATCCGGACTTTATCATCAATTCCAGGCCACAGCCTGCCGTTAAAATTATGTTTCCATATCGAGCCACGGGCTCAACGAGGTAATTCATGAGTTCCCCAAAAGTCGGCTTCGTCAGCCTCGGCTGTCCCAAAGCGCTGGTTGATTCCGAGCGCATACTGACCCAGCTGCGCACCGAAGGCTACGCCATCACGCCGGACTACGACAACGCCGACGTGGTGGTGGTCAACACCTGTGGCTTCATCGACAGCGCCAAGGCCGAATCGCTGGACGCCATCGGCGAGGCCATCGCCGAGAACGGCAAGGTCATCGTCACCGGCTGCATGGGCGTCGAGGAATCCATGATCCGCGACGTCCACCCCGCCGTGCTGGCGGTGACCGGCCCGCAGCAATACGAGCAGGTCGTCAGGGCCGTGCACGAGGCGGCCCCGCCCAACCTGAAGCACGACCCTTACATCGACCTGGTGCCACCGCAAGGCATCAAGCTGACGCCCCGCCACTATGCCTACCTGAAGATATCCGAAGGCTGCAACCACCGTTGCAGCTTCTGCATCATCCCGTCCATGCGCGGCGATCTGGTCAGCCGGCCCATCGGCGAGGTCATGGGCGAGGCCGAGCGCCTGGTCAAGGCCGGCGTAAAGGAATTGCTGGTCATTTCACAGGACACCAGCGCCTATGGCGTCGACGTCAAGTTCCGCAGCGGGTTCTGGAACGGCCGGCCCATCAAGACGCACATGACCCAGCTCAGCGAGGCCCTGGCCGGCTTCGGCGTCTGGACACGCCTGCACTACGTCTATCCCTACCCGCACGTGGACGAGGTGATACCGCTGATGGCCGAGGGCAAGATACTGCCTTACCTGGACATTCCCTTCCAGCACGCCAGCCCCAGGATACTGAAGGCCATGAAGCGCCCCGCTTTCGAGGACCGCACGATGGCCCGCATCAAGCGCTGGCGGGAAGCCTGTCCCGACCTGACCCTGCGTTCGACCTTCATCGTCGGCTTCCCTGGCGAAACCGAGGAAGACTTCCAGTACCTGCTGGACTGGATGACCGAGGCCCAGCTCGATCGCGTCGGCTGCTTCCAGTATTCGCCGGTGAACGGCGCGCGCGCCAACGAATTGGCCGACCACGTTCCCGACGAGGTCAAGCAAGATCGCTGGAATCGCTTCATGGAGCATCAGCAGGCCATTTCCACGGCCCGATTGGCCCGCAAGATAGGCCGTGAAATCGACGTGCTGATCGACGAAATCGATGAAGACGGCGCCATCGGCCGCTCCAGCGCCGATGCCCCTGAAATCGACGGCAGCGTGTTCGTCAGCAGCGAAAAAACGCTCAAGCCTGGCGATATGGTGCGCGTGCGCGTCACGGACTCTGACGAATACGACCTGTACGCTGACGCGATCTAAGCCGGCGTAATCAATGCGCCTCGAGCAGCAGGTTGCGCGTGAAGGCCTCGGCGATGTCGCTGACCCGGGTGCTGCATTTTTTGGTCAACGCCACATTGCCCGAGGCGATCGCCCGCGATAGTTCCGCATGCGCATTGCCCACCTCATCCAGGTTGTTGAAGCGCCTGTGGTGAATGAAATAAAAACGCTGCGAAAACGTATGCAAGGGCCGAAGCGCCCGTGCCGCAAAGGGATTGCGTGCAAACTGCGCCACGACCCGCTTGATTTCGAAATGGAACAGCAGATAGCCGAACACATCGCCCTTGTGCCCCGCCGCTTCGATGGAAGCCGCCATATCGCGCAAATACTGTCTTTCGGGCTCGAAGGCGCTTTTGGCGGCGCGTATGGAGACGATTTCCTCAAGCGCGCGGCGGGTCTCCACCACGCATAGCTGGTCTTGTATGGTGGGAGTGGAAATCATCACGCCCGCTCGCTTGAGTACGGTTACCAGCTGGTCCGACGCCATGCGCTGCAACGCCTCGCGAACCGGCGTGCGCCCTATGCCGACAAGCTCGGCCAGGTCGCTTTCCTTCCAGATCGACCCCGGAGGTAGTTCGAGCGTGACAAAGCGCCTTTCGAGCTCCCGATGGGCGATATCCACCAAAGACTCTTTTTTTGTTTCTTTGTTTTTGATTTCTTGATCTTTGGTCATCGGATGAGAACCGCGACTGGCCGCGCTTGACATGGTCATGAAGGGAACCCTGGAAAAGCTTGATATTTTACCTGTCGGGCAGCATGCGGTCCATCAATCCCACTCTTGCCCGCGGCCCTTTCGGAGCGCGCCCTTGCGGCGCTCGGCCGGGAAAACTTCCATCCAAATTGCACACGTGTACATTTCATGCTGTAATCCCCTCATCCAAAGCAAAATCCGCCGCCTACAACCGCCTGCCTCAAGGAAAACCCTGCCATGCACACCGCCATCAAAACCGTCGAAGCGCGCCAGATACTGGACTCGCGAGGCCGTCCCACCATCGAAGTGGACGTAACCCTGGACGACGGCAGCCATGGCCGCGCCGCCGTCCCCTCCGGCGCCTCCACCGGGTCGTACGAAGCCCACGAGCTGCGCGACGGCGATCCGCAACGCTATTGGGGCCTGGGCGTACTCAAGGCGGCGGCCCACGTCAACCATGACATCGCCAGGAGCGTGGTCGGCTTCGACGCCCTGGACCAAAGCGGGCTGGACCGGCGGCTGCACGAGCTGGACGGCACCGAACAACTGAAGCGGCTGGGCGCCAACGCCATACTGGGCGTCTCCATCGCCGCCTGCCGCGCGGCCGCCGCCGCGCGCGGCGTTACGCTGGCCGAGCACATCGCCCAACTGGCCGGAAATCCGCAGCGGCAGATGCCCCTGCCCATGGTCAACATCCTCAGCGGCGGGCTGCATGCGGGGCGCGGCATGGACGTGCAGGACTTCCTGGCCATCCCGGCGCGCGCCGACTCCATCGAAGAAGCGATCCACACGATTTCCCTGGTGCGCAGCGCCGCCGCCAAGGTGTGCCAGT
>JBARWC010000128.1:0-7956 GCA_049646585.1 Burkholderiaceae bacterium | reverse complement strand
GAGCTGGCCCGCAGCGCCGACTTGCACCTGGACGCGCACGTCGCCCAGGAAGCCTGCCCCCTGAACCTGGCCCCCACGGCCAGCACGACGGCGGCCCTGGTGCTGGGCGACGCCCTGGCCGTCGCCTGCCTTGAGGCCCGCGGCTTCAGCCGCGAGGATTTCGCCCGTTCGCACCCGGGCGGCGCCCTGGGCCGGCGGCTGCTGACACTAGTGCGCGACGTCATGCGCCAGGGCGACGCCCTGCCCATCGTGCATGCCGGCACACCCGTGCCCGAGGCACTGGTGGAAATGTCCACCAAAGGCATGGGCATGACCATCGTGGTCGACGACCGGCGGCTGCCCGTGGGCATCTTCACCGACGGCGACCTGCGGCGGCTGATCGCCCGGCACGGCGACATCCGCCCCCTGACCGTCGCCGACGGCATGAGCCGCAACCCCAAATCGGTTGCGCCCGGGGCGCTGGCGGTCGAGGCGGCCACGCTGATGGACGCCGGCCGACTGAACCAAATGCTGGTCCTGGACGATGCCGGGCTATTATTAGGCGCTTTGCACATGCACGACTTGCTTGCCGCCAAGGTGATCTGACCATGAACCTACCCCATGTATCCCACCCCGCCGAAGCACTGATCCTGGCCAGGATAGCCCCGGCCGTGGTCGAACGCGCCCGCCAGGTGCGCCTGATGGCCTTCGACGTGGACGGCGTGCTGACCGACGGCCGCCTGTGGTACGGTGAGCACGGCGAAATCGCCAAGGGCTTCCATGCGCTGGACGGGCACGGCCTGCGCCTGCTGAAGGAAAGCGGCATTCCCGTCGCCCTGGTGACCGGCCGCGAAGGGCCCATCGTGGCGCGCCGGGCCGCCGAACTGGGCATCGCCCTGGTGCGGCAAGGGGTGCGCGACAAGGCGGCGGCCATCGCCGCGCTGGCCCAGGAACAAGGCTGTACGCTGTCCCAAGTGGGCTATATGGGCGACGACATCATCGACCTGGCCGCCCTGCAACGCGTGGGCTTCGCGGCCAGCGTACCCAATGCGCCCGCCTATGTATCGCAGGTGGCGCACTGGGTCGCGTCCCTGCCCGGCGGCTCGGGCGCCGTGCGCGAATGCTGCGACCTGATCCTGGCATCGCAAGGCAAGCTGGGCGCCTTCTTCAACCCCGCCGCCGCGCGCATGAGCGGCGCCATCCAATAATGAAAGAACGCGCGCCCGCCCTGATCGCCATCCTGCTGCTGCTCGTCCTGGTCGTCGGCACCTGGTGGGCGGCCGACTACGCCCAGCGCTCGATTCCCATCGATCCGCCGCGACGCATCACCCACGAACCCGATTCGTGGTCGTCGAACTTCGTCATGGTGCGCACCGACCCTCAGGGCGTGGCCATCAATCGGCTGGAAGGCGACTACATGCGGCATTACCCCGACGACGACTCCTATGAAGTCACCACGGCCAGGGCCGTCGGCCAGCAGCCCGGCTCGCCGGTTACCATAGGAACATCCAAGACGGCCATCATGGACCAAGGCGGCGAACGCATCATCATGAAGGGCGACGCCCACGTGCACAGGATGCCCGACGCGGATAACGCCGCCCTCGATGTAAAAAGCCAGCAACTGACCCTGCTGCCCAACCAGGACGTGGTCTTTACCGACTTGCCCGCCCTGGTGGTGAACGGCAAATCCACCATGAACGGCAAGGGTATGCGTTACGATAACAAAACGCGGCAATTGCAGGTTTTCTCCGCCACCGATGTCAAGATATCGGGCGAGGACTCCAAGCCAGGCCGCTCCACCAATTCCGGCACGAAAGAAAAAAAACCATGACTCCACTACGCCTTCCCCGCTACGCCGCATGGCTGACCGCCCTGGCTATCGCCGGCATGGCCGGACTGGCATATGCCCAAGCGGGCAGCAAGCCAGCCGAAGAACCCGACACGCTGATCCTGTCCGACACGCTGAACTACGACGACGTCAAGAAGGAAAGCGTTTTCACCGGCAACGTCATCATGACCCGCGGGCTGATGACGCTGCATTCCGACACGCTGACCATGCGCGAGGACGCCGAAGGCTTCCAGTACGGAACCGCCACGGTGAACAAGGGCAAGCTGGTGCACATCCGCCAGGAAAACCCGGAAAAATTCGAGGTCATCGAAGCCCAGGGGCTGCGCAGCGAGTACGATGGCAAGAAGGAAGAGCTGGAAATGATAGGCCAGGCCGTCATTACCCGCTATGTCTGCGGCAAGCCCTTCGACAACGTCAAGGGCGAACGCGTCATCTACAAGCAAAAGACCGACACCTACGAAGCCTACGGCGGCCCGAACTCGGCGGCCAACGGCGGTCGGGTGCGCTCGCTGGCCCAGCCGCGCGCCAAGGCCGATGCGGCGGCGGCCGAATGCAGGAAAAAATCGGGCACCCCCGAAAAAGCAGCCGGCCCCCAGAAAACAGCCACCCCTCAGAAGAAAGCGGCTAGCCCCCGGTAATGCCGGCCCTGCGTCCCCGACACAGCGCCCATGTTTATTTGAAAGCACCGATCTATGTTTCCAACCCAGAAGCCGAAACCGGGCGGAACACGCTCTCCCAGTTCCACCCACGGCAGCTTGCACGCCACCGGCTTGCGTAAAACCTACGGCAAGCGCACGGTGGTCCACGATGTCTCACTGTCGGTCGACAGTGGAGAAGTCGTGGGCCTGCTGGGCCCTAACGGCGCCGGCAAGACGACCAGCTTCTACATGATAGTGGGCATCGTTCCCACCGACTCCGGGCGCATCGAAATCGACGGCACCCCCATTACCAGCATGCCCATGCACAAGCGCGCGCGCATGGGGCTGTCTTATCTGCCGCAGGATGCCTCGGTATTCCGGCGCCTGACGGTCGAGGAAAACATACGCGCCGTGCTGGAGCTGCAGCTGGACGAAAGCGGCGCCCCCCTGTCGTCGTCGCGTATCGGCGAGAACCTGGAATCGCTGATCGACGAATTGCAGATCGGCCACATCCGCCGCAACACGGCGATCTCCCTGTCGGGCGGCGAGCGCCGCCGGGTGGAAATCGCGCGCGCCCTGGCCACCCACCCCCGCTTCATCCTGCTGGACGAGCCTTTCGCGGGCGTGGACCCTATCGCAGTGATCGAGATCCAGCGCATCGTGCATTTCTTGAAAAACCGCAATATCGGCGTGCTCATCACCGACCACAACGTGCGCGAAACGCTGGGCATATGCGACCGCGCCTATATCATCAGCGAAGGCAAGGTGCTGACCAACGGCCACCCCAGCGAAATCATCGACAACGAGGCCGTGCGCAAGGTCTATCTGGGCAAGAACTTCCGCATGTAAACGCGGCGCCCGGCTCCGTTCCGCCATATGAAAACGCCCTGCCCAGCCAGGGCGTTCGTGTATTTTGTTTCCATTTTCCCGGCCACGGATTTCCGTAGTGGCGCCCTGGGAAAAACCCTGATCGCCTGATCCGGCTCACTTGATTTAGTTTGCATAATCTATACACTGAAATCATTGCCGACACATTACAAGGAGGATCCCTTATTTCCCAACCGCGCTTACGCGCACCTCGTTTTCTTTGCAAGGAGAGCTCAATATGAACCTGAGCATCATTGGTCGTCACCTGGAAGTAACTCCCGCCATCCGGGAATATGTAATGAACAAAATGGCGCGAGTCGCGCGGCATTTTGACAATGTCATCGACACACAGGTCATACTCTCGGTAGAACGTCTGGAGCACAGCGCCGAAGTCACCATGCGTCTGCGCGGCAAGGACATACACTGCGAGGCCATCGACGAAAATCTCTACGCATCCATCGACCTGCTGGCCGACAAAATCGATCGCCAGGTCATCAAGTACAAGACCAAGGTTCAAAACCACGCTCACGACCCCGTAAAGCGCCAAGAAGCAAGCGCGGTCGAATAGCACTCGACACCGGTTCCGAGTCCGCGCCGGCAAGCTCCAGAAGCTTGCGCCGAATGCGCCGGACAAACTGGCATCTGGCCTCAATCGCCCCGCGTGATTGGGGCCTTAGTTATGCTACTTTTATAGGAAGGCAGCAAAGCCCATATAATGGCCGTCATGAACTTATTGTCGCGTATCTTGCCACTGTCCAACGTGGTGCTCGATCTGGCCGTCACAAGCAAAAAGCGGGCATTCGAACAGGCCGGCTTGCTCTTCGAGAATCAGCACGGCATTGCCCGCACGGCTGTGTTTCACAGCCTGATCGCCCGCGAACGGCTGGGTTCCACCGCCCTGGGCCATCATGTGGCGGTACCCCACGGCCGCATCAAAGACCTGAAAGAGCCTTGCGCCGCCTTCATCCGGCTGGCAGACCCGGTACGCTTCGACGCCACCGACGGCCGCATGGCCAATCTGCTGTTCATACTTCTGGTGCCTGAAACCGCCACTCAACTGCACCTGGACCTGCTGGCCGAGATCGCCCGCATGATGTCCGACGCCAGTTTGCGGCAGGCGCTGGCCACTGAAAACGACCCGGCCGTCATTCACCAGCTCTTGACGAGCACGCCGGCCTGAGGCCTTCGACATGCTCACCATCCAAGAACTCGTCAGTGACAACGCGGACAAGATTCCCTTCACCTGGATCGCCGGCCTGGGCGCCGCCCACAGGCTGATACCGGACCTGGGCATGTCGGGCGCCGACCTGGTCGGCCACCTGAACCTCATCCACCCCTCCCGCATACAGGTCTTCGGCACCGAAGAACTCTCCTACTACACGCGCTTCGACATCAAGCGGCGCCAGCACCACCTGGAAGACCTGGTGGCCGGCGGCGTGCCGGCCATCCTGCTGGCCGAGAACATGCAGGCGCCGGAAGACCTTATCGACTTCTGCAATCAGCAGCAGATTCCGCTGCTGTCCACCAGCATAAACGCCGCCGAGCTCATCGACCTGCTGCGCATCTACCTGGGCAAAAGGCTGGCGCCCAAGACCACCGCGCACGGCGTATTCATGGACGTGCTGGGGCTGGGCGTGCTGATCACCGGCGAATCCGGCCTGGGCAAAAGCGAACTGGCCCTGGAATTGATATCGCGCGGCCATGGGCTGGTGGCGGACGATGCCGTCGAGCTTTCGCGCACGGCGCCCAACATGATCGAAGGCCAATGCCCCTCGCTGCTGCAAAACCTGCTTGAAGTGCGCGGCCTGGGGCTGCTGGACATCCGCACCATATTCGGAGAAACCTCGGTCCGCCGGAAAATGAAGCTGAAGCTGGTCGTGCAGTTGATACGATCATCGCCGGACGCCTTCGAGCGCCTGCCCGTCCAGGACCAGACCGAGGACATCCTTGGCATACCCATACGGCGCGTCATGCTGCAGGTCGCGGCCGGGCGCAACCTGGCGGTGCTGGTCGAGGCCGCCGTGCGCAACACCATACTGACCTTGCGCGGCATAGATACCATGGGCGACTTCATCGAACGGCAGGCCATCGCCATCATGGAAAGCAGCCGCCAGGAATAAGCGGCACACGGCCAGCCACACCGGCACAGGCGGCCGTTCTTTAGTATCCGGCCGGGCGCCACCCAGCGACCGGCCGCCAAAGCGGAACCCCTTCGTCATGCTCAAGATTGTTCTTATCACGGGAATCTCAGGATCAGGGAAATCGGTCGCCCTGCGCCTGCTCGAAGATGCCGGCTACACCTGCGTCGACAATCTTCCCGTCCGCTTCCTGCACGACTTCATCGCCAGCACCCGCGAAAGCGAGCTGGAACGCGTCGCGGTGGCCATCGACGTGCGCTCTCCGGGGGAACTGGCCGAGCTGCCCGATGTCATTACCAGCCTGCGCGCCATGGGCACGGCCTTTCGCGTCATTTTCCTGGACGCCAACGACCACACCCTGCAGCAGCGCTATTCCGAATCGCGGCGGCGCCACCCCCTTACCGATCGCCTGCAACAAGGCGGCAAGTCGCCGTCGCTGCAAGAGTGCATAGACACCGAACGCGAAATGCTGGCCCCCCTGCGCGAGCAGGAACACGTCATCGACACATCCGACCTGACACCCGGCCAGTTGCGCGCCTGGGTGCGCGACCTGGTCCAGGCCGACCGCGCGCCAGTGGTGCTGACCTTTGAATCCTTCGCCTACAAGCGCGGCGTGCCCGGCGACGCCGACCTGGTCTTCGACGTGCGCTGCCTGCCCAATCCGCACTACGACAGCGCCCTGCGCCCGCTGACGGGGCGCGACGAGCCCGTGGCCAAGTGGCTGGCCCAGTTCGGCAGCGTCGAAACCATGATAGAGGACATCGCGGGCTTCATCCGCCGCTGGCTGCCGCTATACATGCAGGACACCCGCAACTACCTGACCGTGGCCATAGGCTGCACGGGCGGCAAGCATCGCTCGGTCTATGTCACCGAACAGCTCGCCCTGCGTTTTGCCGACCATTCCCCACTGCTGATCCGGCACCGCAACCAGCCGCCCCCCGACATCCCATGACAGCGCCGCGCCATCTTCTCGCGGCCTTCCTATGCCTGACGATCATCGTCCTGGCCGGCTGCTCCAGCACGGGCCGCAGCCGCGGCGGAGGCTACTACAAGGACGACGGCCCCGGCTCCGACATACCCGCCAACATCGAAGCCATCCCCGACGCCGTGCCGCGCATCGAGAAGCATGCCGCCGCCAACTTCAAGCCCTACGTCGTTTTCGGCAAGCGCTACGTACCCATCAGCGACGAACGGCCCTACCGGCAAGAGGGCACCGCATCCTGGTACGGGAAGAAATTCCACGGGCAAAAGACCGCCAACGGCGAAACCTACGACATGTACGGCATGTCCGCCGCCCACACCGTCCTGCCCATCCCCAGCTACGCCCGCGTGACGCGGGCCAGCACCGGTAAATCGGTCATTGTGCGCATCAACGACCGGGGCCCTTTCCATAGCTCCCGCATCATCGATCTTTCCTATGTGGCGGCCGCCAAGCTGGGGTTGATAGGGCCGGGCAGCGGCCAGGTCATCGTCGAGGCCATCACCAACCAGGACATACGCAACAACACCTTCGCGCCGCCCAAGGCCGTTCCCATCCCGCCCGCGGCGCCGCCGCCCCCGCCGCTGGAGCAGCCCAGGTTGATGACCCGCAGCGGGCCGGCCACGCCCGACGCCCTGACCGCCCTGGAGCACGATGCCGGCGGCTTGAGCGGCAACGAGCCGCTATCCATCGCCGCCGCGTCGACGCCGGCCGATCCGCTAAGCCAGGCGAGCGCCGCCGTGGCCGGCAGCGGCCTGTACCTGCAATTCGGCGCATTCTCGGCCATGCCTACCGCCCAGAACCTGGCGAACAAGCTCAACCAGCAGCTCGGCACGGCGGCGAGCCGGCCCGCTCAGGTCCAGAACGCCGACAATCTATACAGGGTCCAGATCGGCCCCTATGCCTCGCGCACCGAAGCCGTCAATGCGGCCTTCCAGATACAACAGCAAACAGGGCTACAGCCCGTCATCGCCCAGCGCTGACTTCTGGCGCGCCAGCGCGTACGCATACAGGGCGTCGCGCGGCTGCCCGGTCACTTTGGCCGCGATGCGCGCCGCATCGCGCAGCGATACGCTTTCCAGCAAGGCATCCAGAAGGGCCAGGGCAGTCGGATCCATGGCGTCGCCAGGGTCTTCCTGAGCCGGTTCGTGCACGATCAGCACGAATTCGCCCTGGCCATGGTGGGCGTCGGATTCCAGCCATGCGGCGGCATCGCCCGCCGCCAGGGTATGCACTTGCTCGAAACGCTTGGTCAGTTCCCGGGCCAGCGTCAGCCCGCGCTCGGGCCCGCAAACCAGCGCAATGTCCGCGACGGCGGCCGCCAGGCGATGCGGCGACTCGAACATGACGACCGGCGCCGGCACGGCGCACCAGCGCCGTAGCCACTTCTGCCGGGCCGCGGCCTTGGCCGGCATGAAACCGGCAAAGGCGAAGGCCGGGTTTTCGTCGCTGGTGACGCCGCTGGCCATCAAGGCGGCAATGACCGCGCTGGCGCCGGGTATGGGC
>JBARWC010000127.1:0-8452 GCA_049646585.1 Burkholderiaceae bacterium | reverse complement strand
CCGTCTATGGTCACCCGCAGGGTGGCGGGCTTGGCCTGCCAGATGGATTGCGTGGCCAGCACGTGGGCCACCTCCGACGCGCCTATCCCGAAGGCCAAGGCGCCCAGCGCGCCATGGGTGGAAGTGTGGCTGTCGCCGCAGACTATCAGCGATCCGGGCAGGCTGAGGCCCTGTTCCGGGCCGACGACGTGGACGATGCCCTGGCGGGGGTCCTCCAGCCCGAAGTATTCGATCCCCGCCCCGGTGCTGTCCTGGCGCAGCGCATTGACCATGGCCTGCTTTTCCGGGTCGGCGATGTCGCTCAGGTCGCGGCTGTCGGTCGGCACATAGTGGTCCGGCGTGGCGAAGGCGCGTTGCGGCGCGCGTATCGGCAAGCCTTGCTGGCGCAGCATTTCGAAGGCGGGCGCCGAGCCGTCCTGGACCAGGTGCCGGTCCACGTACAGCAGGCTCTGGCCGTCTTCGCGGCGCAGTATTTCATGGCGCGCCCAGATTTTCTCGAACAGGCTGCGGGGCGGAGGATTCGTCTGCATGATGTCTACAGTGTGGTGGGGGTTCAGTCCAGCTTGGCGCCCGACAGCTTCACGATGCTTTCATAGCGTTTGGTTTCGGATGCCATGAAAGCGGCGAACTCTTCGGGGGTGCCGCCGCCGACTTCCGCGCCGTAGTCGGCCATCAAGGTCTTCACCGGCGGGTCCGTCTTGAGCACTTCGTTGGCTTCGCGATTGAGCCGCTCGATGATGGGCTTCGGCGTGCCGGCCGGAGCCATCAGGCCGTACCAGGACGAGGCGTAGATGGGCATGCCCAGTTCTTCGAACGTCGGGACGTTGGGCAGCGCGGCGTTGCGCTTCTTGGATGCCACGGCCAGGGCCCTGAGCTTGCCCCCGGCGATCAGCGGCAGGCAGGTGGTGGTGTCGAGCATCAGTGAAACCTGGCCGGCCATCAGGTCGGCTTCGGCCGGCGCCGTGCCTTTATAAGGCACGTGGACGATGTTGATCTTCGCGGTGCTCATGAATTGCACGGCGGCCAGGTGCTGCGAGGACCCGACCCCGCCCGACCCGTAGTTCAGCTTGCCCGGGTTCGCCTTGGCATAGTCGACCACGTCCTTGACGGTCTTGAAGGGCGAGGCCGTGGGCACGACCAGGATGTTGGGCACCGACGAAACGAACATGATGGGTGCGAAATCCTTGACGGGATCGAAGCCCAGCTTGGAATAGAGGTGGACGTTGACGGCGTTGGGACTGATGGAGCCCATCAGCAGGCTGTAGCCGTCCGGTTCGCTGCGCGCGGCGATGGCCGTGCCGATGTTGCCGCCGGCGCCGGCCTTGTTCTCCACCACGATGGACTGGCCCAGCCGCTTGGCCAGTGGTTCGGCCAGCATGCGACCCATGGTGTCGACCCCGCCGCCCGGTGGCCAGGGCACGTACATGCGAATGGCGTGGGTGGGGTAGTTCTGCGCCTGGGCGGCGCAGGTGAAGCTGGCACAGGCGAGCAGTATTCCGGCCAGCCAAGTATGTTTCTTATTCATGATGTGGTCTCCTTTGGTCCTTATCGTTCTGCTTGGCCATTCTTAAATAAAAGGAGGGTGCTGACAAACACAATTAAGGCATAATTGGCATGAGTAAAACTCATGCCGGGAGTTTGCCCCGGGGTTTGTCTTATGCGCCGTCTGCCTCCCTTGAATGCCTTGCGCGCCTTTGAATCCGCCGCGCGCAACGCCAGCTTCACCCGTGCCGCCCAGGAACTGTGCGTGACCCAGGGCGCGGTCAGCCGCCACGTCGGCACGCTCGAGGACTGGCTGAAGATCAAGCTGTTCGAACGCGGCCATTACGGGGTGGAGCTTACCGCCCAGGGCGCCGTGTATTTCGGCATTGTCAAGAATGCGCTGGACCAGATCGAGCATGGCAGCCGGCAGTTGCGCCAAAGCCCGGACGAGACCCGCCTGCGCATCAAGCTGCCGCCCACCTTCGCGATTCGCTGGCTGGTGCCGCGGCTGGCGCGTTTCCATGCCTTGCATCCGGGCATAGACGTACAGATCACCACCTCGCATCAGCGCGCGGATTTCGGCCGCGAAGATGTGGACGTCAGCATCCATTCCGAAGCGGGCCGTCCCGGCGATTCGGCCGGCACGCGATACTTGCGCCTGTTTGGGGAAACCCTGCTGCCGGTCTGCGCGCCCGGCCTGCTCCAAAAACGGTCTGGGCTGTCCGAACCCGGTGACCTGGCAAACCATGTCCTGCTGTGTTCGATGAATCGCCCGGCGGATTGGCCCACCTGGCTGAAGGCGGCGGACGTGGAGCATATCGACGGCAACAGCGGCCTGAAGTTCGAAAACGCCGCGCTGGCCTATCAGGCGGCCACGGATCAACTGGGCGTGATGGTGGCGCAACTGGCCTTTGTGAATGACGATCTGCTTGCCGGACGCCTGGTGGCGCCTTTCGGCCTGCGAGTATCGACCCCGGGGGCCTATTACCTGGCCTACCGCGCCGACGTGTCCAAACCGGCCCGCATCCAGATCTTCGAAGACTGGATATTGGCGGAGGCCGATGTCATGAACCGGCAGTTCGCCAAGGCCTACGGGGCCTGAGTCCGATGAAAACAAAAAACCCAGCTAAACATGAGCTTAGCTGGGTTCTCTGCTTGACGATGGTGCCCAGGAGAGGACTCGAACCTCCACACCTTGCGGCACATGGACCTGAACCATGCGCGTCTACCAATTCCGCCACCTGGGCACGACGAGGGCGAATCATACACCAAATATGTACTTGGCACACAGATCTTATGTAAGGGTGTAGGTATTTTGCATATGGCTAATATTGACTATTTGTGTCTAAAGCTATCTTCTGGATAATGTGCGCAATCCAGCGGTCCGCATCAGTTATCCCTAGACAGGCAGCCATGGCAAAATCGACCTTCCGCATTCGACCTCTTTTCGCAGCGCTGGCCTGGGCCGGGCTGGCGGTACCGCCGGCTCAGGCCGTGAATATCAATAATGGATATCTGGACGCCTATTACGGCGGCGTCCTGGGCAATTACTACGACATCGGCAACACCGCGTCCAATGTCGCCGCCATATTCCTGGACCCTGGCGACGGTCGCGGCTATGGGCGACAGTGCACCGGGACGCTCATCAATTCCCGGGTGATACTGACGGCCGCGCATTGCGTTGTCGAGGCCGGGAAGATGGAAGAGGGGGCGGAAAGCATACAGATCCGCTTCTCGCCCACGCCCGCCACGGCATCCACCCCTTTCGACCGCCGCGTGCGCGAAATTGTCTATCATGGCGACTACCTGGGAAACGATGATAGGGATATAGCCTTGATTTCCTTGGATAGACCGGTCCGTGGGCTGGACGTGGTGCAACTGGCCCCCAGGGGCTATGTGGTCGACAAAGAAACGCTTGCCACGATAGTCGGCTATGGCAAGGCGGGAACTGGAACGAATCCTGGACGACCTGATCCCGCTGACAGCCTACCTGTGCTGGACGGCTACAACGACGCCAAGCGGCGCATCGCGGTCACGCGTATCGGCGGGCTTGGGCCGGGAGGGGACATTATCGTTGCGGAATTTCGCGATCCCGCCCATCCCGACCAATACAATCGATACCATCTTGACAGCCCGGTACCGGCCAATCAGGGCCAGCCCGAAGCCGGCGATAGCGGCGGCCCGCTGTTTATAGAGACCCCCTCCGGCTGGCTGCAGATCGGCACTGTCATGCGCGGCGGCGGCGGAGCTTATGGCGACTCGGGTTATGGGTCGTCGGACGATTGGGCTTTCGTGCCTTTCTATTCCGACTGGATCACACAGAATCTGCTGGCTCTGCTGGATGCGGGCGTCGAGTCGGCCCAGGCCCTGCCTTCGGCGCCGGGAACGCCGCTGCGCTGGAGCAATGCGGCCTCCTGGCGTGGCGCCCAGGTGCCGGGCAATCGCTTCGGGTCGGTGGATAGCGTGACGGGCTTGTGGAAGACCGGCACGTATTACAAGGTTGCTTTGGATAGCGGCACGCAACTGCTGGTGGATCAGAATGCCAGCGTGGATGCGGTCAGCATCAACCACGACCTGGCCAAGCTGGAGGTTCTGCCCGGCCAGGAGCTCTACACCGTGCTGGACATGGATGTGCGGGCGGGCGAGCTGCGAGTCGACGGCAAGCTGGACAGCGATAGCCTGACTTTGCAGGGTGGGCGCTTGTCGGGCATCGGCACCATCAAGATTGCCGACGGCATGCGCCAGACGGGTGGGGTGCTGGCGCCGGGAGGGTCACCCGGAACCTTGACATTCGTGGGCAATGTCAGCCAGGGGGCCGGCGCTCGCTTCGAGGCGGATATCGACGGCCCCGGAACAGCCAACGGCGCGGGCAACCACGATCGTCTGCTGGTGTCCGGCGTCTATACGGCGGGCGGAACGATTGCGCCGCTTTTGCGCGGCATTACGGGATCGGCAAACAATAGCTTCACACCGTCTTTGGGCCAGGGCTTTCAGGTGGTTTCGGCCACGGGCGGTGTCAAGGGCGGCTATGCGAAGCTGGAGCAGCCCGCCGCAGGCCTGCCGCCCGGAGCACGTTTCGACACCGTCTACGGCACGACTTCGGTCACCCTTTATGCCACGCCGGCGGCTTATGGAAATCTGGCTGCGGCGGGCGTGGATGACAGCTCCAATCGTCGCGAGCTGGGCAGGGTGCTGGATTCCGCACGTCCCGAAGCGGGCGTACGCGCCGGTGACGCCCAAATCAAAAGGCTCTACGATGGGCTGGCACCCCAGACGGCCGGGAGCTTGCCGGTGGTCATGGATCAGCTTGGCGGTGTGGGCTATGCACAATTGATACAGGCCGGATTCGAGAGCAGCAAGTTTCTTTTTGAACAGACCGAACTTGCCCTGGCCGCGCAGCGGCGCGGCGACGCTCTGGCGCCGCCGGCGGGTTCGAATGCCCGCCTCGATGCGCAAGCGGCCGCGCAGCCGGCCGATACGACGCGGCGGGCATGGGCAACGGCGATCGGGCGGATGTCCTCGCAGAAAGCGAATAACGGCGGCTACAAGATGACGGACTCGCTTGCGGGCTTGATGGGGGGCATGCAGCAACGCCTGGATTCCGGAATCACGGTAGGCTATGCGCTGGGTTATGTGCATGGCAGCCCCGATGTGAAGGACAAGATGGGCAGCGGCCGCAGCGACAACGCCCAACTGGTCTTCTATGCGAATCGCGCCCTGGACACGGGTTATTTCATGCAGGGCACGCTGGCCGCGGGTTTGGGCCGGGGCAAAGTGGCCCGCCAGGTTTCCTTGACCGGCGCCAGCCACAACGCCAGCATGAACACGCGCAGCGTCGCGGCATCGGGCCTGTTCGGCTGGGCCACGGGCAAGGCCGACGAGGCCCGCTTCGAGCTGACGACCGGCCTGCGCTATATGGCGCATCATTACTCGGGTTTTGACGACAGCGGTGCACCGGAGCTCAGCGCGCTCAGGGTCCAGGGCGGCACTTTGCAATCGCTGGTCGCCTCGCTGGGCGCGGCGGCCACGGTGCCTTTCAGCGCCGGCGCGGTCGACTGGCGCGCTTCGGCCTGGGCCAATGTCGGGCATGAGTTCGGCGACCGCCACGCCACCATGCGGGCAAGCTTGTTGAATGTTTCCTACCAGCAGCGCAGCGGCGACATCGGGCGCGACCGTTTGTCCGCCGGGCTGTCTTTGTCGGGCCAGGTCTCCAAACGCACGGTGTTGAGCCTGGGCGTGTCGGGCGAGCTTGCGAAAAACTGGCAGGCGGCGGGCGCGACCGTGGGCCTGCGGATGGCCTTTTAACGAAGAAGAGCCCGCAGGGGGCGGGCCAAGGCGCGGCGGCGCAAAGCAAAAAACCCAGCTAAACGTGAGCTTAGCTGGGTTTTCTGTACTTAGCGACTGGTGCCCAGGAGAGGACTCGAACCTCCACACCTTGCGGCACATGGACCTGAACCATGCGCGTCTACCAATTCCGCCACCTGGGCATAAAAGTGTATGCTATCGCTTTACCGGTACTGCTGCTGCGTTAGCCACATCTTTAGAAGGCGCAAAGTATAGCGTACTTTTTAAATTTATGGAAATCACCTTTGATCAAACGATCTAAAAGCGACGCCAAGAATCAAGAAACCGCCGCTGGCCAGCACGAGCTGCCCCCGGATTTCGACCCGGACGTGCCCAGTCGGGAAGTCATACTGCAGCATCTGCGCTCCTCTGAAACCCCCATCGATCCCGATAGCCTGGCCACCGCCGTGGGGGCATCGCTGCCGCTGTCCGTCGGCTTCGAGCGCCGCCTGAAGGCCATGGAGCGCGACGGCCAGGTATTTTTCAATCCGCAAGGCCAACTGCTGTTGAACAGCAAGCTCAATTTCATCGCCGGCAAGGTGCAGGGCCATCGCGACGGCTTCGGCTTCCTGCTGCGCGACGACGGCGGCCCCGATCTGTTCCTGTCGCCGCGCGAGATGCTCAAGGTCCTGCATGGCGACCGCGTCCTGGCCAAGCCCGACGGCGAGTATCGCGGCAAGCCGGAAGCCACCATCGTCGAGGTGGTGGAGCGGCGCACCAACAAGCTGGTGGGGCGCTTTCTTAAAGAGCGCGGCGCGTTTATCGTGGTGCCTGAAGACCAGCGCATCAAGCACGACATCATCATCCAGGCCTCGGATACGTCGGGCGCCGAGCACGGCCAGGTCGTCACCGTGGAAATCGTCCAGCAACCCACCCGCCATACCCAGCCCCTGGGCAGGGTGGTCGAAGTCCTGGGCGAGATCGACGATCCGGGCATGGAAATTGAAATCGCCGTGCGCAAGTTCGATGTGCCGCACGAGTTTTCCGACGGCGCGCTCAAGCAGGCCGCGAAAGTTCCGCCCACCGTCAAGCCGGGCGAATTGAAAGGCCGGGTCGATCTGCGCGACGTGCCCTTCGTCACCATAGACGGCGAGGACGCCCGCGACTTCGACGACGCCGTCTTCTGCATGCCCACCGACCTGGGCACCGACAAGCGCAAGAAGCCGGGCTGGCGGCTGCTGGTCGCGATTGCCGACGTCAGCCATTATGTGCAGCCGGGCGATGCCCTGGACGAAGACGCGCTGGATCGCGGCACCAGTGTTTATTTTCCGCGCCGCGTCATTCCCATGCTGCCCGAGGCCCTGTCCAACGGCATCTGCTCGCTGAACCCGGACGCCGACCGGCTGGTCCTGGTCTGCGACATGGCTGTCGTGGCCAGCGGCGCCAAGGCCGGTTCCATCACCGCCTACCAGTTCTACGAAGCGGTCATTCATTCGCATGCGCGCACCACCTACAACGATGTGTGGGCCGCGCTGCAGCAGCCCGCGGGGCCGGCCGCGCAGTCCATGCAGGCCGTCATGCCGCATCTGCGGAATCTGTACGAGCTTTACCAGTTGTTCGCCGAGGCGCGAGTCAAGCGCGGCGCCATCGATTTCGACACGGTCGAAACCCGCATCGTCTGCAACCCGCTGGGCAAGATCGAGCGCATCGAGGCCTATACCCGCAACGACGCCCACAAGCTGATCGAAGAATGCATGCTGGCGGCCAATACCTGCGCCGCCGAGTTCATGACGCGCAACAAGCGCCTGGGGCTCTATCGGGTTCACGAAGGCCCAACGCCGGAAAAGCTCCGCTCGCTGCGCGATTACCTGCGCAATCTGGGCCTGTCGCTGGACGGCGGCGACGATCCGTCCACCACCGATTACGCGCGCCTGATCAAAGCGGCGCGCAACCGGCCGGATTTTGAAATCATCCAGACCATGTGCTTGCGGTCCTTGCAGCAGGCCATCTACAGCCCCGAGCAGGTCGGCCATTTCGGCCTGTCCTACGAGCATTACGCGCACTTCACTTCGCCCATCCGCCGCTATCCCGACCTGCTGACGCATCGGGTCATCAAGAGCATTCTGCGCGGCCAGCGCTATCTGCCGGCGCTGGCCGACGTCAGCGGCGTGGCGGCCCTGCCCAAGAACGAGCGCGAACACGCCGTATGGGAAAAGCTGGGCTTGCTGCTGTCGGCCCGCGAGCGGCGCGCCGACGACGCCTCGCGCGATGTCGAGGCGTGGCTGAAATGCTGGTTTGTCAAAGAGCACGTGGGCGAGGTTTTCAGCGGCCGGGTTACCGGCGTGGCCACCTTCGGCATCTTCATTACGCTGGACACCTTGTTCGTGGAGGGCATGGTGCACGTGTCCGAGCTGGGTTCCGATTACTTCCAGTACAACGAAGCCATGAACGAGCTGCGCGGCGAGCGCACCGGCATCCGCTACCGCCTGACCGACGCGGTGCAGGTGCAGGTTTCCCGCGTCGACCTGGAAGCGCGCCGCATCGAGTTCCGCCTGGTGAAGGGCACGGGCTTCAAGGCCTTGAAGGCGTCCATCGAGCCCGAGACGGCGACCGAGCGCAAGGTCAAGCGCGCCGCGCCCGCCAAGCCGGCCGCCCTGAAGGGCACGACCTCGCGCCAGCGCAGGGC
>JBARWC010000126.1:0-19919 GCA_049646585.1 Burkholderiaceae bacterium | reverse complement strand
GCCAGCACCAGCACCTGGGTCCAGCGCCTGGCCATGACGGCGCCGATCAGCTTGCGCAACACATTGTTCAATCCTCTGTTCACTGGTTCCCCGTATCGATGCAAGCCTTTGGCGAATTTCCGGCAGGCCGGGCCGGCCAAACGATTATAGGGGTTGGCAACCCCCGGTCAAACCGGCCAGGCGCGTTCCAATACGCTGTTCAGTGCCAGAGGCGGGACGGCCAAGCCGTAGACCCGCCCCCCGGCTCCCTGGCAGCGGCTTTGCACAAAGGCGTCGGCCAACTCCTGCGGGGCGTGGCGTCGCAACAAACCGGCCTGCGCCAGCAGCACCAGTTCCTGGGCGATATAGCGCGCCGCCGCCTCCAGGTCGGGGCCGCTAAGGGCAAGCAGGGACCGGGCATGCCGCAAACGCTCCATCAGGACGGGTTCGCCCGCGCTGTCGTCCTCCAGGGCGGCGAACAGGGCTTGTTCAAGCTCGGGGTGCCGCTTGAGCGCCCGCAACACGTCCAGGCACATGATGTTGCCCGACCCTTCCCAGATGGAATTGACCGGCGCCTCGCGATACAGCCTGGCCATGGGGCCGTCTTCGATATAGCCGTTGCCGCCCCAGACTTCCATGCATTCGGCCGCGGCCTCTATCGTGCGCTTGCACACCCAGAATTTGGCCGCCGGCGTCAGGATGCGGCGATAGGCCAGGTCGACAGGGTCGTCGGACGGGTCGAAAGCCCGCGCAAGACGCAGGGCCAGCGCCGTGGCCGCCTCGCTCTCCAGCGCCAGGTCCATCAGCACGCTTTGCATCAAGGGCTGCTGCATCAGCGAGCGGCCGAAGGCCAGCCGGTGGCGCGCATGGTGCAAGGCCTGCACAACGGCTTGCCGAAGCAGGGCCGCGCTGCCCAGCACGCAATCGAGCCGCGTATAGGAAGCCATCTCGACCAGGGTGGCGATGCCCCGCCCCTCCTCACCCACCAGTACGCCCGTGGCGCCGGGAAACTCGACCTCGGCGCTGGCGTTGGAGGCATTGCCCAGCTTGTTCTTCAGGCGCTGGATATGGATGGGGTTCTTGCCGCCGTCGTCCAGCCAACGCGGCACGTAGAAGCAGGAATGATCCTGGCCGTGCCGGGCCAGCACGAGATGCGCGTCGGACATGGGCGACGACAGGAACCACTTGTGCCCGACCAGGCGATAGGGCTGCCCGCGGCCCGGCCGGCCCAGGGGCTCGGCCCGCGTGGTATTGGCGCGCAGATCGGAGCCGCCCTGTTTTTCGGTCATGCCCATGCCCACCATCATGGAGGCCTTGCGCGACAGGGGCGCATCGTGCTCATCGTATTGCAGGCCGTACAGGCGCGCGCGAACCGACTCGAACCAGTCTTCTTTTTGCAGCACGGGTATGGCGGCCGAGGTCATGGTGATGGGACACAAGGTGCCGGCCTCGACCTGGCCATGCATGAGATATGCCGCCGCGCGGGCCACCTGCGCGCCCCGCCCCGGCGCCGACCAGGCGCTGCAATGCATGCCTTGCAGGAAGGCCAGGCGCATGAGCCGGTGCCAGGCGGGATGGAAGTCGACCCTATCCACGCGATGGCCCAGCCGGTCGTGGGTTTGCAGTTCGGGGCGGAAGCGGTTGGCATCGTGCCCCAGTGCAAAGGTTTCCTTCAAGCCCAGGCGCCCGCCGTAGTGCAGCAGCGCTTCCCGATGCGCCTGGCCGCCTTCGCGGATGACGCCCTCCTGCAGGGCGATGTCGCTGGCATACAGGTTGTGGTCGCCCAGCTCGGGAACCTGATTGGTCACTTCATGCGTAACCCAGTTCATGACGCACCTCGCTTGCCGCTCCCAGGCGGCCTATAACCACTTGGCTTTCTTGAACTTCCAGTACAGCACGCCGCATGCCGCGAAGGTCAGCCCCATGATCAAGGGGTAGCCATAGGTCCAATTCAATTCCGGCATGACCTTGAAGTTCATGCCGTATACCCCCGCGACGGCGGTGGGAACCGCCAATATGGCGGCCCAGGCGGCCAGCTTGCGCGTGGTGTCGGTCTGCTGCATCTGACCTATCATCAGGCTGGCCTCAAAGGCAAAGGCCAGCGCTTCGCGCAAACTGTTGATGAACTCGTTGGCGCGCAGGACGCGGTCGGCCACCTCGCCGAAATAGGCCCGGCTGTCGGCGTCGACGTGGCGCATCTCCACCCGCGACAAGCGCCGGCAGATCTCCGCCATGGGAGAGATGGCGGTATGAATGCGCAGCAAATCGCGGCGCTGCCGATACAGCCGCCGGATGTCGCTTTCACGAAAGCCCCGCAACAGGAAATGCTGCTCGACCCCCTCCACCACGCTTTCCAGCTTGGCGAGCGCGGCCACATAGCGATCCACCAGCATGTCCAGCAAGGCCGAGGCCACGTAATCGCTGCCCCGCCCAAGAAATTCGGGCGAGTTCTCCAACAGCTCGCGCAGTTCCTGATGCGTGGCGGTGGAGCCCCGCCGCACGGTCAGCAAGAAGCCCTTGCCTATCAGTATCTGGGTGTCGCCGAAACTGGGCTTCAGATTCTCGACTTCGACGGTGATGGCCACGATCAGCGTCATTTCTTCGTATTCAACGACCTTGGGCCGCCGATGCGGGGACATGACCTCTTCCAGGGCCTTGCGCGAGAATCCCAACTGCTGGCCGATTTGCTCCAGCAGTTCGGGCTCGGGGTCCTTCAGACCCACCCAAAGCAGGCCGGAAGCCGTATCCAGGTCGGCGCCGACGCGGTCCAGCGGCACCTTTTCGGGCGCGTGGCCGGGCCGGTACAGCACGGACGCAACCACCGCCTTGTCGGCGGGTTCAAAAACGGCGCTACGGCCAACCATGCGACTTACCCCCGTTTTCAAGCATGAGAAAAAGCTTGAAATCATCATAGCACCATGCTGTCGACGCCCGCCCCGGGCTGTTAAAGTACTATTTTTTCCGTTCCGATATTCCCATCCAGTCCAAGAGGCAAACATGATCCGCGATCCCGAAACCCAAACCCTGCTGGAAGATGGCGTGCGCCGTTTCGTACGGGAAGTCCTGGTGCCGCGTGAAGAAGAAGTCGCCGAAACCGACCTGATCCCGGCCGACATCGTCCAGCAGATGAAGGAACTGGGCCTGTTCGGGCTGTCCCTGCCCGAGGAATACGGCGGACTGGGCCTGACCATGGAAGAAGAGGTGCGCATCGCCTTCGAGCTGGGCCAGACCTCGCCGGCGTTTCGTTCGCTGATAGGCACCAACAACGGCATAGGTGCGATGGGCATCTACCTGGACGGCACCAGCGAGCAAAAGCTCGCCTACCTGCCGCGCCTGGCCAGCGGCGAACTGATCGGCTCCTTCTGCCTGACGGAACCCGAAGCCGGATCGGATGCGGCCTCGCTGCGCACGACGGCCGTGCGCGATGGCGATTTCTACATTCTGAACGGCACCAAGCGCTTCATCACCAATGCGCCGGAGGCCGGCATATTTACGGTCATGGCGCGCACGGATCCGACTATAAAGGGGGCCGGCGGCATCTCGGCCTTCATCGTGGAAGCGGGCTCGCCGGGCGTGTCATTGGGCAAACGTGACAAGAAAATGGGGCAAAGAGGGGCGCACACCAGCGACGTGATCTTCGAGAACTGCAAGGTGCCCGCGGCCAATCTGATCGGCAATCGCGAGGGCGTGGGTTTCAAGACGGCCATGAAGGTGCTGGACAAGGGCCGGCTGCACATCGCGGCGGTGGCCATAGGCGCCGCCAAGCGCATGCTGCGCGACACGCTGGACTATGCGATGAACCGCAAGCAGTTCGGCAGTCCGATCAGCGATTTCCAATTGGTGCAGGGGATGCTGGCCGATTGCAAGACGGAGCTCTACGCCGCCGAATGCATGGTGACCGACGCGGCGCACAAGCGCGACGAGGGGCTGGATGTGTCGATCGAGGCGTCCTGCGCCAAGTATTTTTCGACGGAGATGTGCGGCCGGGTGGCCGATCGCGCGGTGCAGATACACGGCGGCGCCGGTTATGTCAGCGAGTACGCGATCGAGCGCTTCTACCGGGATGTACGTCTGTTCCGTCTGTACGAGGGGACGTCGCAGATCCAGCAGATCATCATTGCGCGCGGGCTGACCAAGGGCGCGAGCATTTAGGGTTTACGGCCTGGGCGGCATTATCTTTGGGGATTTGTTCAATGACTGAGCGTCAACTTGTTATTGCGGGAGCGCTGATGCTGTTGATCGGCGTGGGCGCCGGGGCCTTCGGCGCGCATGGCTTGAAGCGCCTGATTTCTCCCGAGATGCTGGGGGTGTGGCAGACGGCGGTGCTGTATCAGTTGGTGCACGGCCTGGGTTTGCTGATCGTCGCGCTGCTGTGCGCCCGCTATGGCGTTTCTTTGCTGGGCTTGGCGGGCGGGGCGATGCTGCTGGGGATTTTGATTTTCAGCGGCAGTTTGTATGCGCTGGTGCTGACGGATGTGAGATGGCTGGGGGCGATTACGCCGATAGGCGGGGCGGCGTTTCTGGTGGCTTGGGGGATGGTGGCGGTGGCGGCTTATCGGGCGGGTTGATTTCAGCTGACGCTGGGTTCTTCTTATGCTACGCAATTTCGGAATTCGGCGGTCCCTGGGTTCTTAAGGGGCTCTGTTTTGAAATCAGGCGGGCCCTGGGTTCTTAAGCGGCGTGGCCGGCAAGCCCGGGCCGCGCTCACATCGCTGCGGCCCTTCGGGCTACCCTTGTCCCGGCTTTCCAGCGGGGGACGGACGCGAACTCATGAATCAAGCAGCCCCCGGCTGCTTGATTCATTCAGACAGCGCGTCCTCCTATGCCCCCGCTTCCAAGCCGGGCCTGCGGCTTGCTCAAAGATCGCGCGGCCCGGGCTTGCCGGCCACGCCTTGCATGAGGATGCTGATGTGAGGCTGAATGAGCCCTGGCTTAATCACTATTCCATATCCAGTGCTCGTACGGTCTTGCACTCGGCTACTGGGTCGGGGCTTGGCAGCCGCTCAGCCCACACCCAGCAAGGCTTTCAAGCCCGCCTCGTCCAGCACCGCGACACCCAATTCCTGCGCCTTGGTGAGCTTGCTGCCGGCCTCTTCGCCGGCGACCACGTAGGCGGTTTTCTTGGATACGGAGCCGCTGACTTTGCCGCCGGCGGCGAGGATGTGGCGGGTGGCTTCGTCGCGGGTCCAGTTGGGCATGGTGCCGGTCAGGACCAGGGTCTTGCCGGCCAGGCGCTGGGCGCCGCCTGTGGGGGCGGCTTCGGGCACCGGGTGGACGCCGGCTTCGGCCAGGGCGGCGACGATCTGGCGGTTATGGGGTTCGGCGAAGAAGCGGATGATGGAACCCGATACGACGGGGCCGACGTCGTTGACCTGCAGCAGGGCTTCTTCGTCGGCGTTCATGACGGCATCCACCGAACCGAAGTGCCGGGCCAGGTCGCGTGCGGTGGTTTCGCCGACGTGGCGGATGCCCAGTGCATACAGCAGGCGGCCCAGGGCCGGTTTGCGGGCGGCGTCCAGCGCGGCGACGAGGTTTTCGGCGGACTTGCGACCCATGCGTTCGTAGGCCGCCAATTCGTCCGCGTTAAGCGTGAACAGGTCCGCCAGGGATCTGATGCGTCCGCTTTCCACCAATTGGTCGACCAGCTTTTCGCCCAGGCCTTCGATGTCCAGGGCCTTGCGTCCCGCGGCGTGGGTCAGGCTCTGTTTGCGCTGGGCGGCGCAGAACAGGCCGCCGGTGCAGCGCGAGATGGCTTCGTCTTCGGGGCGTTCTATGGCCGAGCCGCAGACCGGGCAACTGGTCGGCATGACGAAAAGGCGGGCATCTTGGGGGCGCAGTTCGGGCACGGGCGCCACGACTTCAGGGATGACGTCGCCGGCGCGGCGCACGATGACGGTGTCGCCGATGCGCACGTCTTTGCGGCGGATTTCATCTTCGTTGTGCAGGGTGGCATTGGTGACGGTGACGCCGCCGACGAAGACGGGCTTCAAGCGCGCCACGGGGGTGATGGCTCCGGTGCGGCCGACCTGGACTTCGATGTCCAGCAATAGCGTGGTTTCTTCCTGGGCGGGGAATTTATGCGCGATGGCGTAACGCGGCGCGCGCGCGACGTAGCCCAGGACTTCCTGCGCCGCCAGGGAGTTCACTTTGTAGACGACGCCGTCGATGTCGAAGGGCAGCTCGCCACGGCCGGCGCCCGTGCGGGTATAGAAGTCCAGCAAACCCTCGGCGCCAGCCACCACCGAGCGGGAGGCGTTGACGGGCAGGCCCAGTTCCTGGAACCAGTCCAGCATGGCGGAGTGACTGTCGCGGGGCATGTCGGCGTCGCCGGCTTCCTGGCGGAACAGTTCGGTCTGCCCATTGTGAACGATGCGTATTTCACCCCAGCCGTAGGCGAAGAAGCGCAAAGGCCTTTGCGCCGTGATGCGGGGATCGAGCTGGCGCAGGCTGCCCGCCGCCGCATTGCGCGGGTTGACGAATACCTTGTCGCCACGCGCCTGCTGGGCCTGGTTCAGGCGCTCGAAATCGCGGCGATTCATGAGCACTTCGCCGCGCACCTCCAGCACCTGCGGAAAATCGCCGGCCAGCATAAGCGGCACGGAATGCATCGTGCGGATGTTGCTGGTGATGTCTTCGCCCGTTTGCCCATCGCCGCGTGTGGAGGCTTGCATCAGCTTGCCCTGTTCATAGCGCAAGCTGACGGCCAGGCCGTCGAACTTCAGTTCGGCCACGTATTCGACCTGTGCATCGGCGCCCACCAGGCCCGCGCCCACCAGGGTGTCGAAAACGCGCTTGTCGAAAGCCTGCACGTCCTCGGCGTCGAAGGCGTTGCCCAGGGAGCGCATGGGCACGGCATGCCTGACGCTCTGGAAAGCCGACAGAGGCTGCGCGCCCACACGCTGGGTGGGCGATTCGGCCGTGACCAACTCGGGATGCGCCTGCTCCAGCTCCAGCAGCTCGGACATCAGCCTGTCGTACTCGGCGTCCGAAACAATGGGCGCATCCAGCACGTAGTAACGACGGTTATGAGCGGCGATTTCGGCCCGCAGGCTTGCAACCCTTAGTTCAAGCTCGGCGTCGCCGCCCTTGCCACCGGTCATGAAAAGACCTTGACGGTGCGTTCAGCGCCGGCTTCGAAGCCCGCCTGCGCAAGGCGGTTGTACAAGTCCAGCAATTGCTGGTCTATGGTGTGATCCGCGCCTTCGTGCACCGGCCGTCCCTGGTCGTCCAGCAGCTCCGCTTTCAGACGCTTGGCCAGGTCGCGGCCCACGCTGGCCATGCGACTGAAAGCCTGCTCGTCGGCGGGGCTGTTCGGCAGGTCCAGCAGCAAGTCGATGCGGTCCACCCCAGCCGACTGGACATCCTGAGGCAAGGCGCCGTCGAACAAGGCGGTAAAGCGCGGCATGCCGGTATCGGACATCCAGGCAAGCTGCCTGCCGTGAGCCAGGAAGCCGGCATCCTGAAGCACCCGGGTCATGTCGGCGACAGGGGCGGTGCCCGGCAGGCGCAGTATCAGGGCCACCTGGGCGTCAAGGCCGGCGCAATGGCCGTCCAGCTCGTGGGCGCGCTGCATGACTTCATCCTGTTCGGGCGCCTCGATCACGCCCTCGAAACGCTCGGCCAGGTCCTGGGCCATGGCCCACAGTTGCGACCACTCGATATCGGTCAGCGGGCCGCTGCGATTGGCCAGCAATACGGCCAGTTGCATGGATACGTAGCTCTCGCCCGGACGCAGGCGAGCCCTGTGCCCGCCGCCCTCGCGCTCGGCGAACAGACGCACGGGCTTGCTGCCCGCCTTATGCAGGGATAGGGTGGCCTGATGCAACTGATCGGCCGGCACCGCCTGCGCAAAGGCAATGTCGATCACGACCTCGGTGGACGGGTCGACTTCGGCCGTATCGTCGGCGGCCGTCTCCTGGATGGCATCGATGGCGCCGAAGCCGGGCTCTCGCCGCCCTCCCACGGTGGGATTGCTGTTCATCAGGGGGTCGAGTTCGCGCTCGGGAAAATGCTCCTGCATTTTCTGGCGTACGCGCCTGTCCTGCCACCAGTTGAAAACGAGGACGACCAGGATCAGTAGTACGCCAAGAAGGATCAAGCCGATTTGCAAGTCACTCATTGTCAGTCTCGCCGTATTGCCAAAGGTTTAAGCGTGTGCGCACCATCAGACCTCGGCCATTTGCAGGGCGGAGTCGATATCCACGGCAACAATGCGCGATACGCCTTGTTCCTGCATGGTAACCCCCACCAGCTGCCTGGCCATCTGCATGGCGATTTTGTTGTGTGAAATAAACAGGAATTGCGTCTGCTCGCTCATGCTGTCGACCAGCTTGGCATAGCGTTCGGTATTGGCATCGTCCAGCGGCGCGTCCACTTCGTCCAGCAGGCAGAAGGGGGCCGGGTTCAGCTTGAACAAGGCGAATACCAAGGCGGTCGCGGTCAGCGCCTTTTCTCCGCCCGACAGCAGATGGATGGTGCTGTTGCGCTTGCCCGGCGGTTGGGCCATGACCTGCACGCCGGCATCCAGGATTTCGTCGCCGGTGATGGCCAGCCTGGCTTCGCCGCCGCCGAACAGGCGCGGGAACAATTCGCCGAAGTGCCCGTTGACCGTGTCGAAAGTGCCTTGCAGCAGCTCGCGCGTCTCGCGGTCTATCTTGCGTATGGCGTCTTCCAGGGTTTCGATGGCGGTGCTCAGGTCTTCGTGCTGGGAGTCCAGATAGCCCTTGCGTTCGCGCGCCGCGTTCAGCTCGTCCAGCGCGGCCAGGTTGACCGAACCCAGGCTGTCTATGCCGCGCGAAATACGCTGCACTTCGGATTGCAGCCAGTTGGTCCGACGCCATTCCGCAGGCTGCTGCTCCAGCAGCTCGCGCAGTTTTTGGCGGTCGACCTGCTGTGTGTCCAGTTGCTCGGCGAACTGCTCGACCGCCAGGCGGGCGGCCTGCTCTTGCAACTGCAATTCCATGATGCGCGCGCGGCGTGGTTCCAGCGAACGCTCCAGGCTGACGCGCTCTTCGTCGGCGCTGCGCAGCAGGGCGGCCAGGTTGTCCAATTCGATGCGGGCCAGGTTCAGCGCTTCCTCGCGTTCGGCGCGCAGTTCCAGCGCGTCCTGCAAACCGGCCTGGGACGCCGAGGCATCCAGCTCGAACAACTCGCCCTGCAAGCCTTCCAATTCAGCATTGGCGCGTTGCGCCTGATCCGCGGCCAGCTGCAGGTTACGCTTGAGTTCGGCGATGCGGGTTTGCAGGGCCCGTTCGGAATATTCCGACTCGTGCACGGCGCGCTCCAGGTCACGCAAGTGCTGGCGCGCTTTTTCAGCCTGGGCGTGCAGGTCCTCGCCCGACATCTCGGCTTGCGAAAAGTTTTCCTGGTGCTCGCCAAGCTGGATGTCCAGCGCTTCGAACCTGGCTTCGGACTCTTCCTTGCCGGCCAGCAGTGTTTCGCTTTGCACCGCGATCTCGGACAATTCTTCGCGTATGCGGGCGGCGCGCTCGCCCGACTGCTCGGCCTGCTGCTTCAGACGGGAATATTCCAGTTGTACGTCGTGCAGGCGCGTGGTTAATTCGGCGACCCGCTGGCGTGCCGGGCCTTGCGATTGCGATACCTGCTGCCAGGCGGCTTCAGCGTGCGCCACCCCGGCCAGCGCCTGATCGGCGATAAGCTGGCGGGCTTTCAGGTCGCGACGCAGGTTTTCGATTTCCTGCTGCCTGGCCAGCATGCCGGCCTGCTCCGAATCGGGCGCATAGTAGCGCACGCTATGACGGTCGACCAGGTGGCCTTCCTTGACCACATACAAGCCGCCCTCCGGCAGCTCGCCGCGCTGGGACAGCGCCTTGCCGATGTCGGCGCACACATACACCTGGGCCAGCCAGTCGTTCAGCAACGTACGCAGGTCGGGATCACTGATGCGCAACAAGCTGGCCAGCGAAGTCATGCCTTGCGCCGGCGGCGCGGTCGGGGCCGCCACCGGCAGTTGATAGAAAGCCAGGCGGGCCGGCGGAGCATTGCCCGCGAAAGCGCCGGCGTGATCCAGGTTGCGCAGCTCCAGGCCCGTCATGCGCTCGCGCAGCACGGCTTCAAGCGCCGTTTCCCAGCCGGTTTCGATATGCAGCTTTTGCCACAGACGGGCCAAGCCGGTCAGTTCGTGATGTTCCAGCCAGGGTTCCAGCGCCCCCTGCTTCTGGACGTCGTCCTGCAATTTACCCAGGGCGGCCAGGCGCGCGTCCAGCCTGGCCAGGGCCTGGGCCTCGTCCTGCGCCGCCGCTTGCGCGCCGCGGCGTTGCTCGTCCAGTTCGGGCAAGCGGTCTTCCAGTTCCAGCAACTGCCCCTGCGCCTCTTGCAGTTGCTCCTGTATGGCGGCGCTGTCGCCCGCCAGGCGTTCGATATTGTCAGGATCAGGCGCGTTCAAGTCGCGCAATTCCTGTTCCAGCCGCTCTTTGCGCAGCTCCAGCGACTGCAACTGCCTATCGGCATCGCGCTGAGCCTGCGCCACCAGGGCAAGCTCCTGCTCGACGCGCGCCAGCACGCTGCGCATTTCGTCGCGCGAAGCCGCCGCGGACCGCAACTGATTCTCGATGTTGGGCAATTTGGCCTGTGCGTCGTCGGCCTGAGCCCGCGCTTCCTCGGTGCGCGCCGCGGCGGCCTCCAGGTCGGATTCGGCCTGGGCGATCTGTTCGGTACAGTGAACTTGCTGATCCGCCCATTCCTGGAGCTGGGCCTGCAACTGGTTGCGGCGCCCCTGGACGCGATTGCGCGAATCGACCACGTGACGGATCTCGGCTTCCAGCCGGCTGACTTGCGCGCCTGCCTCGTACAACTGACCCTGGGCGGCGTGCACCGCATCGCCGGCCGCGTAATGCGCCTGCCGGCGCGATTCCAGCGCCGATTCGCCCGCGCGCAGCCCGGCCGTCGCCGCTTCCAGTTCGGTCTGGGCCTGCTCTATGGCAAGAAACTTGGCCTGCTGCTCTTCCCGGGCATTGCTTTCCTTCAACAGCCACAAGGCATGCTGCTTCTGTTCGCCTTCTTCCTGCAAGGCCCGGTATTGCTGCGCCACCTCGGCCTGGCCTTCCAGCTTTTCAAGCTGGCTGCCCAGCTCGCGCAAGATGTCTTCGACCCGGGTCAGGTTCTCGCGCGTGTCGCCCAGGCGATTCTCGGTTTCGCGGCGCCTTTCCTTGTAGCGCGAAACACCGGCGGCTTCTTCCAGGAAAACCCGCAGCTCTTCGGGCCGCGCCTCGATCAGGCGATTGATCATGCCCTGGCCGATGATGGCGTACCCGCGCGACCCCAGGCCTGTGCCGAGGAAAATATCGTGGATATCCCGGCGGCGCACCTGCTGGTTGTTGACCAGATAGCTGCTGGTGCCGTCGCGGGTCAGCACCCGCCTGACGGCGATTTCCGAATACGTGCTCCATTGCCCCCTCGCCCTGCCTTCGGAATTGTCGAAAACCAGTTCCACGGACGCCCGGGCCGCCGGCTTGCGGTTGCCGGAGCCGTTGAAAATGACGTCCTGCATGGACTCGCCGCGCAGCTCCGACGCCTTGGTTTCGCCCAAAACCCAGCGCACCGCGTCGATGATGTTGGACTTCCCGCAGCCGTTGGGCCCGACCACGCCGACCATCTGGCTGGGCGTGGGAATAACCGTCGGTTCGACGAAAGACTTGAAACCGGCTAGTTTTATCTGGGTCAGGCGCACAATAAGCGAACAATCAAAAGAAGACGGCAGACTCCGTATCGACTACGGGACGGTGAGAAAGCAATACGCCGACAAGGCCGGCATGGGCCTTGCACGGTCGGATCGTATGATAACGCAGCATACAACGCCTTCCATGCAGCCAAGGAAAACTACGCTATTATTTTCTGCTTGCGCCATCGGCGGGCGCTATACTCCTTAACATTTTTTTGCTAATTGATAGCATGGCCAACCCCTAACCACCTACGAGACATCGATTGAAAAAAGGCTTTTATCTGGTCATGATAGCCCAGGCGCTCTCGTCCGTGGCAGACAACGCGTTGCTGATAGCCGCCATCGCCCTGATCGCCGATTTGCAAGGGCCGGACTGGATGGCACCCATGATGAAGTGGTGGTTTGCCCTGGCCTATGTCGTGCTGGCAGCTTTCGTGGGGGCCTTCGCCGACTCCTTCCCCAAGGGCCGGGTCATGTTCATCACCAACGCCATCAAGGTCAGCGGCTGTTTGCTGATGTTCGTCCACGGATGCTTCGGGCTGCCGAACAACGACCAGCTGCTGCTGGTGTTTTGCGCCTATACCCTGGTCGGCATAGGGGCGGCGGCCTATTCGCCGGCCAAGTACGGCATCGTCACTGAAATGCTTCCCCCCGAATTGCTGGTCAAGGGCAATAGCTGGATAGAAGGCCTGACCGTGCTGTCCATCATCGTGGGTACGGTCCTGGGCGGCGTGCTGATCAATCCCACCGTATCGAACGCAGTGCTGTCGCATGCCTGGCTGCCCTCTTTCGTGCAGACCCGCTCGGAAGGCGCCATGCTCCTCATCGGCATCGTCTACCTGCTGGCCGCCGCGACCAATCTACTGATACCGCTGACCAATGTGCGCTATCCCAAGCAACAGACCAATCCGGTCAAGCTGCTGCGCGCCTTCCATGGCTACGTACGGATACTTTGGCACGACAAGCTGGGCCAGATATCGCTGGCCGTCACCACCCTGTTCTGGGGCGCCGGCGCCACCCTGCAATTCATCGTCATCGAATGGGGCGCCCAACACCTGGGCTATCGCCTGGACCAGGCCTCCATACTGATGGGTGTGGCTGCGCTGGGCACCGTCGTCGGCTCCGTGCTGGCGGGCAAAGTCCCCTTGAAGCGCGCCCTGATGGTCTTGCCGGTAGGCGTCATCATGGGCTTTGCCGTCATGCTCATGCCGATAGTGCATGAACCCTGGGCCGTATACGGCGTCCTGCTGCTGATCGGCGGCCTGTCGGGCTTCTTCGTGGTGCCCATGAACGCCTTGCTGCAACATCGCGGACACGTGCTGCTGTCGGCGGGCCACTCCATCGCCGTGCAGAACTTCAACGAGCAGTTGAATATCCTGCTGATGCTGGCTATCTACAGCCTGATGCTGTGGCTGAACCTGCCCATCAACGCCATCATCGTGATTTTCGGCGTACTGGTATCCAGTCTGATGCTGGTATTCATGTACTGGAACCGCCTGAATCACCGCGCTAATCCGGGCCTGGAAAACACCATAGGTCAGCACGGCCACGGGCAGGCCCTGCGCCAGCCTTGAAGCTCGCGCTGAGCCGTCGCTAGCGGGCGGCCCCGGCTCCGTCCGTTTCGACCGCCACGGAGCGTGCCAGGTTCAGGTCGCGCCAGGCGTCGGCCTTGTGCTGGGGACGCATCAGCAGCGACGCCGGATGGTGTGTCGCCACCAGGGGGATGTCCCGTCCGGTCTCGCAGCGTAGCTGATGCACCCGCCCACGCAAGGCATCCAGATCGCCCTCGTCGTCCAGCAAGGCCTGCGCGGCCAAGCGGCCAAGCGCCAGTATGCGCCGCGGCGCCAGCAAGGCGATCTGCCGCCGCAAATACGGCTTGCAGGCGGCGATTTCATCGGGCCTGGGCGTACGATTGCCCAAAGGCCTGCACTTGATCACATTGGTGAAGAACACCGGCGTATCCGGCTGCAATCCTATGGACGCCAGCATGGCGCCCAGCAGTACCCCCGGCTTGCCCTGAAAAGGCAGACCGGCGCGATCGTCGAAATCGCCCGGCGCTTCGCCCACGATCAGCCACTCCGGGGACTGGGGCTGGCCCGAGCCGAACACCGTCTGGCTGCGTCCGGTGTGCAGGCCGCAGGCCTGGCACTGGGCGACGTGTTCACGCAATGCCTCCCAGTCGTCTGGAAGCGGCCCGGCAGGGGCTTCGATGCGAGGCTCCTTGACCGCTTGCGGAAGATTGCCGGCCAGCGCATCGCCGGCGCGCAGCATGGTCGCGGCGGGCTTGCTTATCGGTGGTGCAAGGGCGGGCTTGGCCATAGACGGCGCGGCACCCGCGCCCTGCGGCGGCGACCCCGTGGCGGCGGCACCGACAACGGCCCTCACCCGCCCTGCTGCGTGCTCGCCGGTGGCGGCACCATCCGGGAAGGGCTCCGCTTCCGTCGCATAGCGCGCCAGCATATGCTTGTCCAGGCCGATCTCCTGCAGCCAGGCCAATTGCAGCGAACTGAGCGTCGGCGCCGTATTCAAGCCGAGTCTCCGGTTTCAGCCACCAGCGCCTTGCGCATGATGCAGGCATCTTCGCGCCGGCCATGGGCGGCGGGATAGTAATCCTTACGCATGGCCAGCAATTCGTAGCCCCTGCCCCGATAAAACTCCAACGCGTTCACGTTCGAGGGCCGGACTTCCAGCACCATGGCCGGCAAGCCGCGCGCCATGGCCTCTTGCTCGCAATGCGCCAGCAGCAGGCCGCCTATGCCCCGCTTCTGGCCCTCGGGCGCCACGGCGATTACCAGCACATGCGCCACGTCCGGCGCGAACATCGCCATGCAGAACCCCATCGTGCGGCCCGCCAGCCTGGCGACCCAGGCGCCGTAGCCGGCCTCCAGGCCGTCGGCGAAATTGCCCCGCGACCAGGGAAAGGACTGCACCCGCTGCTCGATGTCGGCCACTTCGTCCAGGTGTTCGGCGCGCATCGCCTCAAGGGAAACCTGGAATTCGGGCGCCCGGGGATTGCCGCCGGCGCCTTGCTGCCGCTCCAGCGTGGTGTAGGCAACCTTGTCGCGCACATACAAAGGCGCCGCCAGTTCCGGTGCAATGGCCTGCCCCGCATGCCAGGCACGCAGCGCCAATCGGGCGATGGCAGAGGCGTCGGGGCGCAGTGCCGGGCCGATCTCCAGCCCAACTTTGCCTGCAAGCTCCCGGCTCAGCGCGGGATAGGCCGACAAGGCGTCGCCCAGCACGCGCACCGCCGCCGGGCCGCCGCGCCCTTGCCCAAGGTCGCCGGCGTGATCCAGCCAGCGCCCCACCTGGTCCACGCCCAGCAAAACGGGCTCCTGCACCGGCTGCCATTTCGAATCCGCGCCCAAAGCCCCCGGCAGCAGGCGATATGCCGCCAGGTAGACCTCGTCCATGCGCGCATCCTGCACAATGACATGTAACTGGCCAGAAAAAAATGGCGCCGGATCACGCGCTGCCGCCGCCAGCAACGAAGGCACCGGAATCACGGGAATATCCAGCGCAAAAGCCATGCCCTGGGCGACGCCGCAGGCCACCCTCAAGCCCGTGAACCCGCCAGGCCCCTGGCCGAAGGCGATGGCCGCAAGCTGGTCCCGGCCCACGCCTTGCTCGGCCAGCAACTGGTCCACCATGGGCAACAGGCGCTCGGCGTGCTCCGCCGTAGCGTCGTGCTCCAGAGCATGGAGGCTAAGTTTTTCGCCCGATTGCGTCAGCAGCGCCACGCCGCATAGACTGGAGGAAGTTTCCAGGGCAAGAATAGATACCGTCATGAAGCCATTTTAAACGTAGCCAGTCCGAATTTCCCTCCGCCATGGGTGTAATGCGTTCGGCCGGGACACAGCCCACGCCGCAGCGCATAAAATTAATGCCGTTTCCCAGAGGGACAGGCTAGAATATATCGCGGTCCCAGATCGCAATATATCAATAAAAAGCAGGAGACAGCTAGGCATGCTTCGCAGCAGGTCAGCGCGGTTCGTATACTCTATCTCATACAAATCAAGCCACGAGTACGCGGACGGCATCGTCGACCATCCGGGCGCAACCCGGCTGTAACACATGCCCTACCAGGCGCTTAATATGTAATATCTTGCTACGCACCCCTATACGGGTTAACTCTACCCTGTTACATTTTCCTCATGAACACACAAAACCAATCTCTATCTCGCAAAATTCTCATCGTCGACGACGATCCACGGTTACGCGATTTACTCCGCCGCTATCTATCGGAACAAGGTTTTAATGTATTCGTCGCCGAAGACGCCAAGGAAATGGGCAAGCTGTGGCAGCGCGAGCACTTCGACCTGCTGGTCCTGGACCTGATGCTGCCGGGTGAAGACGGCCTGTCCATCTGCCGTCGGCTGCGCGGCGGGCACGACAATACCCCCATCATCATCCTGACCGCCAAGGCCGAAGAAATCGACCGCATCGTAGGTCTGGAAATGGGTGCGGACGACTACCTGTCCAAACCGTTCAATCCGCGCGAGCTCCTCGCCCGCGTCAACGCCATCCTGCGCCGCCGGGGCACTGAAGAGCATCCCGGCGCTCCCAGCCAGGAAAACGAATCCATCGAGTTCGGCCCCTATGTGCTGAATCTTTCCACCCGCACTCTCACCCGCAACAACGAACAAGTCCCCATCACCACGGGCGAATTCTCGGTGCTCAAGGTATTTGCACGTCATCCCAAGATCCCCCTGTCGCGCGACAAGCTCATGGAGCTGGCCCGCGGCCGCGAATACGAAGCCTTCGACCGCAGCCTGGACGTCCAGATTTCCCGGCTGCGCAAACTGGTCGAGCCCAATCCCTCGAAACCGGTGTTCATCCAGACCGTCTGGGGCCTAGGCTACGTTTTCGTGCCCGATGGCGGTCATTGAAGCCTTGTGGGCGTGATGCAGCGCCATGCCCATATCGTCGTCTCCCCAAAAGCGGCCCAAATCGCGCTTCCGCCTGGGCCTGTTCAGCCGATCGTTCCTGCTTCTGGCAGGACTGATGCTGGTCAGCCTGGGCGCTTGGCTGCAAGTTTTCTTCAGCATGGAAGAAGGCCCGCGCGCCACCCAGATGGCGCAGCGCGTGACCACGGCCGTCAGCATCACGCGTTCGGCGCTGGTCTACGCGCCCACCAGCGTGCGCCCCGCTCTGCTGCTGGACCTGGCCACCAAGGAAAGCCTGCGGGTGCAGCCCCGCGAACCCGCCGACGTCCTCCATCCGCTGCCCAATTCCAATTACTGGAATCACGTCGCCGCCGAGATCAAGGATCGCCTGGGGCCTGACACCCACGTCATGTGGGCCGTCAACCAGGCGCCCGGCATCTGGGTCAGCTTCGAGATCAACAACGACCAATACTGGCTGGTCTTCGACCGCGAACAACTGGGCCTGACCGCCGGCGTCGAATGGTTCGGCTGGGGCGCCACCGCCCTGGTGCTGGCGCTGGTGGGCGCGGCGATCAGCGTGCGCTTCGTCAACAGGCCCCTGGCCCAATTGGCCAAGGTGGCGCAACAACTGGCGCGCGGCGAAACCCCTTCGCCCCTGCCCGAAAAAGGGCCGGCCGAGATCCGCGACATGAATATGGCCTTCAATCGAATGGCGCGCGATATCCGGCAGACCGAGGCCGATCGGGAAATCATGCTGGCGGGCATCTCGCACGACTTACGCACGCCGCTGGCCCGCATGCGCCTGGAAATCGAAATGAGCAATGTCACCGACGAGGCGCGCCAGGCCATCGACGACGACTTGGGCCAGATCGACCATAGCATAGGCCAGCTCATGGAATACGCCCGGCCCGCCGGCATCGTGCCCGAGCAGGGGGTGGACGTATCCTCGGTGCTGCGCGACCTGTTCGAGCGCGAACGCAGCCATACCGAATCCCTGGGCGGCGAACTGACCGCCGACATCGAACCCAATCTGTACGCCAAGATCAGCGCTCACGATCTCAAGCGCATCGTGGGCAATCTTATCGAAAACGCCCGCCGCTACGGCCGGACGCCTTCGGACGGACGCGCCTACATCGAGTTGACCGGCAAGCAGCAGGGCAACATCCTGGCCATCGAGGTGCGGGATCGCGGCACGGGAATTGCTCCTACCGACATACAAAGGCTGTTGCGGCCTTTTTCGCGTGGCGAATCCGCGCGCACCGGCGTCAGCGGGGCGGGCCTGGGCCTGGCCATCGTCGAGCGCCTGCTGGGCCAGGTGGGTGGGCAGCTTGAACTTATCTCCCATCCGCCGGCGGGTCTGGTCGCGCGCATCGAAATACCCAAAGTCCGCATTCGTAATTACCAGGCCGACTCCCAGGCCTGATAGCGTAGAATTCAACGGCTAGGGGCCCTTGTGCCCGCCCGTGTTTACACCAGATATCAGGAGCTCAGATGAAAACAGTAGGCGATAAACTCGAACCCTTCAAGGTCGCCGGCGTCAAGCCCGGCTTCAATCACCACGAGGAAAACGGCGTCTCGGCCTTCGAAGACATCACCGAAAGCTCTTTCCCCGGAAAGTGGAAAGTCATTTATTTCTATCCCAAGGACTTCACCTTCGTGTGCCCGACCGAAATCGTCGGCTTCAACAACCTGGCCGCGGATTTCGAAGACCGCGACGCAGTGCTCATGGGCGGCTCGGTCGACAATGAATTCGTCAAGCTGGCATGGCGGCGCGAACACGCCGACCTGAACAAGCTCGGGCACTACCAGTTCGGCGACACCACGGGCGCCCTGGTCGACCAACTGGGCATACGCGAGAAAAGCGAAGGCGTCGCCCTGCGCGCCACCTTCATCGTCGATCCGGACAACGTCATCCAGCACGCTTCGGTCAACAACCTGAACGTCGGCCGCAACCCCGAGGAAATCCTGCGCATCCTGGACGGCCTGCAGACCGACGAGCTCTGCCCCTGCAATCGCTCGGTGGGCGGCAGCACCCTGTAAAACGGTGCATACCATGGAACTTCTTGCACCCATCAAGGCGCTGATCCCCGATTGGGCCAAAGATATACGCCTGAACCTGGACGGCGCCATCGCGCGTTCTTCGCTCAAACCCGAGGACGCGGTGGGGGCGGCCTTGGCCGCCGCCTACGCGGCGCGCAGTCCGGTGCTGATGGACGCCTTCAAAAGCGGCCTGTCCGCCGGCGACGTCCACGGCGTGCTGACCGCCGCCGCCCTCATGGGCATGAACAACACCTACTACCCGTATACAGAGATGGCGCAAGACGAGCAGCTCAAGACGCTGCCCGCCCAATTGCGCATGAACGCCTACGCCAGCCACGGCGGCGTCGAACCAGGCCGCTTCGAGCTTTTCGCGCTGGCGGCATCCATCGTGGGGAAGTGCCACTTCTGCGTCGGCTCGCACTACCAGAACCTGAAGAAATCAGGCTATACCCTGGAACAGTTGCGCGACGTGGGCCGCATTGCGGCGGTGGTCAACGCGGCTGCCCAGGCGCTGACGGCCGAAGGGAAATAAGCGCGGCAATAAGCCAGGCCCGGCAGGCGCATGGCGCGCCAAAGCAAGCGTGCCATGCCCTGCACGGCGCTACGCCGCCCGAGCCAGCAAGGCCACCACGGTGGCCGCGATGCCTTCCTTGCGGCCCAGGTAGCCCAGGCCCTCGTTGGTCTTGGCCTTGATGTTGACGTCGGCGGCCGAAACACACAAATCAGCCGCCACATTGGCCGCCATCGCCGCCGCATGCGGCCCGATCTTCGGCGCCTGCGCATGCACGGTCGCATCCACGTTCACCACCTTCCAGCCCGCATCCGCCACCTTTTGCATGGCGGCGCGCAGCAGCACCCGGCTATCCGCGCCTTTGTAGGCCGGGTCGGTATCCGGAAAGTGCCGGCCGATATCGCCCAGCCCCGCAGCGCCCAGGACGGCGTCGGTGATCGCGTGCAGCAGCACGTCGGCATCGGAGTGGCCCAGCAAGCCATGCGTATGGGGTATGGCCACGCCGCCTATGATCAACGGCCGGCCCTCAACCAGTGCGTGCACATCGAAGCCCTGGCCCACTCGAAACGGAAAACTCATAACGATTCCTTAAATCCCGGCAAGGGCTACAGCCACTTTTCCATCAGATCGAAATCTTCCGGCCAGGTCACTTTGAAATTACGCGCCGAACCAGGCACCAGGTTGGGCGCATAGCCAGCCAACTCCATGGCCGAAGCCTCATCCGTCAATGTGGCGCTGGACGCCCCGGCGGCCTGCAAGGCATGCGCCAGCGGCCCCGCCGGGAACATTTGCGGCGTCTGCGCCAGCCACAGGCCCTCGCGCG
>JBARWC010000125.1:0-2587 GCA_049646585.1 Burkholderiaceae bacterium | reverse complement strand
CTTCATGACCGGTTCCCAATTGGGGTCGGTCATGTCGGTGACCAGGATGTCACCCGCCTTCACCTGATCCATCTCGGAAATATCGGCCACCACGCGCACCTTGCCCGAACCGATCTTCTGCCCGATGGCGCGGCCGGTGATCAGGACTTCGCCGGTCGCCTTCAGGCGATAGCGTTCCTGCACGTCGTTGTGCTCGTGCTGCGACTTGACTGTTTCAGGGCGTGCCTGAAGGATGTAGATCTTGCCGTCCAGGCCGTCGCGGCCCCATTCGATGTCCATGGGGCGCTGGTAGTGCTTTTCGATGATGACGGCATAGCGGGCCAGCTCGATGACTTCTTCGTCGGTCAGCGAATAGCGGTTGCGTTCGGACACCGGCACGTCCACCGTGCGCACGGCGTGGCCGGAGACGCGCTCGGGATCGAATTCCATCTTGATCAGCTTGGAGCCGATGCGGCGGCTGATGATGGGATAGTGGCCCGAAGCCAGTGTGGGCTTGAATACGTAGAATTCGTCGGGATTGACGGCGCCCTGCACCACGGTTTCACCCAGGCCGTAGGACGAAGTGATGAACACCACGTCGTTGAAGCCCGATTCGGTGTCCAGGGTGAACATGACGCCCGCGCTGCCGCGGTCGGAACGCACCATGCGCTGGATGCCGGCGGACAGGGCCACATCGGCGTGCGCATAGCCTTTATGCACGCGGTAGGAGATGGCGCGGTCGTTGTACAGCGAGGCGAATACGTGGCGGATCTTTTCCAGGACGTCGTCGATGCCGACCACGTTCAGAAAGGTTTCCTGCTGGCCGGCGAAAGAAGCGTCGGGAAGGTCTTCCGCTGTGGCGGACGAACGCACGGCAAAAGAACCCTTGCCATCGGCGTCAAGCTGGGCGAAGGCGGAACGTATAGCCTGTTCGAATTCAGCCGGGAACGGGGTGTCGATGATCCATTGACGGATTTCCGCGCCGGCGTTGGCCAGCTCGCGCACATCTTCGGAGTCCAGGGTATCCAGACGGTCGGCGATGCGTTTGTCGAGCTTGGTGGATTTCAGGAAGTCGCGAAATGCGTCGGCCGTGGTCGCGAAACCGCCCGGGACCCGGACTCCGGCTCCCGCCAACTGACTGATCATTTCACCTAGCGATGCGTTTTTACCTCCTACCGAGTCGACATCCGTCATGCGGAGCTGCTCGAAAGACACTACATAAGACATAAAGTCACCTATAACGATATAAAAGAAAGCGTGTTTGCTTAATGCGCCTGGTCCGCCGGCCTTGTGAGCGGGGATAGCCGTGAGGCTGCGGTGTACTAAGCAAACCAGCCTTGCTTGCTGGTACGGTGACTGTTAACCTTTGCGATTGTACCGTTTCTGCCGCCTTCTGCACCGACTTTAATTTCATGCCAGCCGCCCTCATAGAACGCACCGTATTCGTGGTTTCCGACAGCACCGGCATCACCGCCGAAACGTTCAGTAACTCAGTCCTGTCGCAATTCGAGCAGGTAAAGTTTCAGGCCATACGGATTCCCTTCCTGGACAGCCCGGAAAAGGCCACTGCGGCCGCCCGGCGCATCAATCAATGCGCGCAAGACCAGAACGAGCCGCCGCTGGTGTTCAGCACGCTGGTCAACCCCGAGATCGCGCAAAAGATACGGGATGCCAATTGCACTTTCCTGGACCTGTTCGGCACTTTCGTGCAGCACATCGAGACCGCGTTGGGCCTGAAATCCAGCCATTCGGTGGGCCGCTCGCACATGGGCGGGCTATCCAAGCAGTACAACAACCGCATCGAGGCGATCAACTTCAGCCTGGCCCACGACGACGGTCAGTTCGTGCACGGGCTGGAGCAGGCGGACGTGATCCTGGTGGGCGTATCGCGCTGCGGGAAGACGCCGACCAGTCTGTACCTGGCGATGCAATACGCGGTGAAGGCGGCCAATTTCCCTTTGATTCCCGAAGATTTCGACCGCGGTTCGCTGCCGGCGACGCTGACGCCCTACCGGAAGAAGCTGTTCGGCCTGTCGATACAGCCGACGCGCCTGGCCGAGGTGCGCAACGAGCGCCGGCCGAATAGCCAGTACGCGTCGATCAAGCAGTGCCGGCACGAGGTGGCGGAGGCGGAGCGCTTGATGCGGATGGAGAATATTCCATGGCTGTCGACGACGACGAAGTCGATCGAGGAGATTTCGACGAAGGTGCTGGATGCGGTGGGGCTGGATCGGCGGACTTATTGACTCTTTTCTTCGGGTTTCTTGAGCGGCACTCTCGGCTGTTTTTTTAGGTGCTGCCGTTTGGGTGCGTTAGATCGCTTCTACGTTCTGACTTATCAAACCCACGTGTTTCTGCGTTTTGCCTTTATTCTGGTTCCTTAAACAGCGCAGCTGAAACTGGACATCCACCCTGGTTTCTTAAGCGGCGCGGCTGGCAGGCCGGGGCCGTGCTCCCATCGCTGCGGCCCTTCGGGCTTCCCTTGTCCCGACTTTCCAGCGGAGGACGTGCGCGAACTCGCAAAAATAAGTCCCCCGGACTTATTTTGTGCTCAAACAGCGCGCACTCTTACGCCCCCGCTTCCAAGCCAGGCCTGCGGCTTGCTCAA
>JBARWC010000124.1:0-13715 GCA_049646585.1 Burkholderiaceae bacterium | reverse complement strand
GGCGGGCGCACCTGCCACGCGGCCATCATCGCGCGCGAGCTGGGCATTCCGGCCGTGGTCGGCTGCGCCAGCGCCACCGACATCCTCAGCAACGGCCGGGAAGTCACCGTGTCCTGCGCCGAGGGCGACGAGGGCCGCATCTACGACGGCCTGATCGAAACCGAGATCGAGGAAGTCCGCTGGGGCGAAATGCCCGAAATCGGCCTGAAGATCATGATGAACGTGGGCAACCCGCAACTGGCTTTCGACTTTTCGCAGATTCCCAATCAAGGGGTCGGCCTGGCCCGCCTTGAATTCATCATCAACAACAACATCAATGTGCACCCCAAGGCGGTGCTCGACTACCCCAATGTCGACAGCGAGCTGAAGCAGGCCGTCGAATCCGCCGCCCGGGGCTATGCCAGCCCGCGCGCCTTTTTCGTCGAGAAACTGGCCGAAGGCGTGGGCACGCTGGCTGCCGCTTTCTATCCCAAGCCCGTCATCGTGCGCCTGTCGGACTTCAAGTCCAACGAATACCGCAAGCTGGTGGGCGGTTCGCGTTACGAGCCCGAGGAAGAAAACCCCATGCTGGGCTTCCGCGGGGCGTCGCGCTACATTTCCGAGGAATTCGAAGAGTGTTTCCGCATGGAGTGCGAGGCGCTCAAGAAGGTCCGCGACGAAATGGGGCTGACCAACGTCGAGATCATGGTGCCTTTCGTGCGCACCACCACGCAGGCCAAGAAAGTGGTCGACCTGCTGGCCCGTCACGGCCTGGAGCGCGGCCAGAACGGCTTGCGCCTGATCATGATGTGCGAAGTTCCCTCCAACGCCATCCTGGCCGATCAGTTCCTGGAATACTTCGACGGCTTTTCCATCGGCTCCAACGACATGACCCAGCTTACGCTGGGCCTGGATCGCGATTCGGGTATGGAGCTGCTGGCCGCCGACTTCGACGAGCGCGACGAAGCCGTGCAGTTCATGCTGCGCCGGGCCATACAGGCTTGCCTGAAGGCGGGCAAGTATGTGGGCATCTGCGGTCAAGGCCCCAGCGATCATCCCGACCTGGCCAACTGGCTGCGCGACGAGGGCATCCTGTCCATGTCGCTCAATCCGGATACGGTGGTGGATACCTGGCAGCGACTGGCCAAGTAGTCCACACAGGCGGTAAATCGAACATGGGGCGCCATTGCATGGCGCCCCATGTTCGCTTAAAGAAGGAGCAATGCCATGACGGAACACGCACACAGGGTGGTCATCGTCGGCGGCGGAGCCGGAGGCCTGGAGCTGGCCGCCAAGCTGGGGCGCAAGTTCGGTCCCGACCATGTCTGGCTGGTGGACAAGGTCGAAGGCCATATCTGGAAGCCCTCTTTGCACGAGGTGGCGGCCGGCACACTGGATATCCACCGCGAAGGGCTGTCGTACTTCATGCTGGCCAAGGATTGCGGCTTCACCTTTATTTTTGGCGAGCTTGAATCGCTGGATCGCCAGGGGAGGCGGTTAGGCCTGAAGCCGGTGCTGTCCGCCAGCACGGGGGAAGAAATCTTTCCCGCCCGGTCCATAGGCTACGACACGCTGGTGCTGGCGGTGGGCAGCAAGTCCAATTTCTTTGGAACGCCAGGCGCGGCCGAGTTCGCCATCGCCCTGGACTCCACCGACCAGGCCGAAAGATTCAGGCAGCGCCTGCTGCACCAACTGGTAACGGCTGACCGGCGCAAGTCGGCGGAGCCGGGATACGCCCTGGACATCGCCATCGTGGGCGGTGGAGCCACCGGGGTGGAGCTGGCGGCGGAGTTGCTGGAGGCCTGCGCCGATGCGGCCTTCTATGGTTTGAATACGCTCAAGCCGGGCACCGACATCCGCATTACCCTGCTGGAGGGCAGCACCCGAATACTGTCCGCCTTGCCGGAGAAGATGTCGGCGGCCGCGCAGCAACTGCTAGTCGATCGCGGCGTGGCGGTCAAGACCTCGGTGCGCGTGGCCCAGGTGGAAAAGGATGCCTTGGTCGACAGCGAAGGCAGGCGGTATCCGGTCGACCTGTGTGTATGGGCGGCGGGCATCGAAGCGCCCGCCTTCCTGGGCGAACTGGGCCTGGAGGTCAATCGCATCAGGCAGATCGTGGTGGATGCGGGCCTGCGCAGCAGCGACCCCGATATCTACGCCCTGGGCGACTGCGCGCAAGCGTCGTGGCTGGGTCAGGAAGGGCAGTTGGCCTTGCCGGCCCGCGCCCAGGTGGCGCATCAGCAGGCCTCCTTCCTGCTAGAGACGATGGCGCGGCGCATCAAAGGCGCTGCCGGCCCCGAGGCGCCGGTATTTCGCTTCCGCGATTACGGCTCCCTGGTGTCCGTGGGGCATAGCCGGGGCGTGGGCAGCCTGATGGGTGTGCTGTCGGGTAAAAGCTGGTTTGTCGAGGGCTTGCTGGCCCGCCTGATGTACATGAGCCTGCACTTGATGCATCACCTTGCTGTTCTAGGTCCTTTGCGCACAGGCTCGCTGGCGCTGGGCCGCTTGCTGACCAAGCGCGGGGCGCCGCGCGTCAAGCTTCATTAAAGCCAGCGGCGGAAGTCGGGCCGCCGCCGGTCGGCGCGGCTTTCCTTTTTGCGCGCACAGGTCCTAGAATGAAATATTGCTACGCTGTCCAGCGTAGCGCTAACGGGTAGCCTCATGACTTTTCATGCTCAATTGACCTCGCCCCTGGGGCGCATCCTGCTTTGTTCGGAAGGCGCGGCGCTGACCGGCTTGTATTTCGTTGGTCAGAAGGATTGCCCCCCGGTGCAGGGCTTGCCCGAGCCCGCGTCCAGAAAGGCCGACCCCACCGCCGGCCTGATGGACGGCGCGCCCATCAAGGACATACGGGTGCGCCGGCGCCAGGCCGAACTGGATTTGTTCGGCGCGGGCGATATGGACGACGATGCGGATGTGGCGGCTGAAGGGGCGGAGCAGGGCGGGGAAAAAGGCAAGGGCGTCGGGCCCTTGTCCCTGATGCAGGACGCGACGCCGCCGGAAACGACAGCGCTTTTCAAGCAGACCCATGACGAGCTTGGCGAGTACTTCCGGGGCCGGCGCCGGGTTTTCTCGGTGCCCTTGAGCCTGCAAGGCACCGCTTTCCAGAAAAAGGTCTGGCAGGCCTTGCTGGCCATTCCTTACGGCGAATGCGTGTCCTATGGCGACGTGGCGCTGGCGGCCGGGCTGACGGCGGGGCATGGGCGTCCGGTGGGAACGGCGGTGGGGCGCAACCCCATTACGCTCATCGTTCCCTGCCATCGCGTCCTGTCCAGCGCGGGCCGGCTGAATGGCTATACCGGCGGGCTGGAGCGCAAGTTCGCCTTGCTGGAACTGGAAGGCCTGATGCTGGGTTAGTCGGGGCGGCCGGACTATCAGTCCTGCTTGCGGTTGCGCGTGTCGTGCTTCATGACGCGCTCTTTTTCGCGCTGCCAGTCTTTTTCGCGCGCGGTATCGCGCTTGTCGTGCAGTTTCTTGCCTCGGCCCAGGCCGAAGTCCAGTTTGACCCGGCCGTTCTTGTAGTGCAGGTTCAGCGGTACCAGCGTGTAGCCGCGCTGTTCCACCTTGCCGATCAGCTTGCTGATTTCCTCGGCCTTGAGCAGCAGCTTGCGCGTACGGGTGGAATTGGGGTGGATATGCGTGGAGGCGGTCGGCAAGGGGCTGATATGCATGCCGATGATCCAGATTTCGCCGTCGCGCACGATAACGTAGCTTTCCTTGAGCTGCACATGGCCGGCCCTTATGGCTTTGACTTCCCAGCCTTCGAGCACGAGGCCCGCTTCGTAGCGGTCTTCGATGAAGTAATCGTGCGTTGCTTTGCGGTTATCGACAATGCTCATGAATCAATGTGGTTGTAGACTGTAAAATCAATACATTCTATCCATTAACTCTTTTCGATGCATAAAGTACAACGCTCTGTTCTAGTCCCGCACAGCCGCTCGCAGATGTTCGATCTGGTGGCCGACGTGGCCAGCTACCCCGACTTCATGCCATGGTGCGGCGGCGCCGTCGTGCACAAGCACGACGAGAACGGAATGGAAGCGTCCATTACCATCAGCATCGCTGGCGTCAGGCAAACCTTTACCACCCGTAACGAGCACGATTACCCCAGCGCCATCACCTTCCATCTGGTCGACGGGCCGTTTTCGGCGCTGACCGGCAAGTGGGAATTCCAGGAATTGGCGGCCGATGCATGCAAGGTGGTCTACACCATGGAGTACGCGTTTTCCAGCCGGGCGCTGGAAGCGGTGGTGGGGCCCATCTTCAATCGGATCGCCACCAGCTTCATCGATTCCTTCACCCAGCGCGCCCAGGCAAAGTATGGAGACTGAGGCCATCGCCGTCCAGGTGGTGTATGTCGAGCCCGATTCGGTATGGCGGGCCGATCTGCGCCTGCCGCCCGGTTCGACCGTGGAACATGCCCTGCAAGCCAGCCATTTCGCCCGGGTTTTTCCGAATTACCCCTACGATGCGCTAAGGGTGGGCGTGTACGGGCGGGAGCAGGCCCCGGACCATGTCCTGGCCGATGGCGACCGGGTCGAAGTGTATCGGCCGCTGGTGTTCGATCCCATGGAGTCCCGGCGCCGCCGTGCGCTGCACCGCAAGGCCTTCATGACCAAGCCCAAGAACCGGCCGCGGCGGCGCAAGGCCAAACTGGCTGCGGGTTTGTCCGGTGAATGAGCAGGCGGCGATTGTCGCGCATATGACAAAAAAATACCCGCCGACGCGCTATGGTGAGTGTTACAAGCCCTAAGCGGAATCCGTCATAATCAAGGCGGCCGCAACGCAAGGAGACAGCAGCATGGATTTTCGCCTGAACGACGAACAACTGGCATTCGCCCAGGCCGCGCGTGAATTCGCCGCCGGCGAGCTCGAACCGAATGCGGCCCGCTGGGACGCCGAAAGCATTTTCCCGCGCGAGGCCTTTGCCCGCGCCGGCGAACTGGGGTTCTGCGCCATCTATGCGCCCGAATCGATTGGCGGGCTAGGCCTGCCGCGCCTGGACGCCACCCTGGTTTTCGAAGAAATGGCGGCCTGCGACCCGTCCACCACGGCTTTCCTGACCATACACAATATGGCCACCTGGATGATAGGTAGCTGGGCGACCGAGGCCGTCAAGCAGGCCTGGGGCCCGGTTCTTGTCACGGGCGAAAAGCTGGCCTCGTATTGCCTGACCGAGCCGGGTTCCGGATCGGACGCCGCCTCCTTGTCCACGCGTGCTGAAAAACGCGGTGCCGCCTACGTCCTGAACGGCGCCAAAGCCTTTATCTCGGGCGCGGGTGATACCGACGTTCTGGTTGTCATGGCGCGTACGGGCGGGCCGGGGGCCAAGGGGGTGTCGGCCTTCGTGGTTCCCGCCGATACGCCGGGCATCAGCTACGGGCGCAAGGAAGACAAAATGGGCTGGAACAGCCAGTCCACCCGTCCCATCACCTTCGACAATGTCGAGGTTCCCGCCGAGAACCTGCTGGGCAGCGAAGGGCAAGGTTTCACCTTCGCCATGAAGGGCCTGGACGGCGGCCGCATCAATATCGCCACCTGCTCGGTGGGCGCGGCGCAGGGCGCCTACGAGGCGGCCAGGCGCTACATGACCGAGCGCAAGCAGTTCGGGCAGACCCTGGCGGGCTTCCAGGCCCTGCAGTTCAAGCTGGCCGACATGGCCACGCATATCGTGGCCTCGCGCCAGATGGTCAGGCTGGCGGCCTCCAAGCTCGACGACAACGATCCGCAGGCGTCCTCGTACTGCGCCATGGCCAAGCGCCTGGCCACCGACCTGTGCTTTCAGGCCTGCCTGGACGCCCAGCAGATCCATGGCGGCTACGGCTACCTCAAGGATTACCCGCTGGAGCGCCTGGTGCGCGATACGCGTGTCCACCAGATTCTGGAAGGCACCAATGAAATCATGCGCGTCATCGTCGCGCGCCAATTGCTGGAAAAAGGAGCCGATATCCGATGAATGCGCCGGTGTTGTTTCACGAGCTGGATACCGCCGATGGCATGAAAGCGGGGGTGGCCACGCTGAACAGCCCTCAAACGCTGAACGGCTTGTCGCTGGAAATGTGTGCGCTGCTGACCAGGCAACTTAACTTATGGGCCAAAGACAGCCGCATCGCCGTGGTCCTGTTGCGCGGCGCGGGCGAAAAGGCTTTTTGCGCCGGCGGCGACCTGCATAGCCTGCACGACGGCATGCTGAAGAACACCAGCGGCAAGGCCTGGAACAATGTCTATGCGCGCGAGTTCTTCGCAATCGAGTACCGCCTGGACTACCAGATACACACCTATCCCAAGCCCATACTCTGCTGGGGCAGCGGCATCGTCATGGGCGGTGGCGTCGGTCTGATGATGGGCGCCAGTCACCGGGTGGCCAGCGAAACCACTCGCTACGCCATGCCGGAAATCTCCATAGGCCTGTTTCCCGACGTCGGCGGCACCTGGATGCTGTCCCGCCTGGCGGGGGGCATAGGGCTGTTCCTGGCCTTGACGGCGGCGCAGTTGGGCGCTAGCGATTGCCAGTTGCTGGGCCTGGCCGATTACACCCTGGGCTCCGATCAATGGGATGCCCTCGTCGCCCGCATCCAGGCCTCCTCCTGGTCGGAAAACAGGCAGGATAACGACGGCGTCTTGCGGCACCTGCTGCTTGAACTTCAGGGCGCACAGGCGCTGCCGGCCGGGCCGCTGCAAACCCATTACGCCTTGATCCGCCGGATCTGCGACGGCAGCGACCTGAATGCGATATGTGCCAACGTCGCTGCGCTGGCCGAACACGAAGACCCCTGGCTGCAGCGCGCGGCCAAGACCTTTCTTGCCGGCTCGCCGGGGTCGGCGCGGCTATCCTTCACCTTGCTGCGGCGGGCCCGCCTGCTTGCCCTGGCCGATGTCTTCCGCATGGAGTACACCGCCTCCTTGCAGTGCGGAGTGCAGGGCGACTTGCAAGAGGGGATACGCGCCTTGCTCGTCGACAAGGACAGGCAGCCGCGCTGGAATCCGGCCACGCTGAGCCAAGCCGACGATGCCTGGGTGCAGCGATTCTTCCAGGCTTCCTGGCCGGACACGACGGCCCACCCCTTGGCGGACCTGGGCCGAGCCTAGCCATCATCCATCACTTTTAAAACACAGGAGACAAAAATGAGTCGCATTGCATTCATCGGCCTGGGCCATATGGGCGGCCCCATGGCGCTGAACCTGCTCAAGGCCGGCCACGAGCTGACCGTGTTCGACTTGGTTCCCGCCGCCGTAAAGGCTGCCGTCGATGCCGGGGCCAAGGCCGCGTCGTCGGCGCAAGTAGCGGTGAAGGGCGTGGACGCGGTCGTGTCCATGCTGCCCGCCAGCAAGCACGTCGAAGGCTTGTACCTGGGTGAAGCGGGCCTGCTGCAGCACATTGCGGCCGGTACGCTGGTCCTGGAGTGCAGCACCATCGCGCCGGAGTCCGCCCGCAAGGTCGCACAGGCAGCCCAGAAAAAATCCGTCCGCATGATCGATGCGCCGGTGTCGGGCGGCACGGGCGGTGCGGTGGCGGGCACGCTGACTTTCATCGTGGGCGGCGAAGCCGCCGATCTGGACGCGGCGCGGCCCTATCTTGAAAAGATGGGCAAGAACATCTTTCACGCGGGCGCCGCGGGGGCCGGGCAGGTCGCCAAGATATGCAACAACATGCTGCTGGGCATCCTGATGGCGGGCACCTCCGAGGCGTTGGCGCTGGGAGCCGCCAATGGCCTGGACCCCAAGGTCCTGTCGGACATCATTTCCAAGAGTTCGGGGCGCAACTGGGCGACCGAGCTGTACAACCCCTGGCCGGGCGTCATGGACCACGCGCCGGCATCCAAGGATTACGCCGGCGGTTTCGGCGTGGACCTGATGCTGAAAGACCTGGGGCTGGCGGCGGAATCCGCGCTGGGTGCGCGCGCCTCGATTCCCCTGGGCGAGCTGGCCCGCAACCTGTATTCCTTGCACAGCGCCCAAGGCAACGGCGGCCTGGATTTTTCCAGCATCCTGAATCTGTACAAGAAATGATGGTTGCGCCGGCCATCCAGGGCCGAGGGGCCGGGTTCAGGCCTGGCTTTCGATTCCGTAGGGCAGGGGCTGTAGCTGGATGGCCGGCCCGTCGGCCTGTCCCAGCCTGAAATCGGCGCTGCCCAGGTCGGCAAGCTGGACTTCCATCAATATCCGGATGCCGCCCTGGTCGCGGGCGGCGTTGACGATGCGCCCGCAAGGATTATCGGGCTGGCGGGCATCGAAGGTATCCGTCGCCGCCAGCGCTTCCGCGTCCACGTTTTCCGAGGCGGTAATCAGCCCCGCCGCCATGCGCCGCTTCACCGTGCCGCGATAATGGCTGCGCGCCACGACTTCCTGGCCCGGATAACAGCCCTTGGTGAAACTGACCGCGTCGATGAGGTCCAGGTTAAGGGTTTGCGGAATGAACAGGTCTTGCGTCGCCGCCTGTATCCAGGGCAGGCCCGCCTGGATGTCCTGTGCCCGCCAGAGCGCGGCATTGCCCTGCATGGAATCCGTTTCCGTGCCCGGCTGCCCGGCAATCAACCACCAGCGCTGTATATCCGCGAGGCCGCTTGGAGCGGCGATCCATGTGCCGGCCGCGTCATCCGTCACGGCCCAGGGTGAGGCCGATTCGGGTGCCGCGGGAAGGGCGACGGCCGGGTCCGAGTCGGGCAGGCCGGGGCCATCGCCCAAAGCCAGGCCCAGCACGCGGCAGTCCGCCAGGCGCAATTTGGCCTTGGCCCGCAGCACGAACATGGAAAGGCGCTTGACCAGGGATTCCGCGATGTCCGCCTTGAGCAGCATCATGACGGCGGGTTCCTGTTGCCCGCTTTGCCGCCAGATGACCATGCTGCCCAGCAGCCTGCCTTTGGCCGTGCAATAGCCGGCCAGCCGGGCCCGGCCGGGCTCCAGCCCCTTGACGTCGTGGGTCAGCTGCCCATGCAGGAAATCGACGGCATCGGCGCCGGCGACCTCAATAACGGCCAGATCGGAAAGGCTTGCAAGAAAACGCTTGGAATGGTTCATGAAAAATACGGCCCGCCAACAGAGACACAATAAAACACAGCGTTTATGATAACGGGCTTCCGCCTTCCGTGCCGGGATATCCTTGGCTCCTTCCTGGCGTTTTCACCGCCTCCGTTCCGGCCGTCGCGCTGGGCTAAACTTCAGGTCTGATGAAAAAACTGAAAATCTTCATCCTTTCTCTTTTCCTGCTTGCGGCCCTTGCGGCGCTGGCGATCAGCGCCGCGGCCTGGTACTGGACGGAGCAACCGGTCGAGCTTGCCGCCGAGCGTGTCGACTACGTGGTCGAGGCCGGCAGCCGCCCGCGCAGCATAGCGCAGGTGATGAACAAGGCCGGCATACATATCAACGAGGATGCCTTCGTTATCCTGGCGCGCCTGACCGGCAACGACAAGCAATTGCAGGCCGGTGCCTACGAGGCGGTGCGCGGCGATACCCCCCGCCACCTGATGGAGCGCATGGCCAATGGCGATATGACCCAGACCCGTCTGACCCTGGTGGAGGGCTGGACCTACCAGCGCATACGCCAGGTGCTGCGCGAGGCGCCGCAAGTCAAGCAGACCCTGGGCGATACCACCGACGCCGATCTGCTGCGACGGCTGGGCTCGGACGAAATCAGCCCCGAGGGCCTGTTTTACCCGGATACCTATGTGTTCGTGCCGGGCAGCAGCGATTTCGACATCCTGCGGCGCGCCTATCAGGCCCAGCGGCAGTTGCTGGATACCATGTGGAATGACCGCGATCCGGAGCTGCCGCTGAAGACGCCTTATGAAGCCCTGATCCTGGCTTCCATCGTCGAGAAGGAAACCGGCCACAGCGGCGACAGGAACAAGGTGTCGGGGGTGTTCGTGAACCGCCTGCGCATAGGCATGCCGTTGCAAACCGACCCCACCGTCATCTACGGCATGGGCGAGGCCTACCAGGGCCGGATACGGAAGAAAGACCTCACCACCGATACGCCCTGGAACACGTATACGCGTTCCGGCCTGCCGCCCACCCCCATCGCCAGCGTGGGGCGCGCTTCGCTGGAAGCGGCCCTGCATCCGGAGCATCACAAGTTCCTGTATTTTGTTTCAAGAGGGGACGGCACCAGCGAGTTTTCCTCGGACCTGGCGGCGCATAACCGCGCCGTGTCCAAATACATATTGGGGCGGCGCAATTGAAACAGGGTCTCGCGTATACGGCCGCCGGCCGTGCACCTTACTTGGACTACCCATTGATTCTGGGTTCAATCGGCATGAAATTTTGGGAATCGACGTAATGGGCAAAGGCTTCCTGGTCGTTTGCGACGGCAGCAATGGCGCGGGCAAGACGACGGTGATCAAGGCCATCGAGGCGCACCTGAAACGCCGGGGGCTGGAAGCCGTGGTCACGCGAGAGCCCGGCGGCACGGTCATAGGCGAGAAAATACGCGAGATCCTTCTGTGCCCCGATACCCCCGAAATGTGCGATCTGGCCGAACTGATGCTGTTCGGGGCGGCGCGGGCCCAGCACGTGCAGGAAAAGATACTGCCCGCCATCCAGGCCGGCAAGGTGGTGGTCTCCGACCGTTTCGATGCCGCGACGCTAAGCTTCCAGCACTATGCGCGGGGCCTGGACCTGGATCTGGTCAATCGGATCAACGGGCTGGCGCTGGACGGCTTCAAGCCCGACATGAACATCATCCTGGACCTGGACCCGGCCGTCGGACTGGAGCGGGTGCAGCAGCGCGGCGAGCGGCTGGACCGCATGGAGGCCCAGAAACTTGAATTCCTTCAGCGTGCCCGCCATGGTTATCTGGAGCAGGCCCGCCAGGCCCCGGCTTTGTTTCGCGTCCTGGACGCGGCCAGGCCAGTGGAGCAGGTGGTGGCCGACGCGCTGGCCATCGTGGACGAGCTCATCCAGCGCCATGGCGGCGATTCCGCGGGCTTGGCGCCATGAGCGATCTGGCTCAGTTCCTGCCTTGGCAGCGCGACTTTGCGTCGCGGTGGCTGTCGAACCGCGAGCGTTTCGCGCACGCCTGGCTGATCCACGGCCTGCCGGGCATAGGCAAGCGCCAGTTTGCCCTGGCCGCGGCCGGCAGCCTGCTGTGCGAATCGCCGGACCGCGGCCTGGCTTGTGGTCATTGCGCCGCCTGCCTGTGGCTGGCCAGCGGCAACCACCCCGATTTGCGCCGCATCCGCCCCGACGCGCTGGCCCTGAAAGAAGGCGCGGCCGATGGCGGGGAGGAGGGCGAGGGCGGCCCGGCGGCCGCCAAGAAAGCGCCCTCGAAAGACATACGGGTCGATCAGCTACGCGCGCTGGGCTCCTGGTTCAACACGGCCACGCATCGCGGCGGGTGGCGGGTGGCCGTGCTGTATCCGGCGCGCGCCATGAACGTCATCACCGCCAATGCCTTGCTCAAGGTGCTGGAGGAACCTCCGGAGCACACCGTGTTCCTGATGGTGGCCGATGCGCCCGACCGCCTGCTTCCCACACTGGTGTCGCGCTGCCGCCGTCTGCCTTTGCCCGTGCCCGACACAGCGCAAAGCCTGGCCTGGCTGAAAGAGCAGGACGTGCCCGATGCTCCGCAATGGCTGTCGGCGGCCGGTGGAGCGCCTTTGCTGGCGCGCCAGTTGGCGCAGCCGGGCGACAGGCCTTGTCCGCAATGGCTGGAAGATTTGGTGACCCTGCTGGCCGATGCCAGGCAGCCCGATGTCGGGCCATTGGCCGACCAACTGGAGAAACTGCCTCCCGAGGTGTGGATCGATGCCTTGCAGCGCCTCTTTCTGGACTTGATGCTGGCGGGGGCGGGCGCGCCTTTGCGCTATTTCCCCAGCCTGAGCAAAGCCATAGGCCGGGTGGCCCTGCGCGCGGCGCCGTCCGCCCTGGCGGAGACCGGCAAATGGCTGGCGCAACAGCGCGCCGTCGCCGGCCACCCCCTGAATGCCAAGCTGTTTGTGCATAGCGCCATACAAAGGGTGGCTTTGGCTTGCGGCCCGACGGCCTGATTCGGGTAGACGCCATAAATTCGCTAAACTAGGCCATAACGCCAAGGCGCGGCGCAACGCGCCCGCATTTCACACTGAATCCGCCACCGCCATCATGTTCGTAGACTCGCATTGCCATTTGAATTTCCCCGAACTCGCCCAGAATCTGCCAGACATCCTCGGCCGGATGGCGCAAAACCAGGTCAGCCACGCGCTGGTGGTCAGCGTCAATATGCCGGAGTGGCCCGGCTTGATGGAGCTGGTTGCGCCGCAGCCCAATCTTTATGCTTCGGTGGGCGTCCACCCGGACTACGAAGATACCCCCGAGCCCACCGTGGACGAACTGGTCCGGCTGACCGAGTCGCCCAAAGTGGTGGCCATAGGCGAGACGGGGCTGGATTACTTCCGTCTGTCCGAGCCGCTGGAGTGGCAGCGTGAGCGCTTTCGCACTCATATACGGGCCAGCCGTAAAAGCGGCCTGCCGCTTATCATCCACACGCGTTCGGCCAGCGCCGATACCTTGCGCATCATGAAGGAAGAGGGCGCCGACGAATACGGCGGCGTCATGCATTGCTTTACCGAGTCCTGGGAAGTCGCCCAGGCCGCCATGGAACTGAACTTCTATATTTCGCTTTCCGGCATCGTTACCTTCAAGAAAGCCGAGGATTTGCAGGATGTGGCCCGTAAACTGCCGCTGGACAGGCTATTGATTGAAACCGATTCGCCTTACCTGGCGCCGGTCCCTCATCGCGGGAAAATCAACGACCCGTCCAAGGTGATGCATGTGGCCGAGAAAATCGCCGACCTGCGCGGCCTACCTGTGGCTGAAATTGGCAAGCATTCTACTGATAATTTCTTCAAATTATTCAATAAGATAAAACGATAATTTAAACTAAAATAGTTAAAGTAATTTATTTAAATTATTTTATTTAAAGCAATATATCTAAAGTAACTTACATCATCTAATTTCTTTGATGTAGATTCAAAAAAGCCTAGCCGTCTGGTCATCGCATAAGCGAACAAATGAGGCCCGGAGGCGGCAAGGCGGGACAGGCGTGGCTTGTCCTTCCCGCGATTTCAGGAGCACAGCGTGTCGTATCTTAGTTTTCATCACGGCCAAATCGCCGTAAAGCGCCAAACCTTTCTGGGGGCGCGCCTAGCCGCCCTGTTGGCCGGCATGCTGCTAAGCGTAGCCGGCCATGCCGCCAACCCTTCGGACTGGTGGGTGGATATCGCTAATGATCGTGCCGGCGATATCAAGACTTTGCTGGCGCGCGGAGCCAACCCCAATGAACTCAGCCCCAAGGGGCAGCCCGCCATCATGCAGGCGGTAAGAGACGGCGCCTGGAAGGTCTTCGATGTTCTGGCAGCCTACCGGAAAACCGATCTCAATATCGTCAATGCCAATCAGGAAACGCCGCTGATGTATCTGGCCGTGGTGGGGGAAACCAAGCGCGCCCAGGACCTGATACGGCGCGGTGCTCAAGTCAATCGCCTGGGCTGGACGCCTTTGCAGTACGCCGCATCCAAGGGGCATCTGGACATGGTGAAAATGCTGGTCGCCAACAAGGCCACGGTCAATGCGCCGGGCCCGGATGGCACGACGGCGCTGATGATGGCCGCCTATGGCGGCAGCGAGCCGGTCGTGCGCTTCTTGCTCGATTCGGGCGCTGACGCAACCATGCGTAATCTGCAAAAGCAGGACGCGGCGGACTGGGCGCGCCTGAAGAACCACAACGCGCTGGCCAGCAAGCTGGACAAGCTCAGCGCGGC
>JBARWC010000123.1:0-7481 GCA_049646585.1 Burkholderiaceae bacterium | reverse complement strand
GCTCCGATGCTTCGGCGTCCACGCCGCCGGGCGCCGCGGGGCCGGCCAGCTTCAGCCATGCGCTCAAGGCCTCCCAGGCCGGCCGGCATGCGGCGGGCCTGACCGGCAGCCAGGCCCAGGCTCTGCGCAGCTACATCGCCCGCAAGTACAAGATTGCCCACAGCGTGGCCGGCGCCCTGATCAACACGGCTTTTGTCGTGGGCAAGGAAAAGGCGCTGGATCCGCAACTGATCCTGGCGGTCATCGCCATCGAGTCCCGCTACAACCCCTACGCGGAAAGCCATGTGGGCGCCCAGGGCCTGATGCAGGTGATGACTAGCGTCCATAAGGACAAGTTCGAGGCCTTCAGCGACGGAGCCATGGCCGCACTGAACCCCATTGCGAACATGCGGGTCGGCGTCCAGATACTGCACGACTGCATAAAGCGGCGCGGCTCGGTGGAGGGCGGCCTGGCCTGCTATGTGGGTGCCACCGGCCCCAGCGATGGCGGCTACGGCGCCAGGGTCATCGCGGAATGGCGGCGCATCGCCCTGGCTTCCGGCATTCCCCTGCGGCGTTAGCGCCTTGCCGGCTGGACGGTGGCCTGGCTATCAGGCCAGGAAGCGCTCCATCCGGCTTATGGCTTCTTTAAGGCGGTCCAGCCCGGTGGCGTAAGAGAAACGCATGCTGTGCGCCGCATGCGCCGGCCCGAAGTCCAGGCCGGGCACGGCCGCCACGCCTGCCTCGTGCAGCAGCCTGTGCGAAAAATCGCTGCTGTCGCGGCTGTGGGCGCTGATGTCGGCATAGATATAGAAGGCGCCGTCGGGAGCGACCGGAACGCGCAGCCCCAGGCGTTCGAATTCGGGCAGAAGGTAGTCGCGCCTTTCCTTGAAGGACAGGCGCCGGTTTTCATAGATGCGCATGACCTCGGGCTCGAAGCAGGTCAAGGCCGCGTGCTGGGCCAGGGCCGGCGCGCAGATAGCCAGGCTGGCCGCCAGTTTCTCGACCGCGGCGATCATGTCCTCCGGTACGATCAGCCAGCCCAGCCGCCAGCCCGTCATATGGAAATACTTGGAGAAGCTGTTGATGATGACGATGTCGTCGTCCAGCGTCAGCGCGCTTTGCGGCACGCCGTCGTAGTAGAGGCCCAGGTAGATTTCATCCATGATGATGAAGCCGCCGCGCTGCCTGACTTCGGCGATCAGCGCTTTCAGGTCCTCGCGGGCAATGGTCGTGCCGGTGGGATTGCTGGGCGAGGCGATCAGCACGCCGCGCGTGGCCGGACCCCAATGCTTGCGGATGTCGTCGGCCCCGAGCTGAAAGCGCTGTTCGGCCGAGCAGGGGATCAGGCGCGGTATGCCGCCCGATCCGGTGATGAAATTCTGGTTGGCGGGGTAGGATGGGTCCGGCATGAGTATTTCATCGCCGGGATTGATCAGCGCCATGCCGGCCAGCAGCAGGGCGCCGGAGGCGCCCGACGTGACAATTACACGGGCCGGGTCGACGGTTGCGCCGAACTGTTGGGCGTAGTAGCGGGCGATCGCGTCACGCAATGTGCCGATGCCGGCCGGGGGCGTATAGCCGCTCAGTCCCGCCTGGGCGGCGCGATTCAGGGTTTCGACGACCTGGACGGGAGCCGTGAAGTCGGGCTCGCCTATTCCCAGGCTGATGATGTCGCGACCCTGCGCGTTCAGGGCATTGGCCTGTTTGAACAGCTCCACAGCGTAGAATGGCATCACTTGTTCGGTACGCTTGGCAAGACGGGGCATAAGGCGAAGCTCTCGGGCAAAAAAATAGAATTGTAATGGCTAGGCCTTGCCGCGGCCTTTTATTCGCACCAGGTATAAAGGATATCCAGACATGCAGTCTTCGTCCCGCCGCGCTTTCCTGACCGGGCGACGTAGCTCCCAGACCCCCTGGGAGGCATTTTGCCAGCGCCTGCGCAACACGGTTTCCGGCACCTTCTTCGAATTCGACAAGGGCGACGGCCCGGGCCGCGCCCGGCTGGTGCCCAAGCAGGCGTCCGATGTGCACAAGGCCCGGGCCCTTTGCGCCGAGTACCAGGTCATGCTGGCCCTGGACGGGGTGCCGCATTCCGCCCGCCTGGACGAGCGGCCGGTATTGTGGGTTGAGCCGGGGCGCGATCTTGGCAATTGCCAGCGGCTGGAGCCGGGCAGCAGCAAATGGTTCGTACAGCCTGGCTGCCTGCTGGGCGAACTGGAGGCGGCGGGCCTGACGCAGTTCGCCGATTTGCCCTGTCATATCACGGTGGCGGCGTGGCTGGCCGACCGCAGCCTGTGCGATTGGCCGGCGGGCCAGACAGCGAGGTCCGGGGTGGTGCATGCCTCCGTCCTGCTGGCCGACGGCGCCAGCGTCAGCCTTGGGCCTTTTGGCGCGGACAACAAGAAGCCGCTGGAAGGGGCCAGGCTGCAGCAGTTGGTCCCGTCGCTGTTTCAACTGGGCGCCGACGCCGATGCAAGGGCCTGCGCCCAGCATCGCCTGTGGCCGGCGCGCTACCGCCTGGACGCGCTGATTCCCGCGTCGGGGGAAACCGTCAATCTGGCGCATCTGCTCTTGGGCCATGGAGGCGATCTGGGCTGGCTGGAGTGGGTGGTCATCGACGAGAGCCTGGCCCAGCCCGGCTCCGAGCCGGCCTATGCCGACCGCTACACCTCCGGCCGGGCGGCGGCCTGCGATCTGCTGGTGGAGGCCGGCGACCTGGATGCCAGGGTCAAGGCGCTTTTCGATCCCTCCGATCTTTTTCCCTATCCCGGCCAGGACATATAGGAAGCGGCGCGGATTCCATGTCTTAAACGGCGGCATGGGACTAGAATGAGCGTCTGTTTCACCTTACACATTCGAGCTCACCATGGAAGAAACGCTACGCAAAGCCGCACTGGAATACCACGAGCACGGCCGCCCCGGGAAAATATCGGTCACACCGACCAAGCAGTTGTCGAATCAACGCGACCTGGCCCTGGCGTATTCGCCTGGCGTGGCGGCGGCCTGCGAGGAAATCGTCAGCAATGAAGGCAACGCCTTCCGCTACACGGGGCGCGGCAACCTGGTGGGTGTGATCACCAACGGCACGGCGGTGCTGGGGCTGGGCAATATCGGCCCGCTGGCCTCCAAGCCCGTCATGGAAGGCAAGGCGGTGCTGTTCAAGAAGTTCGCCGGCATCGACGTGTTCGACATCGAAATCAACGAAACCGATCCGGACAAGCTGGTGGAGATCATCGCGGGGCTGGAGCCCACCTTCGGCGGGATCAACCTGGAAGACATCAAGGCGCCTGAGTGTTTCACGGTCGAGCGCAAGCTGCGCGAGCGCATGAACATACCCGTTTTCCACGATGATCAGCACGGCACCGCCATCTGCGTTTCATCCGCCTTCCTGAACGGCCTGCAAGTGGTCGGCAAGGACATCGCCAAGGTCAAGGTGGTGGTGTCGGGGGCGGGCGCGGCGGCTCTGGGCTGCCTGGACCTCATGGTCGACATGGGGCTGCCTTTGAAGAATATCTGGGTGTCCGACATCGAGGGCGTGGTCTACAAGGGCCGTACCGTGCTCATGGACGCTGACAAGCAGCGTTTTGCGCAGGAGACCCCCGCACGTACGCTGGGCGAGATCATCGACGGCGCCGACGTGTTCCTGGGCCTGTCGGCTGGCGGCGTTCTCAAGCCCGAGATGGTCGCGCGGATGGCGGATCGTCCGCTTATCCTGGCGCTGGCCAACCCCAATCCGGAGATCCTGCCCGAGGACGCGCATGCCGTGCGCGACGACGTGGTCATGGCCACCGGCCGCTCCGACTACCCCAACCAGGTCAACAACGTACTGTGCTTTCCTTATATCTTTCGCGGTGCGCTGGACGTGGGGGCTACCACGATCACGCGCGGCATGGAGAAAGCCGCCGCGCTGGCCATCTGCAAGCTGGCCCAGGAAGAGCAGAACGATGTCGTGGCCGCCGCCTATGGCACCTATGGCGTGTCCTTCGGACGCGATTACTTCATTCCCAAGCCCTTTGATCCGCGCCTGATCGTGCGCATCGCGACGGCCGTGGCCAAGGCGGCCATGGAGGACGGCGTGGCCACGCGTCCGCTGGCTTCCATCGAAAGCTATGCCGAACAGCTCCAGCAGTTCGTCTATCGCTCGGGTTCCTTCATGAAGCCCCTGTTCTCGGCGGCCCGGCAACTGGTGCGCGACGGCGGCAAGACCCGCATCGTCTTCACCGAAGGCGAAGAAGAACGCGTGCTGCGGGCGGTGCAGATCGTCGTCGACGAAAAGCTCGCCCGCCCCATCCTGGTCGGGCGCCCCTCGGTGCTGGCCGACCGCATCAAGAAGTTCGGCTTGCGCATCCGGCTGGGCGAGGACGTCGAGGTCACCAACCCCGATTACGACGAGCGCTTTCATCAGTACTGGACCACGTACTGGGAAATCATGTGCCGCCGCGGCATCAGCAAGGAAATGGCGCGCGTCGAGATGCGCCGCCGGCTGACCTTGATAGGCGCGATGATGCTGCGTCTGGGCGATGCCGACGGCATGATATGCGGCACGGTCAGCGGTTACCACGATCACCTGCGCTTCGTGGACCAGGTCATCGGCAAGAAGCCGGGCACCCAGACGTATGCGGCCATGAACATGCTGCTGCTGGACGAGCGCACGGTGGCCCTGGCCGATACCCACATCAACGACAATCCAACTGCCGAGCAGGTGGCCGACATCACCCTGGCGGCCGCGGCGGAAATGCGCAGGCTGAACATAGAACCCAAGGTGGCTTTGCTGTCGCGGTCCAATTTCGGCACGGACAGCTCGGCCTCGGGTTCGAAGATGCAGGAGGCCCTGGCCATCATCCGTGAGCGCGATCCGCATCTGGAGATCGACGGCGAGATGCACGGCGACTGCGCGCTGGATGAATCCCTGCGCCGACGCATCCTGCCTTCCACCACCCTGCACGGCGAAGCCAATCTGCTTATCTGCCCCAATGTGGATGCCGGCAACATCGCCTACAACCTGCTCAAGACAGCGGCCGGGGGCAATGTGGCGGTGGGCCCGTTCTTGCTGGGCGTCAATGCCCCGGTCCACATCCTGACGTCCAGTTCCACTGTGCGCCGCATCGTCAATATGACGGCGCTCACCGTGCTCGATGCCAGCACACAGCGCGGCACCTGAGCGGCCCGGCGCCGGCAAGGATCCCGTCGGTCTGATCCTGACGGGGGGCGGGGCGCGGGCGGCCTACCAGGTCGGCGTCCTTGCCGGCATTCTCGATGTGCTCGATCCCGGGCGTACGCCCGGTTTTGCGAACCCCTTCGATATCATATGCGGCACATCGGCGGGCGCCATCAATGCCTGCGCCCTGGCCTGCCATGCCCAGGATCCGCATACGTCCACGGACAGGCTGGAAGAGCTGTGGAGTAATTTGGAAACGGGCGCGGTGTATCACGCCGACGCGGCCCGCCTGTTGCGCACGGGCTTGCGTTGGTTGGCCATGCTGGCCGTCGGCTGGCTGATGCCGGGCCTGCGTCGCCGGCAGCCCCGGTCCCTGCTGGACAACCAGCCGCTGGGCGAACTGCTGGCCGCAACGCTGGATTTCAAGCAGCTGGAGCGCAATCTGTCGCAAGGCGCCCTGCATGCGCTGGCCATTACGGCCACCGCTTACACCACGGGTGAACACATCACCTTTTACCAATCCAATGGGCTGATCAAACCCTGGCAGCGGTCGCTGCGGCAGGCCGTGCCCTGCAAGATAGGGGTGGACCATTTGCTGGCTTCCAGTTCCTTGCCCTTCATCTTTCCGGCACAATCCATGCTGATCGGGGGAAAGGAGCTGTGGTGCGGCGATGGTTCGATGCGGCAAATGGCTCCCATGAGTCCGGCCATACATTTGGGTGCAAAGAAAATCCTTGTGATCGGTACCGGCTACAAGGACGACACGCACCCTGAACAACAGGAGACCAAGCCCAGTTATCCAACACTCGCGCAGATCGGCGGCCACGCCTTGTCCAATATTTTTCTGGATAGCTTGTCGATGGATGTGGAACGTATGCAACGCATCAATGAGTTGCTTGCGCAACTGCCGGTAAATGTATTAAAAAGCCAGTCGCTGCGCCCGGTAAGCACTTTTGTCGTGACGCCCAGCCGGTCATTGGACGAGATGGCGCTGAGGCATCTGAACGAGATGCCTCGCGCGGCTCGTACCCTTTTCCGCGTCCTTGGTGTATCGTCGGCTTCCGGGCCCAAGATGGGCAACGGCGGCGCACTGATTTCGTATTTGTTGTTCGAGGCCAGCTATACCCGAGAGCTCATCCGTTTGGGACGTGCCGATAGCATGAGCCGCGCTGAAGAAGTGAAAGCGTTTTTCAAGGAGACGCCCCCATGAGCCAAGCACAGTCCTTGCAAAAGAAATTGCAGAAAGGTGGTTTGATCGACGCCTCGGTCGTCTCTCAGGACGAGGCGTTCGAGGCCGCCCGCGTCGCGGGCATCAACGCCTTCGTGGTCGATTGCGATCGTGCGCGCAGCCGGTCCGCTGTTTTGCGGGCCGTGGTGAAGGCCGTGGACTTTCCCGAGTATTTCGGCGGCAACCTGGATGCCTTGTACGATTGCCTGTGCGATACGGTGCTGGACAGCAAGGGCGGGCTGCTGCTGTGGTTCCATAAGCTGCATTCAGGCGACCCGGCCCTGGCCGACGATTCGGACGCCATTCTTGCGGTGTGCGCCGATGTGGCCGAGTTTGCGTCCAACAACGACAGGCGCTTTGCTTTTGCCGTGGTGCATGCGGGCAAGCACCCTGATCCAGAGCCGGGCGTGGAGCCCACCCCTTATTCGGGCGGCCGCGAAGAGTAGCCCGATAGAAGGGTTCGTCGTCGACGGGAGGATTCGAACCCCCGATACAGGGCGATATGATCTGCGGGCTTCCCGAGCGGGAGGCTTTCAGGTTTTGGGGTTTTGAGCGTCGGCAAGGGCCGCGCCTGACCTATTCCCAGCCGCGCAGGGCGCAGACCGCCGCAATCAGGGCCAGCCCCGCGGTTTCGGTGCGCAGGACGCGCTTGCCGAAGCTGACGCCGGTCAATTCACGGCGTGCCACCATGTCCTGTTCTTCATCCGACCATCCGCCTTCGGGCCCTACCAGCAGGTTCAGTTCCATTGGCCGCGCTTCCAGGGCCTGAGCCAGGCCGCGTGGGCTGCCGGGCTGGCAGAACAGGGTGGTTGCGGCGTCAGTCATGCCTTCGGCCAGATACTGGTCCAGGCTGCGAGGCTCGGCGACTTCCATAATGCGGTTGCGGCCGCTTTGTTCGCTGGCGGCCTGGGCGATGCGGCGCCAGTGCTCCAGCCGCTTGCGCAGGCGGTCGCCGCTAAGCTGCAATACGCTGCGGCGGGCGGCGATAGGAACGATGCGGACGGCGCCCAGTTCAACGGCTTTTTCCACGATCCAGTCCATTTTGTCGCCGGAGGGTATGCCCTGGACGAGGGTGATGCTACCGTCGATTTCAGCTTCGACAGGATCATGGGC
>JBARWC010000122.1:0-57932 GCA_049646585.1 Burkholderiaceae bacterium | reverse complement strand
GGCTGGAGCGCCCTGGAGCTCGAAGAGGCCATCGTGGCCGCCGGCGGCTGCGCGGCCGCCATGCGTACGCGGGCGGAGTGGGAAGCGCATCCGCAAGGCCGGGCGCTGCATGCCGAGCCGCTGTTTCATTTTGCCGAAGGCGAAGCCGGCCCGGCCATCGATACGCCGGCCCGGCCACAGCGCCCCTTGGCCGGCATCCGGGTGCTGGACCTGACCCGGGTGCTGGCCGGCCCGGTATCCACCCGTTTTCTCGCCGGCTACGGCGCGCAAGTCCTGCGCATAGACCCGCCCTTCTGGACGGAGCCGGGCATGGTGCCCGAAGTGACGCTGGGCAAGCGCTGCGCGCAACTGGACCTGCGCATACCCGGCCACCTGGAACGGCTTGAATCGCTGCTGGCGGGCGCCGACGTGCTGGTGCACGGCTATCGGGCCGATGCCCTGGAACGCCTGGGCCTGGGCGCCGCCGCGCGCCAGCGCATACGCCCGGGCCTGGTGGACGTGTGCCTGGATGCCTATGGCTGGACGGGACCCTGGCACGAACGGCGCGGCTTTGACAGCCTGGTGCAGATGAGTTGCGGCATCGCCGAGGCCGGCATGCGGCATTTCGGCAAGGAGCGGCCCACCCCGCTGCCGGTGCAGGCGCTGGACCAGGCCACGGGTTATCTGATGGCGGCGGCCGTGCTGGACGGCCTGGCAGCGCGCCTGCGGACGGGCCGAGGATCGCGCACGCGCCTGTCCCTGGCCCGAACCGCCGAACTGCTGATGGCCGGCCGGGCCGGCACAAGGACGGACCTGGCGGCCGAAACCGTCGCCGACCTCGAACCGACCCTCGAACGCACACAATGGGGGCCGGCGCAGCGGCTCAGGCCGCCATGCACGGTGGAAGGCGCCGCGATGCGCTGGGATTTTCCCGCCAGCGCCCTGGGCAGCGGCAGCGCCGACTGGCTATGAAGAAAGGGCTGCCGAAGATCTCCGGCAGCCCTTTCTGGCCCTAAACATGAAGGTCGGACGCTATGCGGCAACCCGCTGCTTGCGCCGCTTCAAGGCGCGCAGGATGGGCGGAGCCGCAACAACCATTATCGACACGATCCACAAGCCCTTGGAAACCCCGCTGTCGAACAGCACATGCAACTCGCCGTTGGTAATGGACAAGGCACGCCGCAGGTTCTGCTCCATCATGTCTCCCAGCACCACGCCCAGCACCAGCGGCGCCATGGGCAGGCCGCCCTTGCGCAGCAGGTAGCCCAGTCCGCCCAGGCCCGCCACCATCAGCAGGTCGAAACTGCCCGAGTTGATGGCATAGACGCCTATGTAGCTGACGGCCAAAATGCCCGGCACCATCAGCCAGCCGGGCACCGAGAGCACCTTGGAGAACACGCGCACCATGGGCACGTTCATGATGAACAGCATCACGTTGGCGATGAACAAGGAAGCGATCAGGCCCCAGACCAATTCAGGCTTGGCGTCGAACAGCACCGGCCCGGGTGTGATGTTGTACAAGGTCAGCGCCCCCATCATGACCGCCGTCGTGCCCGAGCCCGGCACGCCCAGCGTCAGCATGGGCACGAAGGAGCCGATGGCCGACGCGGTGGCCGCCGCCTCGGGCGCCACCAGCCCGCGCATGTCGCCCTGGCCGAATTTGGCATCGGGATCCTTCTCTTCGCATATGCGCTTCTCGTTGGAATAGGCCACCGCCGCCGCCACGCTGGCGCCGGCGCCGGGCAGCACACCCACGCCGAAACCCAGGAAGGCGCTGCGTACGACGCTCCACCAGGTGTAGGCCATCTCCTTCAGGTTGAACAGCTTGCGCCCGCTGGATTGCACCTCCACCTTGTGGCCGGCCATGACTTTTTCCAGCATCTCCAGCAGCTCGGACACCGCAAACAGCGCAATCACGACCACCACGAACTGGATGCCGTCGAACAGGTGCACCGAATCAAAGGTATAGCGGTACACCCCCGAGTTGGCGTCGACGCCCACGGTTGCAATGGCCAGCCCTATCATCGCCGACAGCACGCCCTTGACGGGTTGGTCGCCCAGCAGGCTGGTCAGGCAGCAGAAGGCGAAGACCATCAGCACGAAGTATTCGGCCGGGCCGAAAGCCAGCGCCCACTTGGCCAGCAGCGGGGCCAGCAGGATGATGCCGAAGACGGAAACCAGGGACCCGAAGAAGGCCGACCATGCCGACAGCGACAGCGCCACATTGGCCAGGCCCTGGCGCGCCAGGGGATAGCCGTCCAGCGTGGTCATGATGGCGCTGGCTTCGCCCGGCACGTTGATCAAAATGGACGTGATGCGCCCGCCGTACTCGGCGCCCACGTATACGGCCGCCAGCAGGATCAGCGCAGTCTCGGGCGGCAGGTTCATGGCGAAGGCGATGGGAATCAGCATGGCCACGCCGTTGATGGGCCCCAGTCCCGGCAGCACGCCGACCAGCGTGCCGAAGAAAGACCCAAGCGCCGCCACCAGCAGATTGGTCCATGAAAAAGCAACGCCGAAGCCGATGCCCAAATGAGCCAGAATGTCGCTCATAACAGATTCTCCAGAATGCCCAGGGGCAGGACGACATCCAGCGCGCGGTCGAACAGCAGGAAAAACAGCGTGCTCATGACCAGGCCGCCCACCGTCACCTTGATCCAGGCGCCGCCGAACAGGCGGCCCACCAGTATGGTCATGGCCGTGGTCGTCAGGATGAAGCCCAGATCCTGAAAGGCAAGGGCATACAGAAAGCAATACAGCACCATCATGGCGATGCGGCCGTTTGCGCCGGGGGGATTAGGCTCGGCTTTCGCGCGCCCCTTGAAGAGCAGCCATGCGCCGCACAGGGCGATGATGGCCGACAGCAGCAGGGGAAACGCGCGGGGGCCTACAGGCTCGTAGGAAAATGGAGCCTGTATGTCCCAGCCGAACCAAGCCATCAACGCCGCGAAGATCAGGGCGGCAATGCCCAGTTTTTGATCGCTCATGCTTTTACTTCTTGATCAGGCCGAAGGAATTGGCCAGCTCGGCATACGACTTGACGCGCTCTTTCACGTAGGCATCGAGATCGGCGCCGCTCTTGTTGAAGGGGAAGAGGCCCTGCTTCTTCTGCAGGTCGGCGAACTCGGGGCTGGCCTGCATGTTCTTGAACGCCTGCACCCACCAGTTGTATTCCGCATCGGACACCTTGGGGCCGACGTAGAAGCCGCGGATGATGGGCCAGTCGATGTCGAATCCCTGCTCCCTGGCCGTGGGGACATTGGACAGCTTGCCCGGCAGGCGCTCGCTGCTGAACACCGCCAGCACGCGTATGGGCGCGCCGCCTTCCAGCATGGTGAAGGCTTCCGCCGCATCGCCCATATAGGCCTGGATATGCCCGCCGCGCAAAGCCGTGAGGGACTCGCCGCCGCCTTCGAAGGCCACGAAGCGCATCTTCTTGTAATCGACTCCCGCCGCCTTCGCCGTCAGGGCCGCTTTCATCCAGTCCTGGCTGCCCACGGTGCCGCCGGCGCCCAGCACGATCTTGCTGGGGTCGGCCTTGAAGGCCGCCATCAGGTCGTTCAGGCTTTTATAAGGGGAGTCGTTGCGCACCACGGCCACGCCGAAGTCCGATCCCACCGCGGCCAGCCAGCGCACGTCGTTGACGCTGTATTTGCCGAACTTGCCCTGCGCCAGATTGAGCAGCGAGCCTCCGGAAAAAGCGATGATGCTGTCGCCGTCGCTGGGCTTCTGGGCCACCACATGGTTGTAGGCGACGGCCCCGATGCCGCCCGGCATGTAGATGATGCGCATGGGCGACTTCAATTGGCCCGCGGCCTTCAGGCCTTCCTGCGCCAGGCGGCAGGTCAGGTCGAAGCCGCCGCCGGGCTGTGCCGGCGCAATGCATTCCGGACGGCGCGGCTCGTCGGCCGCCGCCGTGCCCGATACCGCGGCCAAAGCTCCCACACCCACCAGCAGGCCCGCAAGCCGCTTAGCTATCCCAAGTTTGTTCATCCCAGTCTCCCGATTAGAAAATATGAGCAAGGCCTGCGGCCCGCCTATGGCAAATCAGGAGCAAGCGTACGAAAGCTTTCCTTTCTAAAGGCTTTCAATTCCGGGATTAAGGCTTTTGGCGGCTTCGGCAAGGGGGAAGTTAAGGGAAAACACCAATGTTGCACGGCAGCCCTTGGGCAGGGACTCCAGGTGAAATCGCCCATGATGGCGCTGCATGATGGCCTGCACGATCGCCAGGCCCAGACCTGCCCCGGAAGTGTTCTTGCCGGCCTTGCCCCGGCGGAAACGCAGGCCCGCGCGTTCGATATCGGACTGCGACATGCCGACGCCGTTGTCTTCGACGGCTACGACGGCCTCGCCTTCTTCATTCCAGCCCACCTTGACCGTGATGACGCCGCCGGCGGGCGTATAGCGCAAGGCGTTGTCGACCAGGTTGACGACGGCTTCCCGTATCTGCCATTCCAGGCCCCAGGCCTGGACGGCCGCGTCTCCGCCTTCCAGGCCCAGGTCCAGGTGCTTGGCGCGCGCAATGGGGTAGACATCCTTAAGTATGCCGCGCAGCAATTGCGGCAGGTCGACGCGCTCCGGCTCTTCGCCCATTCCAAGCGAAATGTCGTCCCGCGCCCGTGCCAGGGAAAGCATCTGGTTGGCCGTGCGCACCGCCCTGTCCAGGCCTTCGCCCATGGCCAGCAGCGCCGACCGGATTTCCTGCGGGTCGGACTCGCGCAAGGCATAGCCCAATTGCGCGCGCAACACCGTCAAGGGCGTGCGCAATTGATGCGAGGCATCATCCAGGAACTGCCTTTGCCGGCGCGCCTGCTGTGCATAGCGCTCCATATGCAGGTTCACGGCGGTAACCAGAGGCTGGACTTCGGCGGGAATGTCTCGTGCCTCGATCGGGCGCAGGTCGTCATGGTGGCGCGCTTCGACCTCTTGCCGCAGGCGCGACAGCGGGCGCACCGCGAAGAGCACGCCGAACACCAGGATCAGGACCACCAGCACCACCGCCACCAGGTCGCGGCCTATGGAACGCAGCAGCATGGACTGGATGAAGGCTTCGCGAGTATCGACGTCCTCGCCGACCAGCACGATGACCCGTCCCCCGCGATTGTTGTACAGCGGCGGGTCCATGGCCCTGGCCAGGGCGGCGATGCGCACGTTCTCGCCCAGGTAATCGGCGTTGTAGTATTGCGGCACCCCCGAGACAAGCGGGCGCTCTGGCAAGGGCAGTTGCTGATTGCCGATATCGGCCAGGCCGTCCTCGGTCATGACCCGGTAGTACACGTTTTCATTGGCCGTCAGCTCGAAGAACTCCAGCATCAGGTAAGGCAGCTCGATGGACAGCCCGCCGCTTTGCGTGGAAATCTGATGATCGATGGACCGCAAGGCGCCGGCCAGCGAGCGGTCGTAAGCCAGGTTGATCTGGGAGCGCAGCATGTGATTGGACAGCCACAGCGCCGTCATCATGAAAACCACCAGTGCGGGCACCAGCCACCACAGCAGTATGGATTTAAGCCCCGGCTCGCGACCCGCGAGCGACTTGAACTTACGCATGAGCCGCGACTTCCAGGCTGTAGCCCATGCCGCGCAAGGTTTCGATCTGCGTCCCGGTGTTGACGAGCTTCTTGCGCAGACGGTGCACCAGCACCTCGACCGCTTCCAGATTGACCTCGCGGTCGTCGGGAGCGATGCGATCCAGTATCTGCTGCTTCGATATGGGTTCGCCGCTGCGCTGTATCAACACCTTCAGCACGGCGAATTCGCGCGGCGACAGCGCCAGGGGCTGGCCCGCCACGGTGAAGCGTTGCGCGGCGGTATCCAGGCTGAGGTCCCCCAAGGCCAGCCGGGGATGCTCCCGGCCGCGGCTGCGGCGTATCAGGGCCACCAGCCTGGCTTCCAGTTCTTCAATGACAAAGGGCTTGCGCAGGAAGTCGTCCGCCCCTTCGTGCAAGGTGTCTATGCGTTCGGCCAGGGAATCGCGCGCCGTCAGGACCAGCACCGGAGTGCGGTCGTCGCGGGCCCGCAAGCGGGCAAGAAAGGTATGTCCATCCATGCCGGGCAACCCCAGGTCCAGGATGATGGCGTCGAACTCTTCCAGGGCAAGCCGGCGCTCGGCCAGCTCGGCGTCGTCGGCCCAATCGGCGACAAAGCCGCCGTGCCTCGCCAGGCTGCGCGTCAGCCAGTGGGCCAGCTCGCTTTCGTCTTCCACAAGGAGTATGCGCATTGATGACAGCCGTCCACGCTTAGAGGATGTGGAAGTTTATCCTGTAAGCGTGGATTGCGGCGTGCCGCCGCTACGCCGCATCGCACTGCGAGCGGCGTAGCGGCTGGGAACAACCGATCAGGACGAGGCGGACTTCACCTTGCAGTCCTTGACCAGCACATTGCCGACCGACGCGTTGGCGCCTAGCGCCTGCTGCGAATCCCGGGTCAGCATCCTGCCGCTGGCCTCGCCCGCGTTCTCACGGGTGAACTTGTCGGTCGTCCAGGTGTAGCCATTGCCCCGGAAGGTATTGCCCACCATGTCCGCGTTGCTGGTGGTGGCACGGGTCAGGTCCACGGCCTGATTCTGGTAAACAACCTTGGCCGCCAGGGCCTCTTCGCCCTGGAAGGTATATTGCACACTGAGCGCCTGATCCGAGCCGGGGCCGCAGCCGTATTCCACGGTTTTCTGGGAAAGCTCTCGCGCATCTTTCGGAGTCGAGCAAGCAGCCAACCCTATGCACATCATTACGCCTGCCATTGCTGTTAAATTACGGGTCATGGATATTCCTTGTCGTTCCAGGCTCCGGAGTCGCCGCCGCACCGCATGCATACGCTTGCCGCTCGGCATATCCAGCGCTGCTCCAGCGCCTGCTCTGACTTTTTTTTATAGCATCGGCCCCATGGCCGCCCTGTAAGCGCCCGTATCAAATTAACGCTTGCCACAACGATCTTAAGCAAATAATTCAAATGCGCGCCATCACCGCGAGGCTAGCTCCCATCCTGCATCGCTGGGGCGGCTTCATGGCCGTCGCTTTCGCCCTGACCATGGGCTTTGCGACCAGTTCCCTGCCCTCGCCGCTTTACCCCCTGTACCAGGCGAATTGGCAACTGCAGCCCAGCGAATTGACCTATATCTATTCGCTGTACATGGTGGGCGTGCTGACAGCCCTGCTGTGCCTGGGCCGCCTGTCGGACTCGCTAGGTCGCTACACCGTGGTTTGCACCGCTTTGGTGCTGATGACGCTCGGATTGCTGCTCTCGGGCGTAGCATCGAGTATCAACGCCTTACTTTTTGCGCGGGCAATCATAGGCTTGGCCAATGGCTTATTGACAACAGCCGGCGCCCTGGCTCTTGTGGATACGCATCCCCGCAGGGACTTGCGCATCGCCTCGGTGACGACATCGGCCGCAATCGCCGTGGGCGTGGGGCTGGGGCCTCTGCTAAGTGGACTGCTGGCGCAAACCGGGGTCGCGCCCTTGCGCCTGTCGTATTTCGTCGTCGCCGTCCTGGCGATGGGCAATCTGTGGCTCGCCCGGCGCTCGCGCCATACCTTTGCGCGACAAACGAGCGTGCGCCCACGCCTGTCCATCACACCCAAGCTGGCGCTGCCCGCCAAGGCAAGACGCACCCCCTTCCTGCTGGCCGGCGCTGCGGCCTTTACGCAATTTTCCGCAGGCAGCCTGCTGGCATCCCTGGTGCCGTCCTTCTTGTACGACCTGCTGCCCTGGAAGGGCCCGGCCGTGCCCGGCGTCGCTTTTCTGATTCTTTCCATCGCCTCGGCGGCCACGCAGTTGTCCCAGCGCAATATCGCGGCAAGAAAGGGGCTGGTCGTGGGCTTGCTGACGCTGGCCGGCTTCCTGATCGCCCTGTGCCTGGGCATCTGGATGGATAGCGTTTGGGGCTTTCTGGCCGCCATGGTGCTGGCCGGCGTCGGCCAGGGCTTGTGTTTCATGGCAAGCACCCTGATCGCGGGACAGAGCGCCGACGAAAGCCGACGCAGCGCCAACATGGCCACCTATTTTTCCATCGCCTATATCGGCGCCGCCGTCCCGGTGATCGCCGTGGGCCGGCTGGCCGACCACTGGGGGCTGGCCCCCGCGGTGCTAATCTTCAGCGCCCTGGCCGCCGTAGCCTTGATCACCCTGGCCTGGCTGGCAAGAAAGATACTGCCTTGAGGCGAGGCGAGAGCGCCCCGCGCTATTCCGCTATTCCTTGACGGCGCCGGTCATGCCCGAAACGTAGTACTCCACGAAGAAGGAGTAGACGATGGCCACCGGCAGCGAGCCCAGCAGCGCCCCCGCCATCAGCGCGCCCCAATGATAGACATCGCCTTCGACCAGCTCGGTCACGATGCCCACCGGCACGGTCTTGATTTCGGACGAGGAAATAAAGGTCAGGGCATAGATGAATTCGTTCCAGGACAGTGTGAAGGCGAAGATGCCGGCCGAGATCAGCCCCGGCACGGCCAGGGGCAGGATGATCTTGACGAGAATTTCCCAGCGGGTGGCCCCGTCGATCAGCGCGCACTCTTCGAGCTCGTAGGGTATGGAGCGGAAATAGCCCATGAGCAGCCAGGTGCAGAACGGTATCAGGAAGGTCGGATAAGTCAGGATGAGCGCCATGCGTGTATCGAACAGCCCCAGCTGGAACACAATGGCGGCCAGGGGGATGAACAATATGGATGGCGGGATCAGATAGGCGAAGAATATGCCCAGGCCGACCTGCTTGGAGCCCTGGAAACGCAGGCGCTCGATGGCATAGGCCGCGAACACGCTGGCCGCCAGCGAGATGATGGTGGCGGCCGTCGATACGATGACGGTATTCCAGAGCCAGCTGGGGAAAGGCGTCTTGAACAATAAGTGCTTGAAGTGTTCCAGCGTGGGCGCAATGACCCAGAAGGGGTTGGCGCTGCTGAGCATTTCCTCGTTGGGCTTGAACGCCGTCATGCCCATCCAGTAGAAGGGGAAGAGCAGGACGAAGATGAAAATGCCCAAGGGAATGTAGATGGTTACCCAGCGGCGCGGCAAGGATTGCAGGTAGTCCATGCCCTGCTGTTCGAGTTCCTGCGATTTGTCTTTTTTCATTGGTCGTCCCCGCGTTGCCAGGCCCGGCGTTGCAGCCCGAAATAGGAAAACATGATGGCCGCCAGCAGGAAGGGGATCATCATGATGGCCAGCGCCGCGCCCTCGCCCAGGGACCCGCCCGGTATGGCGCGCTGGAAGGACAAGGTTGTCATCAGGTGGGTGGCGTTCAGGGGGCCGCCCCGCGTCAGCACGTAAATGAGCTGGAAGTCTGTGAACGTGAACAGCACCGAGAAGGTCATGACCACCGCAATGATGGGGGTGAGCAAGGGCAGGGTCACGTAGCGGAATTGCTGCCAGGGCGTCACGCCGTCGATCGACGCGGCCTCGTACAGGGCGGGCGAAATCGTCTGCAAGCCGGCCAGCAGGGTAATGGCCACGAAGGGAATGCCGCGCCACACGTTGGCGAAGATGGTGGAATAGCGGGCCATCCAGGGATCGCCCAGGAAGTCGATATAGGTATCGATCAGGCCCAGCTTGACCAGCGTCCAGCTGATGATGGAAAACTGCGCATCGTAGATCCACCAGAAAGCCAGGGCCGAAAGCGCGGTGGGCACGATCCAGGGCAGGAGCACGATGGATCGAAAGAATGCCTTGAACGGCAGGTTTTTGTTCAGCAGCAGGGCCAGCCATAGCCCAAGCGCGAACTTCAGCACACTGGCCACCACGGTATAGAAAATGGTATTGAACAGTGCCAGCTGGCTGACCGAATCACCGATCAGGTAGGCATAGTTGCCCAGGCCTATCCATTCGCCGGCGCGGCCTATCTTGGCGTCGGTGAAGCCCAGCCAGACGCCCAGGCCCAAGGGATAAGTCAGGAAGACCACCAGGATGACCACCAGGGGCAGCATGAAAAGCAGCCCCAGGACATTGCGGTTGTTCAGTGTGCGTGAAAGCATGTTTTTTTCCGGATTGAGGCACAGCCCGCCCGTTGGGCGCCGCCCAGGCGGGCGGGCTGGCCGAATCGCCCGGCGAACCGGGCAAGGCGCGCTGGTGTCCTCAGGTCTTGTAGTAGCGCTTGGCCCGTTCCGCCGCCTGCTCCGCCGCTTCCTTGGGCGTCTTGGCCCCGCTGGCGGCGTTGGCGATCATGTCCAGCACCACGTAGTCGGCCATCACGGCCGCCGAGGCCGTGCCCAAAGGCCCGGCATGGCCGTTGTCCAGCATGAGCGCGGCCGCCTCGCGGTAGACCGTATGCTTGGGATCGACCGTCCAGATCGGGTTGGCCTCGTAGGCTTTCAGCGGCTGGCTGACGTAGCCGATGGCGGCTTCCATCCAGGGGTTGTACTGGTCGGCCTCCATCATGAACTGCATGTAGGCCTTGGCCGCATTGGGATACTTGGAATGCTTGAACAGCATCATCTGGGTGATCTGCATCAGTTCCGTGGGCTTGCCGATGGGGCCGATTGGCAAATGAGCGTGATAGATGTCGCTCGCCATGGCCTTCATCTTGGGATCCTGGGAATTCTTGGCGGCGTAGTACACCGAGATGCCGTTGGCGGTGAGGCTGACCTGCCCGTCGAGGAAGGCCTTGTTGTTGGACGGGTCCTGCCAGGACAAGGTGCCCGGTACGAAGGTCTTGTAGAGCTCCTTGGCGTATTCCAGCGCCGCCCAGGTCTCGGGCGAATTGATCACCACATTGCCCTTGGTGTCGACCATCATGCCGCCGTGCGACCACAACAGCCAGTGTGCCCAGTTGTTGCCGTCGCCCACCGCCTTGCCCAAGGCGAAGCCGGGAGGCGTGCCCTTGGCTTTCAAGGCCTGGCACAGCTTCAGGAAGCCGGCCGTGTCCTTGGGGACGCTATCGAAGCCGGCCGCCTTGATGTGGCTGTCGCGATAGCACAGTGCATTGCCCACCACGCCCAGCGTGATGGCGATCCAGCGGTCGCCGCGCATGCCGTAGCGCTTGCAGACGTCGTACCAGCCGCCGTATTTCTTGTCCAGGTAATTGGCCAGGTCGGTCAGGTCGACCAGCTTGTCGGGATACTGATGCGGGTCGTCGAACCAGCCGATGACGATGTCGGGCCCGCTACCCACGCTGGCGGCCACCGCCGCCTTGGGGCGCACGTCTTCCCAGCCCTCGTTGTCGACGCGGACCTCGACCCCGGTTTTCTCAGTGAACTTCTTGGTATTGGCCGTCCAGAGGTCTTCGTCGCCCTGCACGAAGCGCTTCCAGCGCAGCACGCGCAGCTTGGCGCCTTTCTCTGGCTGGTAATTCAGCCCGGCATCGCCTGCCGCATGGGCGGTACCGCCCATGGCCGACGCTGCCGCGACCGATGCCGTTGATACCAGGAAATCTCGTCTTGTAAGTTTTGTCATGTCTCCACTCCTTGGTTGATGGAACTGGGTTCCGTAAAAAGCGGCCTACACTTCGGGTACCTGCCTTAGTGGCTGATGAGAGCCTTGCCGGTTTCGGCGTCGAACAGGTGGGTGCGTTCGTGATCGGGCATGAGCCGCAGGCTGTCGCCCGCGGAAAAATCATGTCGTTCGCGAAAGATGGATATCAAATCCGTATTGCCGAACCGGGAATAGACTTCGGTATTGGCGCCGGTGGGCTCCACCACGCCGACTTCGGTTTTCATGCCTTGGCCGGTGGTATCGATGGACAGGTGCTCGGGCCGGACGCCGTAGATGACTTTCTGGCCGTCTTCGCCGCCCACCGAGCCGTTGCGGCGCGGCGCGGGCAACCGCGAGCCATCGGGGAATTCGATTTGCGCCCCGGTGGGGTCGCGGCGCAGCACGCCGGGAATGAAATTCATGGCGGGTGAGCCGATGAAGCCCGCAACGAAGAGGTTGTCGGGGTGGTCGTAGAGATCCAGCGGCCTGCCCCGCTGCTCGACGATGCCGTCGCGCATGACGAGAATCTGGTCGGCCATGGTCATGGCTTCGATCTGGTCGTGCGTGACATAGACCGAGGTGGTGCGCAAACGCTGGTGCAGCGCCTTGATTTCGGCCCGCATCTGCACACGCAGCTTGGCGTCCAGATTGGATAACGGTTCGTCGAACAGGAAGACCTGCGGGTCGCGCACAATGGCCCGGCCCATGGCTACACGCTGGCGCTGCCCGCCCGAAAGCTGGCGGGGGTAGCGCTGCAGCAACTCGCCCAGGCCCAGGATTTCGGATGCGTGGTCGACGCGCTGGCGCACCGTGGCCTTGTCGACCTTGGCCAACATGAGCGAGAACGCCATGTTGTCGAAGACGGTCATGTGCGGATACAGGGCGTAGTTCTGGAACACCATGGCGATGTCGCGCTCTTTGGGCGGCACATCGTTCACGACGCGGCCATCGATGAGGATTTCGCCTTCGGTGATTTGCTCGAGCCCCGCCAGCATGCGCAGCAAGGTGGATTTTCCGCAACCGGAGGGGCCGACCAGCACGGCGAACTGGCCGTCCTCGATGTCGATGTCTACGCCCCGTATGACCTGCGTGCCGCCGAAATACTTCTGTATTGCTCGTATCTGCACTGATGCCATGCGTCGTTCCTTTGTAGGTTTACGCTAACTGCGAATTATTATTCCTTCCTTCTACAACAACATAAGTAGGCCTGCCTTGGCGCGCCCAGTCAATTAGGTTTTGTGCTGCCTTGCGCCTGAGCTCGCGCTCGGCCGTCTGGGAATAGAAGGCCGCATGGGGCGAGAGCAAGACCCTGGGATGCTGGACGATGCGCGAATTCGTGTCGGGCGGCTCCACAGGCAGCACGTCCAGCCCGGCGGAATCCAGCACGCCACTGTCGAGTGCGCGCAGCAAGGCGTCGGTGTCGACCACCGGCCCCCGCGACGTATTGACCAACACGCTACCCGGCTTCATCAGGCCCAGCAGATCGTCATTGACGATGCCGCGTGTTTCGGCCGTCAGCGGCACGTGCAAGGTCAGGGCGTCGCTATTGGAAAAGAGTTCTTGCAGGGAAACCCGTTCGACGTAGGCGGGGAAGTCGCCGTCGATGATGTGAGGGTCGCAGGCAATGACGCGCTTGAAGCTGGGGCCGCCGATATGCGCCATGCGCTTGCCGATGCGGCCCAGGCCCAATATGCCCAGCGTCATGTCGGACACGCGGCGCATCACCCCCGAAGAGGTGAAATGCCAGGTCCCGCTTTTGACGTCCCTATCGTAGAAGGCGGTGTGCCGCAGCAAGGACAGCATCAGGGCCAGGGCATGGGTGGCGACTTCGCCCACGCCGTAATCGGGCGAATTGCCGACCCAGACACCGTATTCGCGGGCGTCGGCCACGTCGATGGTATCGAAGCCGGCGCCGTAGCGGCTGGCGATGCGGATCTCCGGTCTGGCCGCAAACACCTTTTTATTGACGGGCGCGTATTGGACCAGAAGGCCCTGGCAGCCTGCCGAAGCGTCGATGACGTCGGCCTCGCTGCGGCACTGCGCCACGACCAGTTCGACGCCCGCCTCGGCGTAGAGCGATTTTTCGAGTTCGAGGTCGGGAAAATCGTAATCGGTAATCAGTACCTTCATGCGTGTTTCCTTCGCCCTAGTGGCTGTCCTTGGGAATGCCGGCGCCGCTCTTGCCGACCAGGAAATCCAGGTCGGCGCCCTTGTTCGCCTGCTGCACGTGCTCGACATACAACTTGACCCAGCCGCGATGCATCGGGGCGGGCGGCGGACTCCATGCGGCGCGCCGGCGCTCGAGTTCGGCGTCGGATACCTTTAGATTCAGGCTGCGGGCCGCGACGTCGAGCTCTATCATGTCGCCGTCCTGGACCAGGGCCAAAGGCCCGCCGGCGGCGGCTTCGGGCGCCACGTGCAGGACCACCGAACCGTAGGCCGTGCCGCTCATGCGGGCGTCGGAAATCCGCACCATGTCGGTGATGCCCTTGCGCAGGATCTTGGGCGGCAAAGGCATATTGCCGGCCTCGGCCATGCCAGGATAACCCTTGGGACCGCAGTTCTTGAGGACCAGGATGCAGTTTTCGTCGACATCCAGGTTTTCGTCGTCCATGCGCTTGTGCATGTGATCGCTGTTCTCGAAGACCACCGCGCGGCCCGTATGCTTGAGCAGGGCCGGCGTGGCCGCCGAAGGCTTGATCACCGCGCCGTCCGGACACAGGTTGCCGCGCAGGATGGCGATGCCCGCATCGGCCTTGAAGGGGTTGTCGAAGGCGCGGATGACGTCGCGATTCCAGTTGGGCGCGTTCTTGCAGTTATCCCAAAGGGTCTTGCCGTTGGCCGTGATCGCGCTGCGGTCGATGACGGATTCGAGTTCGCGTATGACGGCGGGCAGGCCGCCGGCGTAATAGAAGTCTTCCATCAGGTGCTTGCCCGAGGGCTGCAGGTCGACCAGACAGGGCAGGCCGTGGCCCAGCCTGTCCCAGTCTTCCAGGGTCAGGTCGACACCGATGCGGCCTGCGACGGCCAAAAGATGGATGACCGCATTGGTGGACCCGCCTATGGCGGCATTGACGCGTATAGCATTTTCAAAGGCCGCCCGCGTCAGGATCTGCGACATGATCAAGTCTTCCTTGACCATCTGGACGATGCGGCGACCCGACTCGCGCGCCAGGACATTGCGGCGGGCGTCGACAGCCGGAATAGCCGCATTGCCCGGCAGGCTCATGCCCAGCGACTCGACCATGCTGGCCATGGTCGAGGCCGTGCCCATGGTCATGCAGTGTCCGTGCGAACGGTGCATGCAGCTTTCGGCCTCGAAGAATTCTTCCTGGGTCATGTTGCCGGCGCGCACATCTTCGGACATCTTCCAGACGTCGGTGCCCGAACCGAGTTCGCCGCCGCGATACTTGCCGCTGAGCATGGGCCCGCCCGACACGCCTATGGTGGGAATGTCGCAGGACGCGGCGCCCATCAGCAGGGACGGCGTGGTCTTGTCGCAACCCATGAGCAGCACGACGCCGTCCAGCGGATTGCCCCGTATGGATTCTTCGACGTCCATGCTGGCCAAGTTGCGGAACAGCATGGCGGTGGGCCGCAACAAGGTTTCGCCCAGCGACATGACGGGGAATTCCAGCGGAAAGCCGCCGGCCTCCCAGACGCCTATCTTGACCTGCTCGGCCAGCGTGCGGAAATGCGAGTTGCAGGGAGTCAGTTCCGAGAAGGTGTTGCAGATGCCGATGACCGGCCGGCCATCGAACTGATCGTGAGGAATACCGCGATTCTTCATCCAGGAACGGTAAATGAAACCGTCGCGATCCTGGCGGCCGAACCATGCCTGGCTGCGGCGCGTTGGACGTTCTTTATTGCTCAAGGCCATACCCCTCTTATTGCTGAACAAACTGCTGTCACTGCCAGCCGGCGCTACATCGTCGGGCCTAGCACCCAAGGCGCGAATTCATCTTCGCCGAACCCGTGTTCTTCGCTTTTGCTGCGGCTGCCCGAGGCGACCTCGATGATGCGCCGGAAAATTTGCTCGCCGACTTGCTGGACGGTTTTTCCGCCGTCGAGGATTTCACCGCAGTTGATGTCCATGTCTTCGCTCATGTGCTGATACATGAGCGAATTGGTGGCCAGCTTGATCGATGGCGACGGCTTGCAGCCGTATACCGAGCCACGGCCGGTGGTAAAGCAGATGACGTTGGCGCCGCCGGCCACCTGGCCGGTTGCCGATACCGGGTCGTACCCCGGCGTGTCCATGAATACCAGCCCATGGCTTTGCACCGGCTGGGCATATTCGACAACGTCGGACAGATTGCTGGACCCCGCCTTGGCGACGGCGCCCAGAGACTTTTCAAGTATGGTCGTCAGGCCGCCCGCCTTGTTGCCCGGCGAGGGGTTGTTGTTCATTTCGCCGCCCAGCCGCGCGGTGTAGTCTTCCCACCAATGGATGCGCTGGACCAGTTTTTCGCCGACTTCGCGCGTAATGGCCCGCCGTGTCAGCAAGTGCTCGGCGCCGTAGATTTCCGGCGTCTCGCTGAGTATGGCGGTGCCGCCGTGCCGAACCAGCAGGTCCATGGCGGCGCCCAGCGCGGGATTGGCGCTGATGCCCGAATAGCCGTCGGACCCGCCGCACTGCAGGCCCACGGTGATGTGGCTGATGGGCAGGGGTTGGCGCGACACCTGGTTGGCCTTGGGCAGCAGGCTGCGCACGAGCTGCACGCCGTGCTCTATGGTTTTGCGGGTGCCGCCGACGTCCTGGATGGTCATGGTGTGCAGGCGGTCGGATTCGTGCAGGTTCTCGGCGCCCAGCAGGGATGAGATCTGATTGGACTCGCAACCCAGGCCGATGAACACCACGGCGGCGAAATTCGGATGGCGGATATAGCCCGCCACGACGCGGCGCAGCAAATCGATGCCCTCGCCGGCCGAGGCCATGCCGCAGCCCGTCTTGTGGGTGATGGACACCACGCCGTCGACGTTGGGAAAGTCGGCCAGCGCATCGCCGCGGAAAGCGTCGGCGATCTGGCGACAGACCGTGGCCGAGCAGTTCACGCTGCTGACGATGCCGATGTAGTTGCGCGTGGCCACGCTGCCGTCGCTGCGGACTATGCCGTTGAAGGTAAGCGGTTCAGGCGGGGCTTCCGGCGGCCGGACGTCGGCGCAAAAAGCATAGTCGCGCTGAAAATCGTGCATGGCCATGTTGTGCAGGTGGATGTGCTGGCCGGCGGCGATGTCGCGCGTGGCGAAGCCGATGATCTGGTTGTAGCGGCGCACGGGCGCGCCGTTGGCAATGTCATGCACCGCAATCTTGTGGCCCGCCGGAATGGCGTCGGACGACACCAGTTGTTCGCCCGGGATGGCCGTGCCCGGCTTGATGTCGCGGGTCGCGATCAGGACATCGTCGTTGGGGCTGAGCCGAATCGCGATGTGCGCGGAATTTGAACGGCCGATGGAATCGACCGGCACCACGGTTTCTTGCGCCACGTTGTCTCCTGACTGGTATGGAATCGGCGGCCCAGGGGCTGCCGGCGGCCATGCTTTCGGCCTTTTGAAAGCAGTCTATTACAGAAAGCCAAACAGGTAAAGTGGTAATACCAAAATTGCTTGACAGTTCTTTTTCGGTATGAAACCCTACGCCTTGTCCGGTTAAATTTTCCAGCCGAGATCAACAACAATAAGCGCGCGGTACAACGCCGCAATCCGCAGTTCCCTATTTCCATGATTAAAAATAAAGTATTCCGGAGGACGACTAAATGAGCATCAAAACCACACTGAAATTCACCGTGGCCGCCGCGGCCATCCTTGCTTCGGGCGTCGCCAGCGCCGCCTGGCCCGAGCGGCCCATTACCCTGATCGTGCCATGGGCCGCCGGCGGCGGAACCGACGCAACGGCGCGCATCGTGGGCACTTTGCTCGAAAAAGAACTGGGCAACCCCGTCAACGTCGTCAACCGCGCCGGCGGCAACGGCGTGGTGGGCCACCAGGCCATTGCCAGCGCCAAGCCCGACGGCTATACCTTCGGCATGTTGACCGTGGAAATCTCCATGATGCACCACCAGGGGCTGACCAAGCTCACGCCCAAGGACTACACCGCCCTGGGCCTCATGAACGTCGACCCGGCCGCCATCACCGTCAGCAAGGACTCGCCCTACCAGAACATGGGCGACCTGATCAAGGCCATCAAGGCCAATCCCGGCAAGCTCAAGGCGTCGGGCACCGGCCAAGGCGGCATCTGGCACATTGCGCTCGCCGGCATGCTCAAGAGCCTGAACATCGACATCAATGCCGTCCCCTTCGTGCCGTCCAACGGCGCGGCGCCGGCCATGCTTGAGCTGGCCGCCGGCGGCATCGCCATCGTTCCCGCCGCCTTGCCCGAAGCACGCGCCATGATCGACGCCGGCAAGGCCCGGCCGCTGGTCGTCATGTCGGATAGCCCATCGTCGCTTTATCCCCAGGTCCCCACTCTGAAAAGCGTCACCGGCAGCACCTGGCAGTTGGGTGTCTGGCGCGGCATAGCCGGACCCAAGGGCTTGCCCAAGGATGTCCAGACCAAGATGGAAGCGGCCCTGAAGAAAATCAACGAAAGCGCGGAGTTCAAGGAATTCATGGGCAAGCGCGGCTTCGGCATCGCCTACGCCGACGGCGCCGGCTTCACCAAGTTCATGGATGACGGCGACGTCGCCATGGGCCAAACCTTGGGCGCACTGGGCCTGGCCAAGTAATCCACCACCAACCAGCGACCACGCGCCATGAAAATCAGCAACTTGCTTGCAGGCTTTTTAATAGGCTTGTCGGGGATAGCCATCATTTGGTATGCGCAAACCCTGCCGCTCATGCCCGGCCAGGATGTCGGACCGGGCATGTTTCCAACCCTGATCGGCGCGGGTCTGGTCGTTTGCGCCGTGCTTCTCGCACGGCGCGACCTGAAAGCTCCAGCCAGGACGGCAATGCTGAGCATGCCGCCGGAACTGCGCGAGGGGCGCGTCCTGGCCGGCTTCCTGCTGGTGCCGATCACCCTGATTCTGTACGTGTTGTTTTCGGAAAGCCTGGGCTTCATCCCGGCCGCTTTTCTTCTTCAGCTGGCCCTGTATCTGGTATTTCGTGTCCGCCTTCGGACGGCGATACCCGTGGCCATCGCGGGCGCAGTCGCCATTCACTTCCTTTTCTACAAGCTGCTGGAAGTGCCGTTGCCCTGGGGCTTACTCGAGTCCATCGCCTGGTAGAAGGAAACTCATCCCATGCTAGAAAACCTCATCGCCGCCTTCGGACAGGTGTTTGAACTGCATGTCCTGTTCGTCATATTCCTTTCATCCGTCTACGGCCTGTTCGTAGGCGCCATACCCGGGCTGAGCGCCACCATGGCGGTGGCCCTGCTGGTGCCGGTCACCTTCTTCATGTCGCCGGTGCCGGCCATCGCCTCCATGGTCACCGCCACCGCCATGGCCATTTTCTCGGGCGACGTTCCCGGCTGCCTGCTGCGCATACCCGGCACTCCGGCCTCGGCGGCCTATACCGACGAAGCCTACAGGCTGACCAGAATGGGCAAGACCGAACTGGCCCTGGGCGGCGGGCTGATCTGCTCCTGCATAGGCGGCCTGTTCGGCACGACGGTGCTTATCGCGGCGGCGCCCGCTCTGGCTGAACTGGCACTGCAGTTTTCCTCGTACGAGTACTTCTGGCTGGTGCTGCTGGGCCTGACCTGCGCCATCTTCATCGCCTCGGCCGACCCGCTCAAGGGCTTTGTCTCGCTGTTCCTGGGGCTCATGATCACCTGCGTGGGCATGGGCAACCCCACCGGCTACCCTCGCTTCACCTTCGGCAGCGACGCCATGCTCAGCGGCCTTTCGCTGGTGCCCGTCATGGTCGGCATGTTCGCCGTATCCGAGGTCCTGCGCTATGCGGTCAACGTCGCCAAGGACAGCGGCACCTTCACAGGCAGCATAGACAAGGTCTTCTCGGGCACCTTGAAGCTGGTTGCCAAATACCCCAAGTCGGTCATGCGCGGCAGCGTGCTGGGCACCGTCGTGGGCGCCCTGCCCGGCGCGGGGGCCGATATCGCGGCCTATATGTCTTACGCCGTCAGCAAGAAGTTTTCCAAGGAGCCCGAAAAATTCGGCACCGGCCACCCCGAAGGCATCGTCGAAGCCAGTTCGGCCAACAACGCATCGCTGGCCGGCGCATGGATACCCGCGCTGGTTTTCGGCATACCGGGCGACTCCATCACCGCCATCGTGATCGGCGTGCTGTACATGAAAGACCTGAACCCCGGGCCGATGATCTTCATCAACAACCCGGTCTCCATGTATTCCATCTTCATCGTTTTCATCCTGGCCAACCTGCTGATGGTGCCCCTGGGCTATGCGCTCATCAAGCTATCCAAGCACATATTGCGCACGCCGCGCAACATACTGATGCCGCTCATCCTGCTGTTCTGCATCGTGGGCTCCTATGCCATCAACAACAGCATCTTCGACGTGGGCGTCATGCTGTTCTTCGGCGTCCTGGCCTACCTGATGGAAGAGAACGGCTTCCCCATCGCGCCCACCATCCTGGGCGTGGTCCTGGGCAATATGCTCGAAGAAAACTACATCAGCTCGGTCATCAAGTCGGACGGCAACATCCTAGCCTTCTTCGACCGGCCCATCGCGGGAACGCTGGGCGTCCTTACCATACTGGTATGGGTGGCCCCGCCCATCTTGCGCCGCATAAGAAAGAACCGGGCGCCAGGCGCCTACGCAAATGCAAATGAATAAGCACGCTCATCAATTCAAGCAGCAAGCGACAAGGAGGACGCAATGACGGTGCGCAACAACTACGATTTCTCGGGCCGCCATGCCGTCATTACCGGCGGCGCGGCAGGCATAGGCCTTGCCATTGCCGCCCGCCTGATCGAAGGCGGCGCCAGCGTCACCCTGTGGGACCGCGACCCGCAAGCACTGGCCAAGGCGCAGGCCGAACTGGGTGCGCAACATGCGCGCATCCAGCAGGTCGACGTGGGCGACGAGGCCTCCGTCGAATCGGCCGCCACCGCGGCCAAGGCCGCGGGCGGCATCGACATCCTGGTCAACAGCGCCGGCATCACCGGCCCCAACACCACCGTCTGGGACTACCCGCCCGACGAATGGGACAAGGTCATGCGCGTCAACCTGCGCGGCCCCTTCCTGTGCTGCCGCGCCGCCGTGCCGCAAATGCGCGCGAACGGCTACGGACGCATCGTCAACATCGCCTCGGTGGCCGGCAAGGAAGGCAACCCCAACGCCTCGGCCTACAGCGCGTCCAAGGCCGCCGTCATCGCCCTGACCAAATCGCTGGGCAAGGAACTGGCCGAAACCGGGATAACGGTGAACTGCGTAACGCCCGCCGCCGTACGCACCGCCATCTTCGACCAGATGACTCAGGAACACATCGACTACATGCTGTCCAAGATACCCATGAAGCGCTTTGGCAAGACACAAGAGATCGCCGCTCTGGTAGCCTGGCTGTGCTCGGAAGACTGCTCGTTCTCCACAGGCGCCACCTTCGATATCTCCGGCGGAAGGGCTACGTACTGACATGGACAAACAACGTTATTCCGCCCAGGCGCTGCGCGGCTTCGCCCAAGAACTGCTGCAAGCGGCCGGCATGGATGCCGCACCCGCCGAGGCTGTCGCCGACACCCTGGTCGAAGGCGACCTGCTGGGTCACGACACCCACGGCCTGGCCCTGCTGGCTCCTTACATCAAGGAAATCGAAAACAAAAGCATGGCAGTGTCCGGCATGCCCGAAACGCTGTCCGACCGCGGCGCCTCGGTGCTGTGGGACGGGCGCCGACTGCCCGGACCCTGGCTGGTGCGACAAGGGATGGACCTGCTGACGCCTCGCGCCCGCGAGTACGGTTCGGCCACCCTCGTCATACGGCGCAGCCACCACATCGCCTGCCTGGCCGCCTATCTGCTGCGCGCAACCGAAAGCGGCCTGCTGATCACCCTTGCCAGTTCCGATCCGGCCGTGGCCAGCGTTGCGCCTTTCGGCGGCACCCAGGCCGTCTTTACGCCCAACCCCATCGCCATGGGCATACCCACCTCGGGCACCCCCTTTCTGGTGGATATCTCCTCGTCCATCGTCACCAACGGCATGTGCGGCCGCCTGCAAAAAGCGGGCGAGCAGTTCAAGGACGAATGCATGCTCGACGCGCAAGGCCGACCCAGCCGCGACCCCGCCGTGCTTTCAACGAACCCTCCCGGCACCATCATGCCGTTGGGCGGCGTGACGGCCGGCCATAAAGGCTTTGGAATGGCCTTGATGATAGAAGCCCTGACAGGCGGGCTGGCGGGCCACGGCCGCGCGGACCCGCCCGACGGCTGGGGCGCGACCGTCTACCTCAGCCTGCACGACCCGGAAGCCTTCGGCGGCAGCGGCGCCTTTACACGTCAGACCGACCATATCGGCCAGGCATGCCGCGACAATCCGCCACGGGTGGGCGGCGGTGCGGTGCGCATGCCGGGCGACCGGGGCATGGCGTTAAGGTCGGAACAGCAGCGACAAGGCATCGCCCTGCATCCCACGATACCCGCCATGCTGACTCAAGCCGCCGAGCGCTATGGCTTGCATTTTCCCCAGGCGTCAGACTAGGAGTCCGGCGCATAGGGGCAACGTATAATGCGCGCCAGGAAGCATTCAGCCCATGCCTATTCAGATCATCGAACCTCAACGCCTGTACCGCCAGATCAGTGAGCAGCTACGCAAGCTGATCGTGGCGGGCGAGCTCCCGCCGGGTTCGCGCCTGCCCGCCGAGCGCGACCTGGCCGTCCAATTGGGCGTCAGCCGGCCGTCCCTGCGCGAGGCACTGATAGCCCTGGAAGTGCTGGGCTACATCGAAGTTCACATGGGTTCGGGCATTTACGTCTGCGACCCGCCCATCCAGCCCTCCAGCCGATACGACTTGTCTCAGGAAGAAGGCCCGCTGGAGGTCATACGCGCGCGGGCTCTGCTGGAAGGCGAAGTGGCCGCCACGGCCGCCAAGGTGGGCCGCAAGGCGCATTTCGATGCGGTTGAAGAAGCCCTAGACATGATGGAGTCCGAATCCGAATCGGGCCTGATACCGCTGGAAGCCGACCAGCTGTTCCACATCCGCATTGCCGAAGCCACCGGCAACAGCGTGCTCATAGGCGTGGTAAAACAGCTTTTTGAATTTCGCATGGGGCCGCTCTTCGACAAGCTGCACGGGCACTTTGAATCCGGCAGCGTATGGGAAGAGGCCGTTACAGAGCATCGCCGAATACTCAAGGCCTTGCGGGCCAAAGATCCGGAGCTCGCACGGCAGGCCATGCAGGACCACATGGGCGTGGCGTTCAAGCGGCTTACCGCCAGCCTGACGGAATCGCCCAAGCGCCGCAAGACAGCGTCGCTGCGCACCCCCTCCACCACCCAAGCCGACATACGGCCCAAGGCGGGCAAGGCCCGCAACAAAAAAGGACCAACAGAATGACTACGGAAAAATTCGCGCTCGTCACCGGAGCGGGATCGGGCATAGGAAAAAGCATCGCCCTGGCCTTGATGCAGAACGGCTATGCCGTCGCGCTGGCGGGTCGGCGCAAAGAACCTCTTGAAGCCACGGCCAAGGAAGGCGCCGCGCACGGCGCGCGATCCCTGGTGGCGCCGACCGACATCAGCCGACCCGAAGAGGTCGACCGCCTGTTCGCCCAGATCAAGGAACAATTCGGCCGCCTGGACCTGCTGTTCAACAATGCCGGCATCTTTGCGCGCCCCGTGTCGCTTGAAGACATGACATACGAGCAATGGCAGGCGGCGGTGGACATCAACCTGACGGGCGCTTTTCTATGCACCCAGGGCGCCTTCCGCCTGATGAAAGAACAACAACCGCGCGGCGGACGCATCATCAACAACGGCTCGATCTCGGCCCATGCGCCGCGCCCACAAGCGGTGTCGTACACGGCCACCAAGCACGCCATCACCGGGCTGACCAAGGCCACGTCGCTGGACGGTCGCCAGTACGACATTGCCTGCGGTCAGATCGACATCGGCAATGCCGCCAGCGAGATGACGGAAGCCATGAGCAAAGGCGTACTGCAGGCGGATGGCTCGACCAGGCCCGAACCCGTGATGGATGTAAAGAATGTGGCGCAGGCCGTGCTGTATATGGCCAGCCTGCCGCTGGACGCCAACGTGCAGTTCATGACCGTCATGGCGACCAATATGCCGTTCATCGGCCGCGGCTGATTCCCGCGGGCTGTCTCGGCCCAAGCGCCAGGCTTGGGCATTCGTACCGGGCGGCGGCAAAGCCGCCCAAGCAACACGCATCCGGCGCCGGCGCGCACGGATGCGGCGCAACCACCATCAATCCAGCAAGCTGGCGTCCCAGGCGTACAGTTTTTGCTCTTGCTCGCCCAGGCCTTCGATACCCAGGCGCATGACATCGCCCGGCTTGAGGTACAGCGGCGGCTTCTGGCCCAGGCCCACCCCCGGCGGCGTGCCGGTGGAAATCAGGTCGCCCGGATACAGGGTGACGAACTGGCTGATGTAATGCACCAGATGGGCCACGTCGAAGATCATGGTCTTGGTGCTGCCGTTCTGGAAGCGCTTGCCGTTCACGTCCAGCCACATGCCCAGGTTCTGAGGGTCGGCGACTTCATCGGAGGTTACCAGCCAGGGGCCCACGGGGCCGAAGGTATCGCAGCCCTTGCCCTTGTCCCAGGTGCCGCCGCGCTCCATCTGGTAGGCACGCTCGGACACATCGTTCACCACGCAATAGCCGGCAACGTAATCCAAGGCTTCGTCTTTGCCCACATAGCGCGCCTTGCGGCCTATGACCACGCCCAGTTCGACTTCCCAGTCGGTTTTCTCTGAACCGCGAGGGATGACGACGGGATCGTTGGGCCCGGTGGGAGCCGACCATTTGTTGAACAGTATGGGTTCTTTGGGGATGTCGGCCCCTGTTTCAGCGGCGTGATCGCTGTAGTTCAGGCCCACGCATATGAACTTTCCCAAGCCCGCATAGGGCACGCCCAGCCGGCCGGGGTTCTGTACCACCGGCAACGTAGCGACGTCGACGCCGGCCAGCGACTTCAGTTGATCGGGCTGCAATGTCTGAGCGGTGATGTCGGACAGTACGCCCGACAGATCACGCACCTTGCCGTCCTTGTCCAGGCAAGCCGGCTTCTCGTGTCCAATCGGTCCGTAACGTAATAATTTCATTTGATGCTCTCTTTGGTTAGTGGCGTGTCAGTTGGACCAACCGCCGTCGATGATGTTTACTGTGCCTGTCGTAAACGATGACTCGTCCGAAGCCAAGTATAGGGCCAGCGCCGCGATTTCCTGCGCCTTGCCCACACGGCCCATGGGCTGGCGCGCCACAAAGGCGGCACGCACCTGCTCTTGCGTCTTGCCGTCTTTGTCCGCCTGTGCGGCGATCCGCCCCCCCAGCGATGGGGACTCGACCGTGCCGGGGCAGATGGCGTTGCAGCGTATTCCCTGGGCGACGAAGTCGGCGGCCACCGATTTGGTCATGCCGATGACGGCCGCCTTGGTGGCGCCGTAAACGAAACGGTTGGCCACCCCCTTGACGCTGGACGCGGCCGACGACATGTTGACGATGGAGCCGCGCCGCTGGGCAAGCATGCCCGGCAGAAAGGCCTGCATCGTATGGAACATCGAAGCCACATTCAGTTCGAAGGAATGGTGCCATGCCTTATCGTCGCAGTCCAGTATGGAGCCGTCATGCACATAGCCGGCACAATTGAACAGCACGTCCACGGTTCCCAGTTCGTCGGCCAGGGCACGGATCTGCTCCGCCTTCATGACATCCAGGCGCCGGACCTCGCAGCCTTGCAGGCCAGCCAGCAGGCCTGTGTCGATATCCGTGGCGATGACCCGCGCGCCTTCGCGGATGAACAGCTCGGCGGTGGCCCGCCCTATTCCCTGCCCCGCCGCCGTCACCAGGGCGGTCTTGCCTTCCAAACGTCCACTCATGATTATTTACCCAAGCTCAAAACATTATCGGGCAACGGCGAACCATGATACTTCTCGTAGATGCCGTTGAGCTTGCCATTCTTCAGGTTGGCGCGCACCCAGTTGTCGACCCAGCCCTTGAGCTCCGTGCTTTGTTTGTTCAGGCCTATGCCCAGCATGGCGGTAGACAGCACGATCTTCGATTCCATGTCCTTGCCGGGTGTCTTCTTGTTGATGGCCTTGAGCAGCGGAGGAGCCGTGGCGAAGATATCGCCCTGACCGCTGGACACGGCCGTAATCGACGTGGCGTCGTCGTCGAAACGCAGGATGTTGGTTCCGGGCAGTGCCTGCTTGGTGATGGCCTGATCGTTGGTCGTGCCGCGCGTGGAGATCACCGTCTTGCCGACCAGGTCTTCAAGCTTGGTGATTTTCATGCTCTTGGGCGCCCCCACCACCGCCTGTATGGCGGCATACGGCACCGAAAAAGCCACGACCTTCTCGCGCTCGGGCGTAATCGAGAAACTGGCCACGACCAGATCAGCCTTATTGGTCAACAGGAAAGGCACGCGGTTGGCGCCGGTTGTGGGAACGATCTCCAGCTTTACGCCCAGGTCCTGGGCCAGCAGCTCGGCGGTCTCGACGTCCGAACCGATGGGCTTGAGGCTTGCGTCCTTGGTGCCGAAAGGCGGTGCGCCCAGGTCGATGGCGACCCGTATCACCTTGTCCGTCTTGATCTTGGCCAAGTCATTGGCCTGCGCCGGCGCAACTCCCCACCCCAGCGCACATGCCAGGGCTCCCGCCATGAACAAGCGCCATGGCGCCTTGCCTCCGGTTCCGGTCTTCACGATGGTTTTCACACTCATTTTCCGTCTCCTGGTTTCATTTGGCCGGCAGGGCCCAATGCCCGCTCCGGCCGTATGCCACTTGCGTAAAACATCTCGCACACCTTCCACTGCCCCCGCCCATTACGCCGCGCCGCGAGCCGTGTTCAATTTTCTTTCCAGCTTCCTGCTCCACGCCGACATGGGATAGCAGATGACGAAATACAGCGCCGCCGCGCATCCGAAATACAGAAAAGGCTCGAAGGTGGAATTGTTCAGAATCTTGGCGTTGTAGGACAGCTCGGCATAGCCTATGACCAGCGAGGCGATGGACGTGTTCTTGACAATCTGCACCATGAAGCCCACCGTGGGAGGCGTCGCAATGCGCAAGGCCTGCGGCAGAATGACCAGTACCATGCGCTGCAAACGGCTGAACCCCAGGCACTCCGCCGCTTCCCACTGGCTGCGCCCCACCGACTCGATGCAGCCGCGCCATATTTCGCCAAAGTAGGCGCTGGACTGTATGGTCAGTGCCAGCGTGGCGGCGAACAGGGCGGGTACGCTGGCCATGCCCAGCAGATTGGGGCCGTAGAAACACACGCCCATCAGCACCAGCAGCGGCGTACCCTGGATCAGCTGGATGTAGGCCGAAGCGGCATGCTTGACCGGCTTCAAGGGCGAGACCCGCGACAAGGCGACCACCATGCCGAGCATGCCGGCAAAAACAAAAGTCAGGCAGGACAGCAGCAGCGTGCCCCAAGCGCCTTCGATCAGGTATTCCAATTGCAGGGCGTTCATGCGCGGCCGCCTTACAAGGCCGTACCCAGCTTGCGCCGGCGTACGAAGACGAACTGGCCGAACAGCCAGAACACGGCCCGGACCAGCGCCGACAGCACCAGGTACACCACCCACAACACGATGAAGACCTCGAAGTTGCGGAAGGTGTTGGCCTGGACCGAATTGGACACCCCGAAAAGCTCGTTGGCGCCGACCGCGGAAAGTATGCTGGTGACCAGCATCAGCAATACGTACTGGCTGGTCAATGCCGGGTAGACGCGTTCAATGGCGGGCCGCAGGATGATGTGCAGGTAGACCTGCGTCGGCGTCAGGCCCAGGCATTCGGCCGCTTCCAGCTGCCCCTTGTGCACGGACTCGATGCCCGCGCGCACGATTTCGCAGGTATAGGCCCCGATATTGATAACCAGGGCCAGTACGGCGCCCACCATGATGGGCAGGCGCACGCCGACGCTGGACATGCCGAAGATAAGGAAATAGCTTTGCACCAGCAGCGGCGTATTCCGGATGACTTCCACGTAGCCGCCGACCAGCTTGCGCAACCACAGGGGGCCGCTGCTGCGCGCCACCGCGCACAGGACACCCAGCACGAACCCGACCAGCGTCGCCCAGAACGACATCTGCAAGGTCGTTCCCGCCCCTTCGAGAAATAGCGGCCAATACGACAGCACGCTTTCGAAATCGAACTGGTAGTTCATGGATGCCCCTGCACGCGCTTGTTCACCGGCCCTTGGAGTTCAGTCGAACAAGAAAATGGTTTGGGTATGTCTCTTTTATTGATAAAAACTATTTTGATATGCAGCCGATTCATCCTATGCCAATACTTTGGCGCCGGTCAATAAATATAAGCGCGAGGGCGGCTAGGGATATCCCTGAAATCCAAGCAGACAGATCAAGGCTTCCTCCCTTTCCAGCGAATAATAGCGCTAGACATTTTCTAGTATAAAAATTATATTTTGCATATAAAATCATTAACGACAGCAAGCCATGGCAACGACGACAGCAGACCAGAAAGACAAAGCAAGCAAGGGCAAAGCCGGCACAAGCGCCGTCCGCTATGCCGCTCCGGCACTGGAAAAAGGGCTGGATATCCTGGAGGCACTCAGCGCCAGCGCCGAAGGCTATACCCTGAACGAACTGGCGCAAGCCCTGGACCGGAACGTCAATGAGATATTCCGCATGGTCGTTACCCTGCAGCGACGCGGCTATATACAGGCCGACCAGAACGACCGCTACACCCTGACCCTGGCCATGTTCCAGTTGGCCAACCGCCAGCAGCCCATCAAGACCCTGGTGAGCTCGGCGCTGCCCCTGCTGCATGAACTGGCGGAACGCGCACGGCAATCGTGCCATCTGGCCATTTATCAAGGCGGCCGGGTCGTGACCATTGCACAGGTCGACAGCCCGGAACGCTGGTCTTTCGGCTTGAAGGTGGGCGTGGTCATGGGCCTGACCGACACCTCTTCGGGTCACGTGCTGCTGGCCTACCAGGGCGAGGTCGAACGGACCCGCATGCTTAGCAACCATATCCGCGTCGAAGGCGAGCAGATCATGGACCCGGGCCAGCTCTTCACCTTGCTGAAAGAGGTCCGTCATAACGGATATTCCCGCATGCCCAGCATACAGATCCAGGGCGTGACCAACATCGCCTTTCCCGTGCGCGGCCTTGGCGGGCGCGTGGTGGCCGCCATCAACGTGCCGCATATCGCCCGCATCGACGGCACGCCGCGTCCCGACATCGCGCAAATCACGGACATACTGGCCGATATATGCGGCCGCCTGTCCAAGCGCATAGGCTACGACGAGAACATGGAATAGCCGGAAAATTCACGCCAGTGCTACTATTTGGCGTTTTCCATCCGGCAGCGATAGTGTCGATGCCAACGCAGGTTCAAACGCATGCCCACCGCTACGACGTCCTATCTGCGCACACTCTATGTCGGCGCCTTCATCGTGCTTCTGGCCATGGGCGTGCGGGCCACCTTCGGCCTGTTCATGCAGCCCATGGGAACCGACCACGGCTGGGGCCGGGATGTGTTTTCCATGGCCTTCGCCATCCAGAATCTGGTCTGGGGGGTGGGCAGCATCTTTGCCGGCATGCTGGCCGACCGATACGGCTCGGCGCGCACCATCGTGCTGGGCGCCGCCCTGTATGCGCTGGGCATGATGGGGATGCGCCTGTCGAACGATGAATGGTCGCTATACCTGTCCGCCGGCCTGCTGGTCGGCCTGGGCCAGGCCGGCACCACTTTCCCCGTCATCCTGCCCGTCGTGGCCCGAGCCGTTCCCGCTGCCTACCGCAGCACGGCCATGGGCATCGCCAGCGCGGGCGGCTCGCTGGGCCAGTTTGCCGTGGTTCCGACCGGGCAACTGCTGATTTCCCAGATGGACTGGACGGGCGCGCTATGGATGCTGTCGTTGTTCGTTGCCGTCGGCGCACCGCTGTCGGTGTTCCTGAAAGGGCGCCCGGAAGCCGCCCGCGGCGGCGAACACAGCCTGCGGACCGCCATACGGCAAGCCATGGCCGACCGCTCCTTCCATTTCCTGTTCTGGAGCTACTCCGTCTGCGGCTTCCATACGGCATTCATCACCTTGCACCTGCCCGCCTACCTGATCGACGGCGGGCTCACGGCCACCCATGGCGCCATAGCCATCGCCTTCATCGGCCTGTTCAACGTATTCGGCTGCTTCTATGCCGGCAAGCTGGGCGAGCGCCTGAGCAAGAAAACGCTGCTGGCCGGCGTCTACTTCCTGCGCGCCTTCGGCATCCTGTTCCTGATCGCCATGCCGCTTACACCCACGGTCGCCTACATATTCGCCGCATGGATGGGTATCTTCTGGCTCGGCACCGTCCCGTTGACGCAGGGCCTGATCGGGCAGATCTACGGCCTGAGGTATGCCGCCACGCTATCGGGCATTGTTTTCCTGGGACACCAGATCGGCAGCTTCATCGGCGTCTGGATGGGCGGCTACGTGTATCAAACGACGGGCAGCTATACAATGGTCTGGTGGGCCGGCATCGTCCTGGCGGTTGTCGCCGCCGTGCTCTGCCTGCCCATCAAGGAACAGGAACGGGCCGTCCCCGTTCCCGCCTGAAGTGCTTCCAATCACCACCAAGGGGGCTTGCACCATGCCGACGCACGATGCTCATGCTCAGCACTCTTCCCAGGCGCCCCTGCCTAGAAAGGGGCTATGGAGCCGCGTCGCGACCGTGGCCTTGCTGGCCGTCATGGCGCTGGCCTTCGCAGGCTATCTGTCGCCCGGCATGCGGGTGCAATGGGCCAATTTCATGGCGCTTTGCGGGTTCTGATTCAACAAGCCGCCAAACCCGCCTGCTACGCCCACCATCAGTATAATCAGGGTTTACCCTAGGCAAGCACAAGCTTCCTTCACGATGGCCGATTCCCGCAACACAAACAAATCCCACTCGCCCGGCTGGGTGCTCTTCGCCCTGGCCGTGGGGGCATTCGCCATCGGGACGACAGAGTTCGCCACCATGAGCCTGCTGCCCTACTTCGCCAAGGACCTGGGCGTGGATGCGCCCACCGCCGGGCAGGTCATCAGCGCCTATGCGCTGGGCGTCGTCGTCGGGGCGCCGGTCATCACCGTGCTGGGCGCGCGTGTTCCGCGGCGGACGATGCTGATCTGGCTGATGGCCATGTTCGCCCTGTTCAACGGCCTGAGCGCCTTCGCGCCCAGCTACGGATGGATGCTGGTCCTGCGTTTCCTTAGCGGCTTTCCGCATGGCGCTTATTTCGGCATCGGCGCATTGGTGGCGGTGTCGCTGGTGCCGCTGAACAAGCGCAATCAGGCGGTGGGGCGCATGTTCCTGGGCCTGACCGTGGCCACCATCGTCGGCGTCCCGCTGGCCAACTGGCTGGGTCAATCCGTGGGCTGGCGCTGGGGCTTCGCCCTGGTCGCCTTCACCGGCGCGCTGACGGTGCTGCTGCTTGCCTTGCTGGCGCCCAAAGTCCCGGCGGCGCCCGGCTCCAGCCCGCTGCGCGAGCTGGGCGCGCTCAAGCAGGGCCAGGTCTGGCTGACCCTGTCGGTGGGCGCCATCGGCTTTGGCGGCCTGTTTGCCGTATACACCTACCTGGCCGACACCCTGATGCAGGTGACCCTGGCCAGCCCCGAGGCGGTGCCCGTCGTGCTGGGCATATTCGGACTGGGCCTGACGGCGGGCAATATCGTGGTGCCCAAGCTGGCCGATCACGCCCTCATGCCCACCATAGGCGGCATCCTGGTCTGGAGCGCCGCCACCACGGCCCTCTTCAGCTTCACGGCGCCCAGCTTGTGGGGGGTTTCCTTCACCGTCTTCCTGATCGGCATCGGCGGCGCGCTGGGCACAATATTGCAAACCCGCTTGATGGACATAGCCCGCAATGCGCAAGGCCTGGCCGCGGCCTTGAACCATTCCGCCTTCAATTTCGCCAATGCCCTGGGCCCCCTGCTGGGCGGCGCGGCCATCGCACACGGTTACGGCTGGGCCTCGACAGGCTGGGTGGGCTCTCTGCTGGCCCTGGGCGGCTTGATCTTGCTGCTGCTTTCCGTCTGGCTGGACAAACGAACCGGCAGGCGGCGTCAGCAAGGCCTGGCGGCATAGTCTCGGCGCACTGCGCATTTGCATGCTTTCATCCCGCGCTCCATCAAGCGTAAACTGAAGGGCTTGACGGCCATCGGGAAAGCTCCTTTCCCCGCCTTCAGGAGAAATCATGACACAGCGCATCAATTACTCGCAGCAATCGCCCGAACTGTTCAAGAAGTTCCTTGAATTCAGCACCCAGCTCAAATCGTCGGCCATCGAGGAAACCACCCGCCACCTGGTCACCATCCGCGCTTCGCAGATCAACGGCTGCGCCTTCTGCCTGGACATGCACGTAAAGGAAGCCTACATCCACGGCGATCGCCCGCTGCGCATCCATCACATCAATATCTGGCGTGAATCGGCCCTTTTTTCCGCTCGCGAACGCGCCGCGCTGGCCTGGACGGAGGCCCTGACACAGTTGTCGGCGCAGGGCGTTTCCGACGAAATCTACAGCGAAGCGCGGGCTCAGTTTTCCGAGAAGGAATTGTCCGATCTGACCTTTGAAGTCATGTCCATCAATGCATGGAATCGGGTGAACGTCGCCTTCCGGACGGAGCCGGGCTCGGCCGACAAGGCATACGGTCTGGACAAGGCGAATCTGGCCTGAACCCCAAGGCGTGCCTCAGGCCTTGTATTCCTCGATGGCCGCTTGCAGGAAAACCTCGACCAATTGAAGGCGGGGTGAGGACCGCGCCCAGATCAAACCGAAACGCCGGGGTTCGCACGGCATCGGCAGCGGCAGGCTGACCACGTTCAAGCCTTGCCGCCACAAGTTCCAGGCATGAGGCACGATGGCCACGCCAAGGCCTTTGTTCACCATCAGCGATATGGACTCGGTGGAAGCCAGTTCGAAGCGCTCTTTGGGAACGATGCCGGCCTTCTTCAAATACAGCTCGATCTGCTGGCCGACCCAGCTGCTCTTGTCATAGCGAATGAAGGGCTCCTGCCTGAGCAGGTCATGCACGCTTCTGCCCTGATGCCTGGCGGGCGCCAGCAAAAAGAAGTGCTCTTCGCTTAGCAGGCGCCAGCCCAGGCGCTTGGGGATTTCAAACGGCGGCTCCAGGGCGATGGCCGCATCCAGCTCATTCTTTTCCACGCTGGGGTAGAACTCGGTGGACAAGCCGGGCCGTATGGATACTTGAAGCGAGGGATAGCGCTTGATCAAGTTCGCCAGTATGTTGGGTATTGTGCTGTTGAGCGAAGTGTTGCCCGCGCCCAGCCGCAGCTCGCCCTTTATTTCCTGAGCGTTGGCCAAGGCTGTCAGGGAATCGATGTCATCCAATATTTTCTGCGATTTATCCAGTATGCGATGCGCGGCATTGGTCAGGTGCACGGTCTTTCCCGAACGGGTGATCAGTGTCACGCCCATCCGCTCCTCTAGCGCTTTCATCTGCTGCGCCACGGCGCCATGCGTAATATTGAGCCGGCGCGCGGCTTCGGCCATGGAGCCATGGCGATGCACGGCAATCAATGTATTCAGGAAAGATGTGTTCATAACGATAGTGTATCTATCTTTTAAAGGTAGACCGCAAACACCCGGCAAGAACGTTTAGTCCGCACAATAATTGCCCAAGGAGACTCAATAATGCGAAGTAAATTATTTGTGCCGGCCTCGCGGCCCGAACTCTTCGAAAAGGCCATGAACAGCCGGGCGGATGCCATCAGTTTCGACCTGGAAGACTCCGTGCTGCACGAACGCAAGGAGCATGCCCGCCAGGCGCTTGGCGCCTTGTTCAACAGCGACGGTTTCGCGCAAAAAAAACAGGCCGCGCGCAAAGCGGTCATTGTCCGCGTCAACCCACTGGATACGGAATACTTCGACGACGACCTGAAGGCGGCATGCCATGCCAACGTCGACGTCATCAACATACCCAAGATCGATACGGCCGAGCAGGTTCTTTCCTTTATAGAACGGCTGGCCGCGGCCGAAAACGCCTACAACGCCCGCGCGGGCGACCAAGCCCATATCAAGGTGCTGGCGAACATCGAAACCCCTACCGCCCTTCACAACGCGGCCGACATCGCGGCGGCGCACCCCAGGGTCTGGGGCCTGCAACTGGGTCTGGGCGATATGTTCGAGCCCTTGAACATCGCCCGCTACGACACGCAAAACGTGCATTCCATCATGTTCGCGCTACGCATGGCCTCGGCCCGTTCGGGCTGCGTGGTGTACGACTCGGCCTATGCCGACGTGGCCAATGCCGAAGGCTACCGCCAGGAAGCCTTGCAGGCCAAGCGCCTGGGGTTCCTGGGCAAGACCTGCATACACCCAAGCCAGGTCGGCATCGCCAACGAAGTATTCAGCCCGACCGAGCAGGAAATCGCCTGGGCGCAAAAAGTGCTTGCCGCCTCGTCCCAGAACGACGTCAACGGCGCATACCTGGTCGACGGAAAAATGGTGGACGCCCCCTTTGTCGCACGGGCCCGATCCATCGTCGAACACGCCGAACAACTGTCCATCCCCCTTACCAGCAACTCTAACGGAGACAAACAATGCTGAAACCACACCCCTTGCTCAAGGGCCGCGCCAAAGTGGCCGGAGTCTTGTTCCTGGCGGGCTTTGCCGCCGCCTTCGCCCCGGCCGGCAATGCCGCCGAATCCTACCCCAACGGCCAGCCCATCACCTTGGTCGTGCCCTACCCCCCAGGCGGATCGAACGACTCGTTCGCGCGCGCGGTGGGCGCCAAGCTCGGCACCAAGCTGAACACCTCGGTCGTGATCGTCAACAAGGGCGGCGCCAGCGGTTCCATCGGCGCCGCGCAGGTCGCGCGGTCCAAGCCCGACGGCTATACGCTGGTGGCCGTGTCGTCCAGCTTCACCACCAACGCCGCCATACAGGAAAACCTGCCCTTCGACGCCGCCAAGGATTTCAAGGCCGTTGCGCTCATGGCCAAAGGCCCCTTCATCGTCGCCGTCAAGGACAGCCTGCCCGTCAAATCCATCGCCGACCTGGTCGCCATGGCGAAAAAGAGCCCGGACTCGATCAACTACTCCAGCTCCGGCCCCGGCAGCAGCAATCAGTTCGCCACCGAAATGTTCAGCTCGGCCGCGGGCATCAAGATGATGCACATACCGTATCGCGGCATGGGCCCGGCCACGGCCGCCCTGATGGGCAACGAAGTCGACGTGCTGATCGCCAGCGGGCCGTCGCTGCTGCCCGCCATCAATACCGGCAAGGCCAAGGCCATCGCCATCACCAGCCTGAAGCCCAGCCCCATCGCGCCTGACCTGAAGCCTGTCGCCGACACGGTTCCCGGCTACGAATTCAGCCTGTGGTGGGGGATACTGGCCCCGGCCGGCACGCCCGACCCCATCGTCAGCAAGCTGAACAAGGCCATACAAGAGATCGTGACCGAGCCTGAAATGAAAGACTTCTTCGTTCGCGAAGGCGCCGAGTACGCCACCGCCTCGCCGCAGGAATATCAAAACATCATCAAGGAAGATCTGGCCCGCTGGAAGCAGGTTGCCAAAAAGAGCAACATAACCGTCCAGAAGTAAGAAGCAAGCAGCAAGTCCGCCAGGCCCCAAGCAATGGGCCTGGCGTCAAACATCATGGTATCCGTCTATGTCAGCATCAAGTTCGGCCCCCCTGTCGGGCATCAAGGTTTTGGATCTCAGCGCCTACATCGCAGGTCCCTACGGTTGCAGCCTATTGGCCGACCTGGGCGCGGAAGTCATCAAGATCGAGCCGCCCGACGGCGACAATTTGCGCAAATACCCTTCGACGCTGGAAGCCGAGAGCCGCGCTTTCCTGGGGGTCAACCGCGGCAAGACCGGCCTTTGCCTGGACCTGAAAAGTGAAATCGGCTACGAAGTCCTGACCAGGCTGGTGCAAGAAGCCGACGTGCTGGTGCACAACTTCCGGCCAGCCGTGCCGCGCCGCCTGAAAATCGACTATGAAACACTGAGCCGGATCAATCCCCGGCTGATCTACTGCGCCATGACGGGCTATGGCGCCAGCGGCCCTCTTGCCGACAAGGCGGGCTACGACCAGGTGCTGCAGGCTTATACCGGCGTCTGCGCCTCCCAGGGCAGCAAAGACCAGCCCGAGATCGTCTACGGCTCCGCCGTCGACTACTACGCGGCGTCCATGGTCTCGACAGGCGTGACGGCCGCGCTTTACCAGCGCGAACGCAGCGGACGTGGCCAGGAGGTCGGCGTGTCCTTGTTGGGCAGCGCCCTGGCCATGCAGTCGGCCCGCCTGATCATGACCGAGAACGAGCCCAAGCACATAGAACGGGACATGCGCTCCGGCGGCATCACCGGCATACACCCCACGAAAAGCGGCCATCTCTATTTGTCGGCCAATACCCCGCGCTTCTGGACCGCGCTGTGCACCTTGTCCGGCGTGCCCGAACTGGCGGCCAACGAAAAATACGACACCGTCAAGAAGCGCGCCAAGTACGTCGACGAAATCGTGCCCGTCATCCGCCGGGCTCTGCAGGCGAAAACCGCCATGGAATGGGAAGAGGTTTTCGGCGTGGCGGTGCCGTGTTCGGCGGTGCGATGGGTCGAAGACATGTTCGACGACGAGCAGGTCGCCGACCAGGGTTTCATCGTGCAACAGCATCACCCCAAGGTAGGCGCCTACAAGGGCGTCGCCCGGCTCATCAAATTCAGCGCGGCCGGACACGAGGAACCACCGTGCAGCGCCCCCTTGCTGGGCCAGCATACGCAAGAAATCATGCGCGGCCTGCGATACAGCGAAGAGGAGATCCAGGCGGCCCTGGATTCAGGGGCGGTCAAAGACGCGGCCATCGCCGCCGATACCGCCCATTCATAGGCCGGACATCAAGCAGCGATGGGCGGCGGCGTTCGGCTAGTAGGGCGTCCGGGCGATCCATAAAATAATAAACGCTGGACTTCCTCCAGGCTGATCTTTAAACTTTACCCCTTATATTTATCATACCAATTCATAATATCAATCAATAACAATAATTTTATTTGGAGACGGGTTTCATGAAGATCACCGACGTCAGCTTGACCATTTTTGCCTGGGACGGCATCACTGCCACCAGCTATGGAAAACACACCGGCAGTTTCGGCGGTGCAAGCAAACTGGGCTTGCTGGAGATTCTCACCGATGAAGGCGTGGCGGGGCATGCTTTCCTGGGCTCGGCTCGCAACCCGGCCGATATGGACGGCCCCGGCCTCACCCAGTTCCTCAAGCCCGCATTGCTGGGCAAGAATCCCCTGGACCGCGAAGCCTTGAACAAGACGCTCTGGCAGCGCGCAAGGAATGCAAGCATACGCTCGATAGGCGCCGTGGATATCGCACTTTGGGATATTGCCGGGAAAGTCGCCGGGCTGCCCATCCATCGCCTGATCGGTTCCTTCCGGGATAGCATCCCCGCTTATGCCAGTTCCGCGGTGCTGCCCGACCCTCAGTCTTATGCCGAGCAAGCCCTGTCATTCCAATCGAGAAACTGGGCCGCGTACAAGATACATCCTCCACAGAACTGGCAAGAAGACATCCGGCTGTGCGAAACCGTACGCAAGGCGGTGGGCGACGACTACCGGCTGATGCTGGATTCGACCTGGGGCTACGACTATCCGCAAGCGCTGCGGGTCGGCCGGGCCATACAAGAAATGAATTTCTACTGGTACGAAGACCCCTTGGCGGAATGGGATATCTACAATTACCAGAAGCTCAAGCAGCAGCTTTACATACCCATCATGGCAACGGAGTATCCCATTGCCGGGCTGGATACCTACGTAGCGTGGCTGACGGCAAAAGCAACCGACTACCTGCGTGGCGACGTTGCCGTAAAAGGCGGTATAACAACGATACTGAAGGCCGCTCACCTTGCTGAAGCATTCGGCATGAATTTCGAAATTCACCACGGCGGCAACTCGCTGAACAATGTGGCCAATCTTCATGTCACCATGGCCATACGCAACACCGAATTCTTTGAAGTCCTTTTGCCCGACGAAGCGCAAAAGTACGGCCTGGCGGAAGACATCGCCGTGAACGACGACGGCATGGTGCTTGCGCCAACCGGGCCAGGCCTGGGCGCGAGCATAGACTTCGATCTCATTACGAGAAAGAAGCTGGCGATACTGACGTGATTGCAGCATGCCGGTAATAAGCCAGCCCGCCCGGCACCGGGCAGGCCGGCGGTACCGCAGTTGCTTCGCCGCGCTTACTTCCCTTTCCTGATCTCCGCGGCCAGCCGCGTGCGGGCCAGCCTGCCCGCCGCCGCGCTACTGTCGCCCTGCCAGTACTCCGACTCGACATTCCTGATGCGCTCGGCGGTATTCAGCATGTGGTGAAAGGCCGCAGTCCTTGCGACATCGATGTCCTGGCTTTCGATTGCGGCGCGTATGGCTTCGTGTTCGCTGCGCACATCCTCGGCAAGCCGTGCCTGACGAGCTTCGTTCCCGCGCGTTACCCGTATGGCGTCCTTCAAGGCTCGCGTCAACATGCCGAGCAGTTCCGGGTAATGCGGGTTCCCCGTCGCCTGGGCAATAGCAAGATGGAAGGCGAGGTCTTCTTCCACGCCGTCGCCGTCCATTTGGACGGCATAGTCTATTTCAGCAAGCGCCCGATTTATGCGTCGCATGTCCTGCACGCTGCGCCGCTCCGCGGCCAGGGCCGCCATCTCCGCTTCCAGGCCTCGTCGCAATTCGATAATGCGCAAAACACCCCGCGCCGGGTCTTCATCCGGCCTGCCCAAACGGAACGCATCGCTGGATGCGGGATCCAGCACAACAGTGCCGCTGCCCTGCCGGGTCTCGACCAGCCCCGCCGACTTGAGGCGTGAGATGACCTCGCGGATCACCGTACGGCTCACACCGTACTCCTCGGTCATGAATTTTTCAGTGGGCAAGCGCGAATTCACGGGATAAGCGCCGCTGCGTATCTCCCGAGCCAGCATGTCTGTGAGCCTATCGGAAAGCGTTCTGTCACTGCCCGGCTTGTTTTCTTCCATCTCTCAACGGTCGCCTTTTTGATCTGCCTCCGGCCGAAAACCAGAGTTGCCCCCTGGCCGCTTGCCCAAGGACCATGCCCATGGGTATAGGGCGAATACTAGCAGTTTAAAAATTTCTTGACAAATTTGTCATATGAATTGATAGTACTAAAAAACAGGAGACCAAAGTGCAAGAGACAGTGAACGCCGCGAAGCCCAGGGCATATCTTTGCCGCCGGTATACCGGGGGTGTGGAAGCGGCTTTGCGCGCACGCTATGATTTGCACATCAACGAAGACGACAGCATTCTCTCGCCCGATCAGATCGTACGCGCCGCGAAAGGCTCACAAGTGTTGCTGGCCAGTGCCACCGAACAAATCAACGAAGACGTCTTGCGTCGGCTTTCTCCCGCTTTGCGCTATGTTGCGACGCTCTCGGTAGGATACGACCACATCGATATGGACGTCGCCCGGGAATTGGGCATCCGCGTATTGCATACCCCGGATGTCCTGAGCGAAGCCTGCTCCGAGGTAGCCATGATGCTGATGCTCAATGCATGCCGCCGCGGCTATGAAGCGGACCGCATGGTGCGCGACGGCAACTGGACCGGGTGGAGCCCCACACAATTGCTGGGTGTCGGCCTTACAGGCAAACGCGTCGTGATATTCGGCATGGGCCGTATCGGGCGTGAAATCGCCGCTCGGGCACGCGCCTTCGGCATGGAAATCCATTACCACAATCGGCGCCCCCTACCGCAAGAGCAGGCGGCTGACGCCATCTACCATGCGGACCTGGACGCCGCGCTGCAGGTAGCCGACGTGCTCGTCATAGCAGTACCCGGTTCACCCCAGCTGAAAGGAATCATCAACGCCGCACGCATCGCGCTTCTGCCGAAAGACGCCGTGCTGGTCAATATTTCGCGCGGCGAACTGGTGGACGACAACGCCTTGATCAATGCGCTTGCATCAGGCCGCCTGTTTGCGGCGGGCCTGGATGTCTTCGCCAATGAGCCCAACATAGACCCGCGCTACCGCCAGCTCGACAATGTATTTTTGTCGCCGCACATTGGCAGCGCCACGACGGAAACGCGCGACGCCATGGGGCGGCTGCTGGTAGATGGGCTGGACACCCTTTACCAAGGCTCCATTCCGGCCAACCTGCTTGATTCTCACTGACCCACATGCTCTCAAGAAACCATATGATGAATTTGAAAAGACCTTCCTTATTTCGCCAGCAATGCTATATCGACGGCGCATGGACCGACGCGTCCAGCCGGGAAACCATTCAAGTCACCAACCCTGCGGACCAGTCCGTGCTGGGGACGGTGCCATCGCTTGCACAGCAAGACGTGCGCCGCGCCGTCGAATCGGCGAACCGTGCCTTGCCAGCCTGGCGCGCCATGGCCGCCAAGCAACGCGCACAGCTGTTGCGTCGCTGGTATGACCTGTGCATGGCGCATCAAGAAGACCTGGCCAGGCTGCTTACCCTTGAACAAGGGAAGCCGCTTAAAGAGTCCCGCGGCGAAATCGCCTATGGCGCCTCATTCCTGGAATGGTTTTCGGAAGAAGCGAAGCGGGTATATGGCGACGTCATTCCCGCGGCAACGTCCGACCGCCGCATCGTCGTCATCAAACAGCCGGTGGGCGTGGTCGCCGCCATCACTCCATGGAACTTCCCCAATGCAATGATCACGCGCAAGGCGGGCGCCGCGCTGGCGGCCGGCTGCACCATAGTCATCAAACCCGCCACCGCCACGCCCTATTCCGCCCTGGCCCTCGCCGAACTGGCCCATGAGGCCGGCATTCCGCCCGGCGTGCTCAACGTGGTCACGGGCAAGTCGGGAACGGTGGGCGAAGAACTGACCGGCAACCCTATCGTGCGCAAGCTGTCGTTCACCGGATCGACCAGCGTGGGCAAGCTTCTGATGCAGCAATGCGCTGGCACCATGAAAAAGGTCTCGATGGAACTGGGCGGCAATGCGCCTTTCATTGTCTTCGACGATGCCAACCTCGACCTGGCCGTGGCGGGCGCCATGGCCTCCAAATTCCGGAACGCGGGCCAGACCTGCGTGTGCGCGAACCGGATCTTCGTTCAGGAAGGCGTCTATGACGCATTTGCCGAGCGCCTCAAGCAGGCGGTGCTGGCCTTGAACGTGGGCAATGGCCTGGAAGAAGACGTCGACCTGGGTCCGCTCATAGACCAGGCTGCGATTGATAAAGTACAAGAGCATATCGAAGACGCGATCTCGGGCGGCGCGAGCGTTCTGACCGGAGGCCGGGCACACAAATCGGGCGGCCTGTTTTACGAACCGTCCATTCTGGTCGACGTTTCACGGCAGGCAAAGCTGATGCAGGAAGAAACCTTTGGTCCGGTGGCGCCCCTGATCCGGTTCAGCACCGAACAAGAAGTCATAGACCTTGCAAACGACACCCCATTTGGCTTGGCCGCCTACTTCTATACCTCGGACTACAGTCGCGCATGGCGCGTCGCTGAAGCGCTGGAGACCGGCATCGTCGGCCTGAACGAAGGCATCATCTCTACCGAGCTGGCGCCCTTCGGCGGGGTCAAGGAATCCGGTGTCGGCCGCGAAGGATCCAAATACGGCGTGGACGACTATATCGAAATCAAGTATATCTGCGCAGGCGGCCTGGGCACTTACTAGACGGAGCCGACTTATTTCCAGGAGCATTTCATGACAGCACAAAAACCACATATCGGCCTGATCGGCGCCGGCCTGATGGGGTCGGGCATCGCCGCCAGCCTGTTGCGCCACGGCTTTCCCTTGACCGTGCTCGAGCATCCGGGCAACCAGCCGCTGGACGGCTTATTGGCCGCTGGAGCCAGGACCAGCAAAGGGGTTGCGGACCTGGCCGCCGCAGCCGATATCGTCATTCTCTGCGTGACAGGCTCGCCCCAAGTGGAAGAAGTGCTCTTCCAGAAAGGCGGCGTGCTGGAGGGCCTGAGGCAGGGCGCCACGGTCATCGACTGCTCGACCGCCATACCCTCCTCCACACTGAAAATAGCCAAGGCGGTCCATGAAGCCGGCGGACGCTTCCTGGATGCTCCCATGACGCGCACGCCCAAGGAGGCCGCCGAGGGCCGCCTGAATCTGATCGTTGGCGGTGACCGCGAGGTTTTTGAAGCATGTTTGCCTGCACTCCAGAGCTACGCCGAAAACATCGCCTATGCGGGCGGCGTTGGCTCCGGCCACCAGATGAAGCTGCTGCATAACTATGTGTCGCTGGGCTTCTCGGCCGTACTGGCCGAGGCGTCGGCATGCGCCCGCCAGACCGGCACGGACCCGCAAACATTCTGCGACATCCTTGCCGCGGGCGGAGGGGGAGGGGTCGTGCTGAACCGCTTGCGCCCCTACATCGAATCGGAAGACCCGTCGGGATTCCGATTCTCAATGTCCAATGCATTGAAGGACATGGGCTATTACTGCACCATGGCCGAAGAGCAGGGCTCGCATGGCGCCCTCGCCCTGGCAATCAAGGGTCTGTATGCGCAAGCGGCGCAAGCCGGGCTGGACCAGTCGCCGGTCCCTGTGCTTATCGACCACCTTTCCAACCTGGCCACCACCGCCGATAAATAACAAGAAACCAAGCATGTCGAAAAACACCTACACCATTTCGGTTATTCCTGGCGATGGCATCGGCAAAGAAGTCGTCCCCGCAGGCCTGCGCGTATTGGACGCCGTCAGCCAACTGCACGGCTTCAAGCTTCAGTACAAGCACTATGACTGGAGCTGCGAAACGTATAAAGCCACCGGAAAAATGATGCCCGGGGACGGCATCGAGCGATTGCGCGACAGCGACGCCATCTTTCTGGGCGCAGTGGGCTTTCCGGGTGTCCCGGACCATATCTCGCTGTGGAACCTGCTGATTCCCATACGTCGGGAGTTCGACCAGTATGTCAATCTGCGTCCGGTACGGCTGCTTCCCGGTGTGCCCTGCCCGCTGGCCAATGCCCAGGAACGCAAGATCAACTTCTGGATCGTCCGCGAAAATACGGAAGGCGAGTACTCCCAGGTCGGCGGGCGCATGTTCTCGGGAACGGAACACGAATTCGTCACCCAAGAGGCGATCTTCACGCGGCGGGGCACCGACCGCATTCTTCGGTACGCTTTCGAGTTGGCAAAACGCCTTGGCCGCAAGCATGTCACGTCCGCAACCAAATCCAACGGCATCTATCATTCCATGCCCTTCTGGGATGAGCGCTTTGCCGAAATGTCGGGCCAGTATCCCGATATCGCCGTCGACCAGTACCACATCGACATACTGGCGGCGCGCTTCGTCATGTCGCCCGAGCGTTTTGACGTGGTGGTCGGCTCCAACCTTTTCGGCGACATCCTGTCCGACCTTGGCCCCGGAGTAACAGGAACCATAGCGGTCGCCCCCAGCGCGAACATCAACCCGGAACGCAGCCATCCATCCATGTTCGAGCCCGTCCATGGCTCGGCTCCCGACATCGCCGGCCAGGGCATCGCCAACCCAATAGGTCAGATCTGGTCGGCAGCCATGATGCTGGAGCACCTGGGCGAAGACCAGGCCGCCGCCACGATCATGCAGGCGATCGAAGCGGCGCTCTCGGCGCCGGATAGGCAGGTGACGCCGGACCTGGGCGGACGTGCGAGCACCGAAGCCTTTACCGCGCAAATTCTCAGCTACGTGAAGTAAGCACGGTAAGCGCATGACCCAACAAAACCGCCTAGAACCATGAACGCCATCCCCGACCTGCCTAAAGTCGTACTCACCGACGCCATCCACCCCCAGGCGTACGCCAAGCTGTCCGACGCCGCGGCGGTAACCGTCCTGGACCCTGCCCTTGGTACTCAGGAAGCCTTGCAAGCACTGCGCATCGAAGTACAGAACGCCCAGGGGTTGATCGTGCGGCGGCAATTGCCAGCAGATCTGCTCGAGGGGCCCAACAGCTTGCGCGGTATCGTGCGTCACGGCGTCGGCCTGGATTTCATTCCGGTGGACAGCGCGACACAGCATGGCCTGCCCGTGGCGAACACACCCGCGGTCAATGCCAATGCGGTCGCCGAATACGCCATCACCGCCATGCTGGAAAGCGCACGCCGTTTCCGATTCTTCAACGATCAGGTACGGCAAGATAAGTGGAATGCGCGGAAAACCGCCGCCGCCACAACCTCCGAGCTGCGCGGGCGGGCGTTGGGCATCGTAGGCTTCGGCGCTATCGGCCATCGCATTGCCCAGATCGCCTCGGCAGGATTCGACATGCGTGTGGCGGCCTATACACGCACACCCTCGCGTCTGCCCCAGGGCATCACAGCCCAAGGGCTGGAGGAATTATTCGAATCCAGCGACTTCGTTGTGCTGGCCTGCCCCCTGACCGAACATACACGGGGTCTGATCAACCGCAATATCCTGGCGCGAGCCAAACCCGACCTGGTCCTGGTCAATGTGGCCCGGGGCGCGGTGATCAACGAGCCCGACCTGATCGATGCGCTGGAGGCCGGGCAAATCGGGGGCGCGGCGCTGGATGTATTCACCACCCAGCCGCTGCCCATGGACAGCCCGCTACGCAAGCATCCACGTGTGTCCCTTACCCCGCACCTCGCCGGCACCACCCAGGACGCGGAACTTGCCATGGGCCTGATGGCCGTTGAAACCCAATTGGCGCTCATCCGCGGCGAAAGACCCGGCAATGTCGTCAATCCGGCATGCTACGCAAACCAGGAGACCCTGTGAAAATCACCCGCATCACCGCCATCCCCCTTTCCTACCGCCTGCCCGAAGGCAAGACCGTGACCATGGGCGTGGGCAGCACCCTGAAGCGCGATGCCATCGTCGTCCGCGTCGAGACCTCGGAGGGCATCACAGGCTATGGAGAGTCGCATCCGGGCCGCAGCCCGGGAGCGGTTGTCAGCCATATCCACAACACCCTGTCGCCCCTGCTCGTGGGCATGCCCGCAACCGACGTCGTGGGCGCCTGGCAGCGCGTGCATCGCATGCAGTTTTCCAGCCACGGCCTGGGTGCCGGGGCGGCTTTGGCGTACTCGGGCATCGATATGGCCTTGTGGGACATTCGCGGCAAGGCGGCCAATATGCCGCTGTACGAGCTGCTGGGCGGTTCGCGCAGGCGGGTTCCCGCCTATGCGGGCGGTATTTCCTTGGGCTACCAGGCCGAGCAGACCCTTGCGGAGGAAGCCCTATCGTACGTGGATCGGGGCTATCGGGCCGTGAAACTGCGCATCGGCGATACGGTCAAGAACGACATCGCCCGTTGCCTGCACGTACGCAAAGTGCTGGGCGACGATATCGACATCCTGACGGATGCCAATACCGCCTATACCATCGCGCAGGCGCGGCGCGTATTGCCCGTGCTGGCGGACATCCAGGCCGGATGGCTGGAAGAGCCCTTCGCATGCAATGACTTCGCCTCCTACCGCGAAGCTGCCAAGATCAGCCCTCTCGTGCCCTTGGCCGCTGGGGAAAATCACTTCATGCGCTTCGAGTTCGCCCAGATGCTCGAGGCCGGCGCCGTCCAGGTCTGGCAGCCCGATCTGTCCAAGACAGGGGGCATTACCGAGGCCGTCCGGATCGCCGCCATGGCTTCGGCCTTTCGCATACCCATCAATGCGCATAGTTCGGCAACCGGGCTGAACCACGCCGCTACCTTGCATTTCCTTGCCGCAACGGAAAACGCCGGCTACTTCGAAGCCTGCGTTTCGCACTTCAATCCCTTCCGCGACATGTTCGGTTCCACCTTCACCATAGGCCAGGACGGCTGCGTCGAACCGCCGTCCGAGCCAGGCCTGGGCGTGGAAGTGGACGAGTCCATATTCAAAGATTTTCCGGTAATCGATGGACCGGGATATGTCGTAAAGTTCTAGTTCAATAACACACGGCCTCCAGGGCCGAGGAGACAAGCATGAATCTAAGAAAGCTGACCTTATTGCTGGGCGGGCTGAGCCTGGGATTGGCATCGATTACCGCATCGGCGGCAAACGCGGCGGATTCCTACCCCGATAAGCCCGTGCGTATCGTCGTGCCTTATACGCCGGGCGGATTCAACGACACGCTTGCCAGAACGGCCAGCGAATACCTGACGAAAGCATGGAATCAATCCGTGGTGGTCGAGAACAAGCCGGGTGGAAACACCCTGATCGGCAACACGTCGGTCGCCCAGTCCAAACCGGACGGCTACACCCTGTTGATCACACCGCTACCCTTCTCGGCCTTGCCTGGCCTTTATCGCGCCAAGATGCCCTACGACGCGCTCAAGGATTTTGAACCCGTCATCTGGGCGGGCAGCACGCAGAATATTCTTACTGTCCGGGCCGACTCAAAATTCAAGAGCGTCAAAGAACTGATCGCCTACGCCAAGGTGCATCCGGGCGAGATCAACTATGGCTCCACGGGGTCTGGGTCGTCAAACCACCTGTCCATGGAATTGTTCCTGGAAATGACAGGCACAAAAATGACCCACATCCCGTATAAGGGCAGCGCGCCCGCGGTCACCGCCCTTCTTGCCGGCGACATCGATGTCTTGTTCGACAACCTGCCCAACGTCTATCCCAACATCATGGCGGGCAAGCTCAATGCATTGGCCGCCACCGGCGCCAAACGAGCGGCGCTGCTGCCCAAGGTGCCGACCGTGGCGGAAGCCGGCGTACCGGGGTACGAGGTTTCCGTCTGGTTCGGCATGCAAGCGCCGGCCGGCACGCCCCCCGACATCATCAAGAAGATAAACGCAGGCATGGTAAAGATGCTGAAAGAGCAAGCCGTGGTCGACAAGTTCGGCAAGCAAGGCGTGGAAGTGGTGGCAAGCACCCCCGCCGAGTTCAAGACCCTGGTCCATGCCGAAGTCAAGAAATGGACCGGCGTCATCGATCGCGCCGGGATCAAGATCGAATAATCTCCTTGCAAGCTAAAGCCGGCAGCGGTAAAAGCCTTGATCAATCCATGATCAAGGCTTTGCAAGAAGCAGCGCATGAACATTGACTACCTTGAAAGCTTCATACAAGTCATAGACAGCAAATCGCTTGCGGAAGCCGCACGCCGGCTGCATATCACTCCGGGCGCGGTAGCCGCGCGTATCCGGATGCTGGAAGGCGAATTAAGCTCCAACCTGATCCAGCGTTCCGGCTCCACCGTCAAACCGACCGAGGCGGGTTTACGAATCTACAACCGGGCCCAGGCCTTGATTCGCGATGCCCGCGATCTGCAAGCCTGCGCCGCCAGCGGCACGCCGGAAGGCGAATTCAGGCTGGGGGTGTTTTACTCGGCATTGACCACACACCTGCCCGCCCTGCTCGAAGAATTCTGCCTGCGCCTGCAGCCCGATCTACCCATTCTTATTGAATACGATGCGTCCGCCGAACTATGCAGCCGCACACACAATGGCGACCTTGATCTTGCAGTGGTAATAGAACCGCCCTTTACCCTGCACAAGAACTGCGGCTGGCATACCTTGCAAGAAGAGCCGCTGACGGTGATCGCGCCGCTGGGCATGGAGGGTCGAAGCGCCCACGCCTTGCTCAGCGAAGAACCCTTTATCCGCTACCACCGAAAAGCATTCAGCGGGCAATTGGTAGACAGATACCTGAAGGACAACAATCTTTTTCCACGCCAGCGCCTGGAAATCGACAGTTTGTTGACCATCGTAGCGCTCGTCGAGCGCCGCGTCGGTGTATCGCTGGTACCGGACTCGTTTTCAATCACCTATCGCGAACATCAGCTTATCAGGGTGCCCCTGCCTCAACGCACGCCCATCCGGCGCATAGGCATAGTCTGGAACAAACAAAGCCCAAGGCTGGCCCTTGCCCAGCAATTGCTCGACCACGCCATCCAGGTATTCACCCCTGCACAACCGAAATAACTTTGCGTTGAAAGCGCAGAATATTTACGTCCATTAGGCAACGCAGTCTCTAGAATTTCTGCCAGGCACCAAATACTCTATATCTGGATGGCAGAAGACAATGATCGGATTTCGCATTTTTTCGCTAGAGAAGCGCGTCGACAAGCAATGGGTCGAAAACTTCAAGAAAATACCCGTCGCCAATGTTAGTGATGTGATGGCACGAATGAGCGGCGGCGGCACCGACCTGCGCCCCATGCATGCCGGAGGCGTGCTGGCGGGGCCTGCTTTCACCGTCAAGACCCGCCCTGGCGACAACCTGATGGTTCATAAGGCCCTTTCCATGGCAGCGCCCGGCGATGTGATCGTCGTGGACGCCGGCGGCGACCTGACCAACGCCATCATAGGCGAGATCATGACCGCCACGGCGGAACGCCGGAGCCTGGGAGGCATGGTCATCCATGGTGCGATTCGGGACGCCGGCACCATCGCCAAAGGCGGATTCCCCGTCTACGCGGGCGGCGTAACGCATCGAGGCCCATACAAGGACGGACCGGGAGAAATCAATGTTCCCGTCAGCCTGAACGGCATGGTCGTCAACCCCGGCGACCTGATACTCGGCGACGAAGATGGGCTGCTGTGCGTGCCCATGGAGCACGCGGCTCAAATCTACGAAGCCGCGCACGCCAAACATAAGCTTGAAGAACGGATGCTTGCCGATATTGCGGCGGACAAGCTGGATACAAGCTGGATAGACCAGGCGTTGACACGGCTGAACTGCGAGGTCGTGGCATGATCAAGGTAGTCCGGCTGGATGTATGGACAGCACCGTGTTTCGACGAAATCCTTGCACAAAACAAAGCACTGACGTTGGACGTGCTGGAACTGAACGGTGATCGCGCGCGCAATGACGAGCTCTTGTCCAAAGCCGATATTTACCATATCTCCGCCGCCCGCGACGAAGTTCCCCCTGACTTTCAAGTAACGGCCGATCTGATCCGCCGCTGCCCGAATCTCAAGTGCGTATCCACATCCGGCGCGGGCTATGACACCGTCGACGTGGAGGCTTGCTCCGCGGCCGGGATACTGGTCGTCAACCAGTCCGGAGGCAACGCCCAGTCGGTCGCCGAGCATACCTTCGCGCTCATGCTTGCGCTCGCGCGGCGCTTCCCGGAATCGAACCACGCACTACGGCACAGCAGCGGCTTCACTCGCGAAGACTTGATGGGAAACGAGCTTAGCGGCCAGACCCTGGGTTTGGTCGGCTTGGGGCATATCGGCACCCTGGTATCGAAGCTGGGCGCGGCGTTCGGCATGAAGGTGCTGGCTTGCGATCCCTATCTGGATGACAAGGAAATCGTCGCACGGGGCGCGCAGCCCGTCTCGTTGGACGAGCTTGTGGCGTCCAGCGATATCGTATCGCTCCACTGCCCACGCACGCAGGAGACCCTGGACCTGTTCAACGCGGAGCGCTTTGCCCGGATGAAGCGCGGGTCCCTGTTTGTGACGACGGCGCGCGGCGGAATACATAACGAATCCGCCCTCTACGACGCCATGCGAACGGGACACATCCGCGGCGCCGGGCTGGACGTGTGGTCGGTGGAGCCGCCGCCGCCCGAACACCCCCTGCTGACCTTGCCGAACGTAGTGCCTACTTATCACACGGCAGGCGTGACTCACGAAGGCCGCCGCAACGTGGCCGCCATAGCCGCACAACAGATTCTGCAAATATGTCGCGGGGAAGTCCCCCCCCGTATGATCAACCCGGATATCTACCCTCGCTTTTCAGCCAGCTTTGCAGCATAAGCATTGCGGCATAGAGCGTTATCAATCCATGGAGGAAACTATGTTGAAACACAAGCACGTGCTGGCGAGCAAAGTACGAGGCAAACTGGCTGTTCTGGCCGCGGCCGCCGTGGCCGTCAGTGCCATGGCCGCGCCCGCCGCTCAGGCGGCGTACCCGGAACATCCCATCAATATGATTGTTTCATACGGACCAGGCGGCGGCACGGATCTGGTGGCGCGCGCGCTGGCACCGTATATTGAAAAGTACCTGGGCAACAATGCTCGCATCGTCGTGGTGAACCGCCCCGGCGCAGGCGGGGAAATCGGGTTTGCCGAGGTCGCCCGCGCCAAACCCGATGGCTACACCATCGGCTTCCTGAATACGCCCAATATCCTGACGATACCGATACAGCGCAAGGCGCAATACCACTGGACGGGATTCGACTTGCTCGGAAACCTGATCGACGATCCAGACAGCTTTGCCATCAATACCGGCAAGCACGATTTCAAGACACTGAGCGAGCTTGCCAAGTACGCAAAAGCGCATCCCGGAGAGGTCAGCGTCGGCACCACGGGCAATGGCTCGGACGACCATTTGGCCATGCTGGCTTTCGAAAGGGCCGCGGGCGTCAAGCTATTGCATGTCCCCTACAAAGGCGCTGGACCGGTGCGCACGGCAATATCCGGCGGCGAGATTACGGTTGCGGCCATGAACATCGGCGAAGTAAAGGCCTATATGGCTGGCGGCTCGCCCATGCGCCCCTTGGGAGTCATGAGCGAAAAGAGATCCGACATCGACCCCGAACTGCCTACCTTCAAGGAGCAGGGATACGACATCATCATGTCGTCGCTGCGAGGCATGGGCGCGCCCAAAGGCTTGCCGGAAGACGTGCGCCAAAAATTGGTGACGGCCGTACAGAAGGCATCAAGCGACCCCGAGTTCCGCGAGCAGGCACGCAAGATGTTCGTACCCTTGCGCTATCTTGGCCCTGATCAGTACAAAGCCGAGATGGAAGCCAACGAAGCGATGTTCAAGGAAGTCTGGCAGAAAACCCCCTGGGCCGATTAAGCAAACCTGGCATACTTCTAAACCTTGAGCACGCCCGCCGGCTTCCGGCGGGCGCATTCCTGTTTCAGTGCGAGGCAAAGAACGGAGAGCCATGCTATACACGAAGAAAAGGCTGGAAAGCCTGCTGAGCCTGGATGATTTCGAGGCTGCGGCACGCAGCTACCTGCCGCAAGCCGTATTTGCATACGTGTCGGGCGGCGTGGAGGACAACAGGTCCCTGGACGGAAACAGGGCTGCGTTTCAGGACTTTGGGTTCATTCCCCGGGTCATGCGCGATGTTTCCCGAGTGGATACCCAGACGGAACTATGGGGAGACACTTACGCGGCGCCCTTCGGCATTGCGCCCATGGGCATAAGCGCGCTGTCGGCATTTCAGGGCGACCTGGTATTGGGTCGCGCGGCCGGCCGCATGAATGTACCGATGATCATGAGCGGTTCATCGCTGATCAGGCTGGAAGACGTGGCCGCGCTTGGCCAACACATATGGTTTCAGGCCTACCTGCCCGGAAAGCTGGAACAGATCGATGCGCTGATAGCACGGGTCCAGGCCGCCGGCTATGAAAAGCTGGTGATCACGGTCGACACACCTGTCGCCGCCAACCGGGAAAACAACGTGCGGGCCGGATTTTCCACGCCGCTACGCCCCTCACTGCGCCTGCTGATGGATGGCGTGACGCATCCACGCTGGACATTGGGTACTTTCCTGCGCACGATATACCGCAGCGGCCTGCCGCATTTTGAGAACAATTACGCCACGCGCGGCGCCCCCATCCTCTCGCGAGACGTGCTGCGCGACTATTCCGACCGTGCGCACCTGAACTGGTCGCACCTGGAACGCATACGCAAAGCCTGGCCGGGCAAGCTTATCGTCAAAGGCGTACTGTCCGCGCCGGATGCGCATACCGCCGTGGACCTGGGCGTGGACGGCCTCATCGTGTCCAATCACGGCGGACGGCAATTGGACGGCTCGGTTTCACCGCTACGGGTTTTGCCCGAGATCGTGCAAGCCTGCCCCGATGTGCCCGTCATGATGGACAGCGGCATTCGGCGCGGCACCGATGTGATCAAGGCGCTGGCGCTTGGCGCCCGCTTCGTTTTTCTAGGCAGGCCATTCGGCTACGCCGCGGCGGTGGGCGGAGAACAGGGCGTACTGCATGCCATGGGGCTGCTCGCGACCGAGCTGCGCCGCGATGCCGCGATGCTGGGGCTGACTCGCATTGCCGAGGTCGATGCATCATGCCTGCGCGCTACAACGCGCCAAGACATCCCCAGATAGCAAGCGTTCGATTTCTCACCGATGCCTGAATCCGGACAGCTATTCAATATCGATATGCGCTCTATGCCCCGCACTCGACCGCGGTGTTAAGATCGACTCCATTGCCGGCCCGCCGGCCGGCCTTGGCATCAACCAAACCGTCGGAGCGCAACATTGAAATACCGCAAACTTGGCAACACCGATCTTGACGTCAGCCTGATCGGCCTCGGCACCATGACCTGGGGCGAGCAAAACACCGAAGCCCAAGCCCACGAGCAGATCGACTACGCGCTGTCGCGCGGTGTCAATCTGATGGATGCCGCCGAAATGTACCCGGTACCGCCCAAGGCTGAAACCCAAGGCCGTACCGAAACCTATATAGGCAGCTGGCTGGCCAAGACGGGCAGGCGCAAGGAAGTCGTGCTGACCAGCAAGGTTTCGGGGCCGGCCACCGACCCGAAGCGCCCCAGCCATATCCGCGACGGCAACACCCACCTGGACCGCAAGAACATGACGGCGGCGCTGGACGCCAGCCTGAAGCGCCTGCAAACCGATTACCTGGATCTTTACCAGTTGCATTGGCCCGATCGCACCACCACCACCTTCGGCCGCCACAACTACCCCTGGAAGGACGATGCCTACACCGTGCCCATCGAGGAAACGCTGGAAGTGCTGCAAGACTTCGTCAAGGCGGGCAAGGTGCGGCACATCGGCGTCTCCAACGAAACGCCCTGGGGCGTGGCGCAATACCTGAAATTCGCCGAAATGCGCCAGCTGCCGCGCATTGTATCCATCCAGAATCCCTACAACCTGCTCAACCGCGTCTACGAGAACGGCCTGTCGGAATTCAGCCATCTCGAAGGCGTGGGGCTGCTGGCCTATTCGCCGCTGGGCATGGGCGTGCTGGCCGGCAAGTATTTGAATGGCGCGCGCCCGGAAGGCGCCCGCCTGACACTGTTCACGCGTTTTACCCGCTACTCCAGCCCTCAGGCGGAAGCGGCCACGGCCGAATACGCGAAGCTGGCACAAGATAACGGCCTGTCGCCCGCCTCGCTGGCACAGGCGTTCGTCAACCAGCAGCCCTTTGTCACCAGCAACCTGATAGGGGCGACACGGCTGGACCAACTGAAGGAAAACATCGACAGCGCCGACCTTACGCTATCGCAAGATGTGCTGGACGCGATCCAGGCCATTCATCTGCGCTACCCGAATCCAGCGCCCTGACCTCGAAGCGGGCCGGCCGCATCGACGACACACTCGCCAGCGTCGCGGGCTGATATACTCAAAACTCGTGACAGAGCCATACCCGGTGTGTCATGATTGCCGTAACACCACGCTGGCCCGCACTATCCCACCCCCGAAGCCAAGCCGCCCGCTTTAGCGATAAAGCCAGAGGCTTGGCTTTGCACTATGGTGGACGCCGGGGGCATGGCACCGGGCACCGGAGACAACAAGCGGTTAAACAAAACACATAAGAAGAGCAAGCAAGAATATGAATTATGGTTTCGACTTTAGTTTCGTGACCGATTTTTGGCCAAACCTGCTGGAGGGCACTTGGCTCAGCATCAAGATGTCCGCGCTTTCCCTGCTGCTGGGCTTCATGGCGGGCGTGGCGCTGGCCATCGCCAAGACCGAAGGCGGGCGTTTTCTTAGAGGCATCGTTACCGCCTTCGTGGACATCACGCGGAACACGCCGCTGGTCGTGCAGGCCTTCTGGCTATTCTTCGGGCTGGCCGCGCTACACATACGGGTGCCTGCTTTTTACGCGGCCATCGTCGCCTTGACCATCAATACATCCGGCTACACCTGCGAGATCGTTCGCGCCGGCATGGAATCGGTCCACAAGGGCCAGAAAGAAGCCGCCGCCTGCCTGAGCTTCACCAAGGCGCAGATACTGCGCTACATCGTGCTGCCCCAAGCCGTTGAAAAGATGTACCCCGCCCTGGTCAGCCAGTTCGTCCTGATGATGCTGGCCAGCTCCATCATGTCGCAGATCTCGGCCGACGAACTCACCGGGGTGGGCTATCAGATCCAAAGCGAGACCTTCCGCGGTTTTGAAATCTTCATCATCATCGCAATCATCTATGTCGCGCTTTCCTGGCTGCTGCGGATTTCCATGAGCTGGTGCTACGACATCGCCTTTCCCAAAAGCCGCAACATCCAGAAGAACAAGCACGCCGCTCGCCAGCAGGGGAACCCATCATGATATTCGGCGTGTCCTATGGCCAATGGCTTTTCGTCCTGCAAGGCGCCGGCTGGACCATCGTGCTATCGCTGCTCGGCTTCGTCGGCGGGACGATAGTTGGTTTGCCTCTGGCGGTGGCGCGCGCATCAATAAGCAAATGGCCGCGCATCCTGACCGGCTTGTATGTAAAGCTGATGCAGGGCATTCCCTTGCCCGTGATGATGTTCATCGTATATTTCGGCATCAGCATCGCCGGCTACGAGCTGCCCGCGCTGGTGGCGGCCGGGGCGGCCATGACCATCTATTCCAGCGTCTACCTGGGCGAGATATGGCGCGGCTGCATCGAAGCCGTGCCCAAGACGCAGTGGGAAGCCTCGGACAGCCTGGCTTTCAACCATCTGCAAACCCTTAGCTACATCATTTTGCCGCAGGCATTCCGCATGGCGATCCCGCCCACGGTCGGATTCCTCGTGCAAATCGTCAAAAACTCGTCGTATGCGGTGGTAATCGGCTTTTTCGACCTGACCTACTCGGCCCGGGTCGTGAACAACTCCACGTTCAAGCCTTTTGCGGTATTTACCGTGGCGGCGCTGATTTATTTCATTCTGTGCTACCCGCTTTCCTTGTGGTCCTACCGCCTGGAAAAGAAACTGAAAGATAAAATCAAATGAAGGCCTTGCGATGAACCCTGTGGTCAGCTTCAACAAAGTCACCAAGTCCTACGGCCAGGACGAAGTGCTCAAAGGCATTTCGTTCGACGTGCAGGAAGGCGGCGTAGTGGCCCTGATCGGGCAAAGCGGCTCCGGCAAAAGCACGGCACTGCGCTGCATCAACGGGCTGGAACAAATCAACGGTGGCGAGCTGCAGGTATGCGGACGCAACTTGCACGACGAGAACTGCGACATCTTCAGCCTTAGAAAAGAAGTCGGCATCGTTTTCCAAAGCTACAACCTGTTCCCACACCTGAGCGTGGAACAGAACATCACCATAGCGCCGCGTAAAGTCAAGAAGATCAAGGCGCGCGAGGCGCACGACTTGGCCATGCACGTGCTCAACCAAGTCGGCCTGGCGGAAAAGGCCAATGCCTACCCCGACCAGCTTTCGGGCGGACAGCAGCAGCGCGTGGCCATCGCACGCTCCCTGGCCATGCAGCCCAAGCTGATGCTGTTTGACGAAGTCACCTCGGCGCTGGACCCGCAAATAACGGGCGAAGTCCTGAAAGTCATCGCCAGCCTGGCCAACGACGGCATGACCATGGTGCTGGTCACCCACGAAATGGCTTTCGCCCAGGCCGTGGCGGACCAAATCCTTTATATCCGCAACGGCGTAGTATGGGAGTCCGGCGACGGCAGCCTGCTGAAAAGCCCCAAAACGGCCGAGCTGCGAGAATTCATCAGTAACGGCCTTTAAGAGCCGATCCATCATTGCACTTATTTGGAGATAAGCATGTTTAGAAAAAAAATCGCCATCCTGGCACTGGGTGCTTTTTCCCTGACCGGCCTGGCCGCGTCGGCCAGCGCCGCCGACACGCTGCAAACCATCCAGCAACGCGGCAAGATCATCATCGGTGTCGACATTGCCGCGCCTCCCTACGGCATGATCGACAAGAACGCCAAGCAAACGGGCTTCGACATCGACGCCGCCCATTCGCTGGCCAAGTACCTGGGGGTCGAGCTCCAGGTGGTGCCCGTCACGGGCCCGACGCGCATCCAGTTCCTGCGCACCAACAAGGTCGACGCGATCATGGCCTCGTTCTCGATCACCGACGAACGCAAGAAGGTCATTGATTTTTCCGATCCGTACGCGGTCGTGCCCATCGTGGTCGGCGGCCCCAAGGCTGACAAGGTGACCTCGGCCAAGGATCTGGCCGGCAAGGCCATTGCCGTCACGCGCGGCACCACCCAGGACCAGGCCGTCACCCGCAGCACCAAGGACGTGCCCAACGTAACCATCGTTCGCTATGAAGACGATTCCACCACGGCCACAGCCATCCTGACCGGCCAGCAAGACTACCTGTTTGCGGCCAGCAGCGTCTTGCCGGTCATCCACGAGAAAGACCCCAAGCGCGACATCGAATACAAGTACACGGCGGTCAGCTTCCCCATGGGGGTCGGGCTACGCCAGAACGACCAGAAGTTCAAGGAAAAGGTCAACGCCTGGGTCGCCACCAACCTGAAAAACGGCTCGCTTAACGAGTCCTACAAAAAGTACTTCTTCGGACAAAGCCTGCCCGCGGAAATGCTGAAGTAAGCGCAAACCAGGCAAGCGTAAACACGAAGCCCCGCCGACAAGGCGGGGCTTCGTTGCTTTCGATCAGGCTAGGCGATGTCGCGCTGCAAGGTCGCCTTCTTGGGCGACAGCTCTATCGCCGAGCGCAAGGCCTCCAGCATGCTGCGTTCGTCGGCAATGCCCTTGCCCGCGATGTCGAAGGCCGTGCCATGGTCCACGGACGTGCGGATCAGCGGCAGGCCGACCGTGATGTTGACCCCCGCTTCAAGGCCCATGACTTTGACGGGGCCATGGCCCTGGTCGTGGTACATGGCCACCACCAGATCGAAGTCGCCGCGCCCCGCGCGAAAGAACAGCGTATCGGCTGGCAGCGGACCTTCCACCCGGCGCCCCAGCGCCTGTTGCGACTGGACGGCGGGAAGTATCTTCTCGGCCTCTTCGCCATTGCCGAACAAACCGTTTTCACCCGCATGCGGATTGATCGCGCAAACGCCTATTTTGGGCGACTCCATGCCCGCGCGCACCAAGGTGTCGTACCCCCGGGCGATCGTGCGTTCCACCAACCCGGGCTCTATCTTCTTGATCGCGTCCAGCAAGCCGATATGCGTCGTAACGTGAATAACCCGCAACTGATCGGCGACCAGCATCATCGATACTTCAGGCGTGCCCGTCAAATACGCCAGCATCTCCGTGTGTCCCGGGAAATGATGGCCGCCCGCGTGCAGAGCCTCTTTATTCAAAGGGGCGGTGCAGATCGCGTCGATTTCCTTGTCCTTCGTCAACTGCACGGCACGTTCAATGAAGCGAAAGGCGGCATCGCCGCAAAGGGGCGACAACTTGCCGAAAGGCTGCCCGGGCGGAATCAGCTTGAGGTCTATGCAGTCCACGGTGCCGCTTTTGAAAACGGCCTGCCCGATGCCTTGTATGGAATTCACGTCCAGCGAAACGCCGGCAACGGCCCCCGCCTCGCGCAAGCGCCCGCTATCGCCAACGACCACCGGCCGGCAACGCTCGTACAGGTCTTTCGAGGCCAGGCTCTTCATGATGATTTCGGGACCCACGCCTGCGGCGTCCCCCATCGTAATGGCAATAATCGGTCGATACATAGTGGTTCCTATACAGATTGGTTTTGCAACGCACTCGCGTCGGCATTGTTTTTTTGCATGTCGGCACCGTGCCCGGATGGACGTCGCATGCGCTGCAAGACGTCATAACCATACACCAGCGAGCCGGCCGAGCCGAAAGCACCCGCCTTGGTAATGATGGGAAAAGAGCTGGCGCCCAGCGTCAGCGACAAGGGCATGCCGGGCTGGACTTCGCCCGCCATGCCCAGCCCCGTGGACCGCATGGCCGACAGCAGCGCGTTCGTCGTTTCGCCGCCGGTTGAAACCATACCCCCGATACGGGCCGCAAACGGCGAAATCAGGCGCGCCAATGCCTGGCACAGCACCAGCCCCTGCCGCAGGTCGGGCTGCCCATCGTTGGAAATCACCAGCAGCATATCGCCGCCGCGTTCAAGAACGGCGCCCAGCCGGCCTTGCAGCGTCTTCCAATCAGGGTGCCGTTCCGCGCCGATCAGCACGTCGGCGGGAATGTCCATGCGACTCATAGTTCGTTTGCGGAACAGGACCTGGGCCTGCTCGCGCGAAACGGCGGACAGGCTGCCCACCACGGTCAGGATGGAGCCCGCCACTTCGATCTTCTTAGCCGGCCCGCCGCGACCAGCCAGGCCGGCCGCATCGGGCAGGTAGTTCGCCAAGCCGGCGGAGCCGGCCCAGAATACCGAAGGAGCCAAGGTAATCGACGCTTGCGCGATACGCTGCAGGTCTTCGTTGGTCTCGGCATCGCAAACGACCGCCCGCAGCCCTTGCGTCAAGCAATCCCGCATGCTTTTCAGCAATGCCTCGCGGCCGGCGCGCACCTGGGCAAGCGGAAGCGATGCGCTGCGCACCCCATGTTCCGACAGCATCCAGGGGATATCCGCCGTCCCGGATATCCCTTCGTGGCGCCAGATCTCGGTGTCTTCCAGCGCGACGCCATTGACGTACTGACGCCCATTGCGCGTGCAGCGCCCGGCATCGGGAAACGCCGGCGCCACCACGGCCATGTCGGCAAAAGCCAGCATGGACGCCAGTTCCGCTGCGA
>JBARWC010000121.1:0-6959 GCA_049646585.1 Burkholderiaceae bacterium | reverse complement strand
GTGCGGGTGGTGGCGCGGCGCGACGATCATCGTATCGTCGGCTGGCAGGCGGTGGGGCGCGGCGTGTCGGAGCTTGCCTCCGCCTTTGCCCAGTCTCTGGAAATGGGCGCGCGCCTGGAGGACATCGCCGGCACCATACATGCCCACCCCTCGCTGGGAGAAGCGGTTCAAGAGGCCGCGCTGCGGGCGCTGGGCCATGCCCTGCACATCTGATCCGGGAAGAAACGCCTGACGCTACAATCGGCTTTCCGCTGATAACAGCCACGACAAGAGCGAGTATTCCATGACCCAGGCGTCCTCTTTGCAAGATACCCAGCAGCCCAGGCTGGAATTCGTGATGTGCGCAAGCCCCGCCGGCACGCACCGCATGGCGTATTGGGAATGGGGCGATCCGCACAACGACAAGGTCTTGCTGTGTGTACACGGGCTGACGCGCACGGGCCGCGATTTCGATCCGCTGGCGCGGCGCCTGTTGTCGGACTATCGCGTGGTCTGCCCCGATGTCGTGGGCCGAGGCAAGTCCGATTGGCTGATCAATGCCGCCGGCTATGTGGTGCCGCAATACGTGGCCGACATGCTGACCTTGATTGCCAGGCTCAACCCCGCGCAACTGGATTGGGTGGGCACGTCCATGGGCGGCCTGATAGGCATGGGCCTGGCCGGTGCGCTGGCCATGTCGACCGCGGGCAGGCCGGCGCGCGGCCCCTTCGGCCTGCCGGCCGACCGGACCTTGCGCCTGGGCAAGATGGTGCTCAACGACATCGGGCCCAGCCTGAGCTTTTCCGGTTTGCAGCGCATTGCCGAGTATGTCGGGCAGCCCATGCAGTTCGCCACCTTCGAGGAAGCGGTCGATTACGTGCGCAGCGTATCGGCCGGATTCGGCAAGCATGACCACGAAGGTTGGGAAGAGCTGACCCGCTACGTGTTCAACCAGCAGGGCGATCAATGGGTCAAGCATTACGACCTGCGCATCGCCGAGCCCTTCGCGGGGCAGACCGAAGACGCGGTGCAAGCGTCCGAAGCCATATTGTGGGCGGCCTACGAAAGCATTGCATCGCCTATACTGGTCCTGCGGGGTGAGCAGTCCGATCTGCTTACCGCAGAGACCGCCCAGCGCATGCTTGAACGCAACCCCCGCGCCAGCCTGCACAGTGTTCCCGATGTGGGCCACGCGCCCACGCTGCGCAGCAAGGATCAAATCGATCCCATCGCGCATTTCCTGCTGGCGCAACAGGCGTAAACTGTCTTTATACGCATACAAGGAGTCCGGCTATCAAGGTCGATCTGCACTGCCATTCCACGATTTCCGACGGCGTCCTGGCGCCCGCGGAGGTGGCTGCGCGCGCGCATGCCAACGGCGTGCGGCTTTGGGCACTGACGGACCACGACGAGCTCTCCGGCGTGGCCGAAGCGCGGCGCAGCGCCCAGGCCCTGGGCATGGCTTTCATTACCGGGGTGGAAATCTCGGTCACTTTCGTCGGCCATACCGTGCATATACTGGGCCTGGGTGTCGATGAGAACAATCAGGCCATGCTGTCGGGGCTGGACGGCGTACGCCAGAGCCGCTCCGTGCGCGCGCGCGAAATGGCCGACAAGCTGACGGCGCTGGGCGTGCCGGGCAGCTATGAAGGCGCCTTGCGCCATGCCGCCAATCCGTCCCTGATCAGCCGCACCCACTTCGCCCGCTACCTGGTCGAAAGCGGCCATTGCAAGACCATGCAGGCGGTATTCGATCGCTACCTGGCCGACGGCAAGCCGGCCAATGTGCCCGTGCACTGGTCCACGCTGGAACAGGCCGTGGGCTGGATCGTCGGTGCGGGGGGCCGCGCCGCCATTGCCCATCCCGGCCGCTACAACTACACGCCTTTGCAGTTCGATGCCTTGTTCGACCGCTTCAAAGAGCTGGGGGGCGTGGGCATCGAGGTCGTAACCGGCAGCCACACCCCGGACCAGTACACCGAGTACGCCGACGTTGCGCGCCGCTATGGCTTCCTGGCGTCTTGCGGATCGGACTTCCATAGCCCCAAAGAGGGCAAGCTCGACCTGGGGGAAATCCCCGCTTTGCCCGCCGGCTTGACGCCGATCTGGCACGATTGGGTCTGATGCGCCGCCGGCCGGCCGCATTTCCCTTTTCTTTCGCACCGTTTCCTGTTTTGCCATGAATAAAGCTTTTGTCAAAGAGTCCGAAAACGACGATGACGACGATCTCGGGCCCGAGGCGGTGAAACTGCCCGCCGGCACCAAGAATTACATCACCACCGAAGGCTATGGGCGCTTGCGCGGCGAACTGGCCCATTTGATGAACGAGGAACGCCCCTCTGTCGTGCAAGTGGTGTCCTGGGCGGCATCCAATGGCGATCGGTCCGAGAACGGCGATTACCTGTACGGCAAAAAGCGCCTGCGCGAGATCGACCGGCGCATGCGTTTCCTGACCAAGCGCCTGGAAATGGCCGAGGTGGTCGATCCGGCCGCCCAACCCAACAAGGACCAGGTCTTTTTCGGCGCCACGGTGGTGTATTCCGACAAGGCCGGCGAAGAGTTCCGCGTCACCATCGTGGGCGTGGACGAGGCCGAGCCGCTACAGGGCCGCATCAGCTGGATTTCCCCGGTGGCGCGGGCGCTGCTCAAGGCGCGCGAAGGCGACACGGTTACCCTGCGTACGCCGGCCGGCATCGACGAGCTCGACATCCTTGAAGTGATCTACCCGGCCGATTGACGGCCGCCGACAGGCTTCCGGCCACGAAATCGACCGCTATTTTCATGGCTTGGCCTGAGCTTGGCTCCGCGTCTTCCGGGCGCTGTTTGGCCGTAGCGAAGAGAGTCCAGGCGCAGGCCCGGGCTATTGGCGTTTTGTGCGGCGCAAACGGGTAAAATGACGCCTTTCTCCTTCTTTTTCCCGCATTGCACATCGTGACTTCTATCCAGTATTTCCTAGGTTCCCCGGTCTTGTCGCCGTTTCGCCGCGAACGTCTGCTGAAGCGCTTCGCCGATCTTGGCCTGCCGGTTGCCGATATTCATGGCCGTTACGAGCATTACGTCTGGGCCGACGAGGCCCTGGGCCGGCCCGAGCAGAACCGGTTGGAACAGTTGCTGGATTACGGGGTCGCTGGCGATGCCTCGAAGGAAGGCAAGAACTCACTGGTGCTGCGCGTGATACCGCGCCTGGGCACGGTGTCGCCCTGGGCCAGCAAGGCCACCGATATCGCGCATAACTGCGGCCTGACCCTAGTGCGCCGCATCGAGCGCGGCATACGCTATGTGGTGACGCCGTCCCGCGGTCTGTTGGGCGCCAAGCCGCTGGATGCCGCGCAGCTGGAAAAGATCGCCGCCTGCCTGCACGACCGCATGACCGAGACCGTGGTCGATGCCTCGTTCGACGGCCAGGCCTTGTTCGCCTCGCTGCCGGGCAAACCCATACAGACCATCGATGCCGTCGGCAAGGGCCGGGCGGCGCTGGTCGACGCGAACGTCGCCCTGGGCCTGGCCCTGTCCGACGACGAAATCGACTACCTGGAAGCCGCGTTCCGGCAGCTGGGCCGCAACCCCACCGACGTCGAGCTGATGATGTTCGCGCAGGCCAACAGCGAGCACTGCCGCCACAAGATTTTCAATGCCCAGTGGGTCATAGACGGCCAGGAACAGGCCAGCACTTTGTTCGGCATGATACGCGCCACCCACGCCGCCCAACCCGAAGGGACGGTGGTGGCGTATTCCGACAATGCCGCCATCATGTCGGGCGGGCCCGCGACCCTGTTCCATGCGGGCGGCGACGCCGGGTCTCCGGTCTATGGCCACTATCCGGCCACCGTGCACACGCTGATGAAGGTGGAAACCCACAACCATCCCACCGCGATCGCGCCGTTCCCGGGCGCCTCGACGGGCGCGGGCGGCGAAATCCGCGATGAAGGCGCGACCGGCCGCGGCTCCAAGCCCAAGGCCGGCCTGACCGGTTTCACCGTGTCCAACCTGCGCTTCGAGGATGCCATCGAACCCTGGGAACAAGACGCCCACGGCTCGCCGGACCGCATCGCCAGCCCGCTGGACATCATGATAGAAGGGCCGATAGGCGGCGCGGCCTTCAACAACGAATTCGGCAGGCCCAATCTGCTGGGCTATTTCCGTACCTTTGAACAGACTTCGGGCGGCACGCGCTGGGGCTATCACAAGCCCATCATGATCGCTGGCGGCCTGGGCTCCATCGACGACCGCCTGACGCACAAAGACCCCATTCCTCCGGGCGCCTTGCTGATCCAGCTGGGCGGCCCCGGCATGCGCATAGGCATGGGCGGCGGCGCGGCATCGAGCATGAGCGCCGGCACCAACAGCGCCGAACTGGATTTCGATTCCGTGCAGCGCGGCAACCCTGAAATCGAACGGCGCGGCCAGGAAGTCATAGACCGCTGCTGGCAGCAGGGCGAGAACAACCCCATCATTGCCATCCATGACGTGGGTGCGGGCGGCTTGTCCAACGCCTTCCCCGAACTGGTCAACGATGCGGGGCGGGGCGCCTTGTTCGAGCTGCAGCAGGTCCACCTGGAAGAGTCCGGGCTATCCGCCGCCGAAATCTGGAGCAACGAATCGCAAGAGCGCTACGTGCTGGCCATCCTGCCGCAAGACTTGCCGCGTTTCGATGCGATCGCCAGGCGCGAGCGCTGCCCCTATGCGGTGGTGGGCGTGGCGACCGAAGAGCGCCAGTTGCGCGTCACCTACGGCGAAGGCCTGCCCGGTGTCGCCGATGCCCCTGATCAAGCGCAGCCCATGCGGCCGCGGCCCGTGGATGTGCCCATCGACGTCATTCTGGGCAAGCCGCCGCGCATGACGCGCGACGTCGAGCGCCTGGAAGCCTCGCACACCGATATCGACCTGGTCGGCATTCCCCTGGACGAAGCCATCGAGCGCGTCTTGCGGCACCCGACGGTGGCCAGCAAGAACTTCCTGATCACCATCGGCGACCGTACCGTGGGTGGCTTGAGCAGCCGCGACCAAATGGTGGGGCCGTGGCAGGTTCCCGTGGCCGATTGCGCCGTCACCCTGGCCGACTACGAAGGCGTGCGCGGAGAGGCCATGGCCATGGGCGAACGCACGCCCCTGGCCATGATAGATGCGCCCGCATCCGGGCGCATGGCGGTGGCCGAGGCCTTGACCAATCTGGTCGCCAGCGACGTGCAATCGCTCAAGGACATCAAGCTGTCGGCCAACTGGATGGCCGCCTGCGGCGTGGCCGGGCAGGACGCCGCCCTGTACGACACCGTTGCCGCGGTCAGCGAGTGGTGCCAGCAACTGGATCTGTCCATACCCGTGGGCAAGGATTCCCTGTCCATGCGCACGGCGTGGGAACATGAAGGCGAGGCGCGCCAGGTGCTTGCGCCGGTATCGCTGATCGTGACCGCCTTTGCGCCGGTGACCGACGTGAGGGCGACGCTTACGCCGCAATTGCGCACCGATGCCGGCGATACCGCGCTCATCCTGATCGACCTGGGCCTGGGGCGGCAGCGCCTGGGCGGTTCGATTCTGGCCCAGGCATACAACCAGGCCGGCCAATCGGTGCCCGACATCGATGATGCCGCGTCCCTGGGCGCCTTCTTCAAGACCATCCGGCAGCTTGCGGCGCAGGGCGATATCCTGGCCTACCACGACCGCTCCGACGGCGGTCTGCTGGCCACCGTGTGCGAAATGGCCTTCGCCGGCCATGTCGGCGTCTCCATCAACCTGGACATGCTGACCATCGACCCGCATGCGGCCGACTGGGGCGATTACAAGATACGCTCGGAGCAGATCTCGGTCCAGCGCGACGAGCTCACCCTGAAAGCCCTGTTCGCCGAAGAGGCCGGGGCCGTCATCCAGGTGCCGCTGGCGCAGCGCGACAAGGTGCTGCAGCAGCTGCGCGCCGCCGGCCTGTCGGCCCATTCCCACGTCTTGGGCGGCTTGAACAAGGTGGACGAAATACAGTTCTACCGCGACGGCGCATGCATATACCAGAAGCCGCGCGCCGAGCTCGGGCAGCTTTGGGCCGAGGTCTCGCGCCGCATCATGGCCTTGCGCGACAACCCGGCCTGCGCTCAAGCCGAATTCGACACCTGGCAGGACAAGAGCGATCCGGGCCTGTCGCCGCTCGTGCCCTTCGATCCGCAAGAAGACGTGGCGGCGCCCTTCATTGCCACGGGCAAGCGCCCCAAGGTGGCCGTCCTGCGTGAGCAGGGCTGCAACAGTCAGGTCGAAATGGCCTGGGCCTTCGACAAGGCCGGCTTCGAAGCCATGGACGTGCACATGACCGACTTGCTGTCGGGCCGGATCAAGCTGGCCGACGTGCAGGGCCTGGTTGCCGTGGGCGGATTCAGCTACGGCGACGTGCTGGGCGCCGGGGAAGGCTGGGCGCGCACCATACGCTTCAACGATCAACTGGCCGATCAGTTTGCCGCTTATTTCGCCCGCCCCGATACCTTTGCTCTGGGCGTGTGCAACGGCTGCCAGATGATGGCGGCCCTGGCCGGCATGATACCGGGGGCCGAGCACTGGCCGCGCTTTACGCGCAATCAGTCCGAGAAATACGAGGCGCGCCTGTCCCTGGTCGAGGTCGCCGCCTCGCCTTCGTTGTTCATGCAAGGCATGGAGGGTGCGCGCATTCCCATCGCCGTTGCCCACGGCGAAGGCTATGCCGACTTTTCACGGCAGGGTGCGCAGGACAAGGCGCTGGGCATATTGAACTATGTGGACAACCGCGGGGCGCGGACTGAACAGTATCCCTACAACCCCAACGGCAGCCCGCAAGGGCTGGCGGGCGTCACCACCGCCGACGGCCGCTTCACCGTCATGATGCCGCACCCCGAGCGGGTGACGCGCAATGTGGCCATGTCCTGGGCTCCCGAGCGCTGGGGCGCCAAGGATGCCGGCGGCCAGGGCAGCGCCCACGGCGGCTACACCCCATGGCTGCGCATGTTCCGCAATGCACGGGTCTGGCT
>JBARWC010000120.1:0-11207 GCA_049646585.1 Burkholderiaceae bacterium | reverse complement strand
GGTTTGCAGCGCAAGGCGCTGGAGGCCGCCATCGAGGCCGTGCGCGGCGGCGCCTCGGTGTCCGATTCCGAAGGCGAGTCCAACCGCGAGGCCCTGGCCAAGTACACCACGGACCTGACCGAGCGCGCCCGCCAGGGCAAGCTGGATCCGGTAATCGGCCGGGACGATGAAATCCGCCGCTCCATACAGATATTGCAGCGCCGCACCAAGAACAATCCGGTCCTCATCGGTGAGCCGGGCGTGGGCAAGACGGCCATCGTCGAAGGCCTGGCGCAGCGCATCGTCAACAACGAGGTGCCCGAGACCCTGAAGGGCAAGCGGGTGCTGTCCCTGGACATGGCGGCCCTGTTGGCCGGTGCGAAGTACCGGGGCGAGTTCGAAGAGCGCCTGAAGGCGGTGCTGAAGGAGCTTTCCCAGGACGACGGCCGAACCATCGTCTTCATCGACGAACTGCACACCATGGTGGGCGCCGGCAAGGCCGAGGGCGCGATGGACGCGGGCAATATGCTCAAGCCGGCATTGTCGCGCGGCGAGCTGCACTGCATAGGCGCGACCACGCTGGATGAGTACCGCAAATACATTGAGAAGGACGCTGCGCTGGAGCGCCGCTTCCAGAAGGTGTTCATCAATGAGCCCGACGTGGAGTCCACCATCGCCATCCTGCGCGGCTTGCAGGAGCGCTACGAGCTGCACCACGGGGTGGCGATCACCGATCCGGCCATCGTGGCGGCGGCCGAGCTGTCCAACCGCTACATCACCGACCGCTTCCTGCCCGACAAGGCCATCGACCTGATCGACGAGGCGGCGGCCCGCATCCGCATGGAAATCGATTCCAAGCCCGAAGTCATGGACAAGCTGGATCGCCGCATCATTCAATTGAAGATCGAGCGTGAGGCGGTCAACAAGGACACGGACGAAGGCTCGCAGCGCCGGCTCAAGGCTATCGAGGAAGAGCTCTTGAAGCTGCAGCGCGAGTACAACGATTTCGAGGAAATCTGGAAGGCCGAGAAAGCCGCGGTGCAGGGTTCGCAGGCGATCAAAGAGGAAATCGAGCGCACGCGCGCCGAGATGGCCGAGCTACAGCGCAAGGGTCAGTTCGATAAGCTTGCCGAGCTGCAATACGGCAAGCTGCCCGAGCTGGAAGGCCGTTTGCAGGCCGCCGAGGCGAGCCAGCAGGACGCCGCCGCGGCGGAGCACCCGCGCCTGTTGCGCACACAGGTGGGCGCCGAGGAAATCGCGGAAGTGGTGTCGCGGGCCACGGGCATACCCGTGGCCAAGATGATGCAGGGCGAGCGCGACAAGTTGCTGAAGATGGAAGATTTCCTGCACGAGCGGGTGGTGGGCCAGAACGAGGCGGTCAGCCTGGTGGCCGATGCGATACGCCGTTCGCGCGCGGGCTTGTCGGATCCGTCCCGGCCTTATGGCTCTTTCCTGTTCCTGGGCCCGACGGGGGTGGGCAAGACGGAGTTGACCAAGGCGTTGGCCAGCTTTCTGTTCGATTCGGACGAGCACATGATACGCATCGACATGAGCGAGTTCATGGAGAAGCATTCGGTGGCTCGCCTGATCGGGGCGCCTCCGGGCTATGTGGGCTATGAGGAAGGCGGCTACCTGACCGAGGCGGTGCGGCGCAAGCCCTACAGTGTGGTGCTGCTGGACGAGGTCGAGAAGGCGCACCCGGATGTGTTCAATGTGCTGTTGCAGGTGCTGGACGATGGCCGCCTGACGGATGGCCAGGGGCGGACGGTGGATTTCCGGAATACGGTGATCATCATGACGTCGAATCTGGGGTCGCAGCATATTCAGAGTATGGCTGGGCAGCCTTACGAGGTGGTGAAGGAGGTGATCTGGGACGAGCTGAAGCAGGCGTTCCGGCCGGAGTTCCTGAACCGGATCGATGAGGTGGTGGTGTTCCATGGTCTGGAGGCGAAACACATTGAGTCGATTGCGCGGATTCAGCTTCAGCGGCTGGGGCAGCGTTTGGCGCAGCGGGAGATGCGGCTGGAGGTGTCGGATGCGGCGTTGGCGCAGTTGGCGCGTACGGGTTTTGATCCGGTCTTCGGGGCGCGTCCTTTGAAGCGGGCGATTCAGCAGTTCATCGAGAATCCGATTGCGCGTTTGATTCTGGAGGGCAAGTTTGGTCCTAAGGATGTGGTGCCTGTGGATTGGAAGGGCGATAAGTTTGTGTTTTCGCGGACGCTGCAGTGATTTTCGGGCTTTGCGGTAATTCGCAGACGTTGATTTAATCTGCGGATCTTGCAGTAGAAGGGCATGGCCGGGCGGGGAGCTTGGCCATGCTTTTTTTTGCCCCTGGCCTCTTGCCAGTAGCCAGTCGCATTGCTGCATTTTATTTGCTGGCTACGTCCCTGTTTTTGCGGTGCTTTTCGTGCTGCTACGTCCTTGTTCTTGCGACGCCGGCGGCCGGGGCAAGGCCCAGCCGGCACGGCAGGCGGTCCGGCCTAAAGGCCGGACTACCCGCGCCTTCCTCGTCCAGCCGGGCGGCGGGCGAACTCCCTACGCGTCACTGCGTGCCGCTCCGGTCAGACAGCGCCCGCCGAAATCCCCCGGCTTCCCTTCGGAAGCCCGCGGCGCCCGCCTACCGCCGGCTGGGCCCCGCCCCCGGCCGTCGGCTGCGGTGGGGACGGGTGGGGCGCTGTGCTGTGGCTGGGGCGCTGTGCGGATCAGAATTTCCAGTTCAGGGCCAGGTTGCCGGCGATTGAGCGATAGCCGGAGCGCAGGAATTGGCTGGATAGGCTGGCGCTGAGGTCCAGGGTGGGGGTGGGCGCGTAGTGCAGAGCGCCTCTGACGCCCAGTGCGTCGGCGCTTGCGATGGTGTTGCGGGTGCTGAAGGCCTGGTCGGGGTAGCCGGTGAAATAGGCGGTCTGGGTGACGGCTCGGTTCAGCAGTTCGTGCTCCCAGGCGACTTGCATGGTGGCGGTCAGTTTGGCCTCGTTTTGCAAGGGCAGGTTCAGGCTGGCGCCGATGCCCAGGCTGCTGCGCAGCGACGAGTAGCCGGCTGCTTCCAGTGCCAGGCGGCTTGCGGCACTGCCTGATTCGGTCAGGGCGGGGCGGTGCAGGTAGGCGTAGTCCAGGGAGGCGACGGGGCCGGCGCTCCAGGCGGGAGAGAGGGCCCACTTGTAGCCGGCGCCCAGGCTCAGGGCGCCGCTGTAGCCGGTCCAGTCGGATTTGTGCTTGCCTTGATATTGGCCGATGGTTACATAGCGGTCCAGCTTGCCTTCTTCGATGCCGATCTGGCCCTGGCCGAATACGAAGGGGCCGGAGCGGGGGTCGGGCGCGTGGCGCGCCTGGACGCCCAGGTGCAGGGCGTTGGATCGGCCTTTGCCGCGCTCTGGATCGCGCAAGGTGACGGTTTGTTGGCTGAGGGCGCCGTAGATGCCCAGGTCCCAGTCTTTGCGCCGCGATTGGGCGCCGAAGACGGCGCCGTAGGTGGAGGCGTCGTAGGCCAGTTGGTCGTCGCGCCGTTGCTGCCAGGCGCCTGCGCCGAAGGTCGTGGCATGGGCGCGCCATTGGCCTTCGGGCTGGGCGGCAGTGCCTTGCTGGTCGCCGGCGGCCTGGGCGATGAGTCGTTCGCGTTGCAGGCTTGCGGCGAACAGGGTGCTGTAGGCCGCTGGCGACAAGGGTTCCAGGGCGGGGGCGATATCGCTGCCGTCGGGGGCCGAGAAGTCCAGGGTTTTGTACAGGGGCTGTATGTCGGGGCGTGCGATGCCGGATATCCGGTCCAGCGCTTGCCCGACCCCTCGGTCGTTGTCGTTGCGGGCGTAGCGGCTGTAGGCCTGGGCTGGGCGGGTGGCGGTAAGCCGGTAGGCGCCGCCGCCTGTTTGCAAGGCCTGGAAGGACAGGGTGGGCGAGGACGATACGGCAAGCACGGTGTTGAAGGCGCCGGTGGTCGTGCCCGCCTGGATCAGCTTGTCGAAGCTGGCGCTCCATGTCGTGGCGTACCAGTCCTGCAAGGGCGAGAGGGCCAACTGGCCGTCCAGCAGAGCATTGCCGCTGACGCTCAGTATGTCGTGCCCGCCCTGCGCATCGACTTCCATCTTCAGCTTGCCGGTGGGGCCTTGCTGATAATCGCCGACGATGTCGATGCGCCCAATCGAGTTGCCCGGCGACACGGTTCCGTCGTTGGTGAAGCGCTGGCCCGCCTGGACGGTATAGCGGCTGTTGCCCGCCAAGGTGGCGTTCGGATGCACGCGCACGCTGTGCAGATCGTGGTTGCCGTTCAGGGATGTGTACCCGCCTTGCGCGGACAGGGCGATGTTCGAGCCCTGGATGTTGTTCTGGTAGCGCAGCGAGAAGGCGGCATCGGGCTGGCCGGTGGCGCGGCCGGCGGCGTCGGGCAGCAGTCCGAAGCTTAGCTGCGTCAGCCTTGGGGCGCCGTGTTCGTCGGTTTGCTGATAGTGCGAAACGATGTCGCCCTGGATCTGGGCGCCGCGCATGACGTTGATCTGATTGACCAGGGCGCTAGGTGACATGTAGATGGCCGCCGCGCTGCCGGCCAGGCGGCCGGTCAGGTCGTAGCGGTCGACCAGTGCGCCGTTCAGTTCGTCCAGCCGTGTGGCGACCGGCGTGCCCCTGACTTGCTGTATGTAGGAGCCACGGTATTCCACCGCGTTGCCCATCGAGTTGTTGCCGAAGTCGAAGCTGACGGCGACACCTTCCGGGCCCAGGGCCTGGACATCGCCGCGCTGGACAAGCGTGTGGTCGCGTCCATAGGCGAAGAGCAGGCCCCGGCCGTTCAGGCCGTCGGCGTGGATGCGGGTCCCGGGCTGAACGACGATGGTGTTGTCCCGGCCGTCCACCCGGATACCGGCGCCGCCCGCCCCCTTGCTAAGCAGGTCGGCGCTTTGGTAGACGGTGTTGCGGCTGCCGTAGACGTGCAGGCCCAGCCCCAGCATGGCGGTGTTGTAGGTGCCGGGCAGGTAGGCGGTGCCCAGGGCATTGCGCTGGAAGTAGCCTTGGTCGTTGACGAGGGTCAGGCCGTCGTTGTAGATGGAGCGGCCGAAGAAATTGCGCCGGTCGATGTCATAGCCCAAGTCTTGCATGACCGCCAGTTCGGCTTCCATGAAGCTGGTGTAGTTGCTGTAGTTCTGGTGGCTCATCATGCTGTTCTTCAGCTCGATGTGGCTCATGTAGTTGGAGTCGAGCTTGCCGTCATCCCCCAGGTTGCTGACCGGCACGCCTCGCAGGCCGCCCGCCAGCACTTCGTTGATATGTTTTCCCGTCAGGTAGGCACGGTCCAAGCGGGCGTCGAAGGCGTCGGGATCGTAGGCGTTTGCGCAAGGGCCGCAAAGCACGGCCTGGTCGAGTCGGGCCGGCTTGCCGTTGTCGTCGCGTAAAAGTGTGTCCCAGAGCAGCAAGGGAGACTGGAAGTGGGGGGTGGCAGGCCCGTACTTGTTGAAGAGGGAGCTGGATATGCCCAGTCCGTGAGCCAGCTCGTGCAGCGCGGTCACCATCACATCGAATTTACCGGTGGGCGGCACTTGCGAAGGCAAGTAGGCGACCGTGTCCCAATCCAGTTTGCCCATGGCGAACTGGGCTTGTGAGCCGAACACCGGCGCGCGGGGATCCCGGCCTTGCAAGGCCGCCTGGAGCTTGGTCAGCGCGACGGGCTCTTCTTCGTTGTAGCCGCCTGTGCCAAAAGCATTGTCGACGTCGATGGTGCCAATATTGATGACGGTCGGCAACTGCCCGGAAGCGGGCCGGATGACTTCGGCCCAGTACTGCATGGCGGTCGCGATCTTGCTTTTCTGGTCGGCGTTCAGATTCCAGGTGGATTCTTCGGGAGGGTTGAAGCCGTTGGGCATGAATGGGCCGTCACCCACGCCGAAAAAGCGCAATTCGAAGATTGCTTCCCCGTCGGGGCGGAGTATCGGTTTGCTGTCGTAAGCTGCGGCGGTTTGGGCCGTCACCGCAACTAACGCCGCCAGGACGAGCGCGCTCGGTTTGTTCATGCTGTAGGGAATTCCGCAGAATCAGTGTACTGGATATGTAACATTATTATATCTTAATGTAATAATAAATAACATATGGCTTTTTGTTCGATAAATCTTGAATCCGCCCCTTTGCGGCAAGCCGGCTAGCCTGATCCGCCAGCGTGTAAACTCCTAGGTTTTTGTCCAGAGCGCTATGGTGCAAGAACTCCCTCGGCGCACGAGTTCCAGCGGGCCGGCGATCATCCGTCTGCTTGCCCGCCTGAACGATGCCGATATCCTCGAACCTAGGCAGCCGCCTCCGGATCGCCTGAGCCAATGGCTGGGTTGGTCCGATGCCATCGCGCTGGCCGCGACCTTGAACGGGTCCGCTCCCGCCATTGCGGCGGGTGTGGATGATTCCGCGTTTACGGAAGAGGATTACGAGCGGGTCAAAGCGGAATTGGAGCGCGCCATTGCCGGCGTCAATGCGCCGCCGCCGCGCAGGCAGCGGGGGCACAGGCCCACTGCTGCGCAAGGCGGCGCCAGGTCCGCGGAAGCTGCCGAGTTTGCCACCTATCGTCGGCGTTACATCGCCTTGCAGGAAGCCATGGAGACTCGCATCGCCGATCTGCGTCGCAGTCTGCGTGGGGTGCTGGCTTGCGGGACGGCACAGATGGCCGGCCTGGCGGGGCTGGACGCCGTGCTGGAGCAGGCCCTGAATGATCGCGAATACCGTCTGCTGGCGGGTGTGCCGGCCTTGCTTGAAACGCGCTTCGAGCGCCTGCGTCGGGCGGCACAGGTGGAGCCCGATGAAAGCGGCGCGCCCGCAAGCGATGCCTGGCTGGATGCTTTCGACAAAGATATGCGCGGCGTGCTGCTTGCCGAACTGAATATTCGTTTACAACCGTTGGAGGGGCTGCTGGCGGCCCTTCGCGCCTGTTGAGTCTCTAATCCCTATGAATCGATTTTTTCATTTTCTGGTCTTTGCGGCGGGTCTCGCCGTGGCATGCTGGATAGGCGCCGGCTACCTGGAGTCCAACTTGCTGGCGCTGGCCGTAACGGCCCTCATCATCATCGCCTATCTGGCGGGTGCGCTGGAACTATTGCGCTACAAGCAGGCGACCTCGACGTTGACCAAAGCGCTGGCCGACCTTTCCGCCGCGCCCGGCAGCCTGGATGAATGGCTTGCCAAGCTGCATCCCAGCCTGCGCGTTGCGGCGCGCCAGCGCATCGAGGGCGAGCGCGTCGGCTTGCCGGGTCCGACCCTGGCGCCTTACCTGGTGGGCTTGCTGGTGCTGCTGGGCATGCTGGGTACTTTCCTGGGCATGGTCGCCACCTTGAGGGGTACGGGGCTGGCGCTGGAAGGGGCCACCGACCTGCAAGCCATCCGGGCTTCATTGGCCGCGCCTGTCAAGGGCCTGGGATTCGCCTTCGGCACTTCAGTGGCCGGCGTGGCGGCATCGGCCATGTTGGGGCTGCTGTCCGCCCTGTGCCGGCGCGAGCGCGTCCAGGCGACACAGAAGCTGGATGCCAGGATCGCGGCCGAGCTGCGCCCGTATTCGCCGGCGCATCAGCGTGAAGAGAGCGCCAAACTCCTACAGCGGCAAACAGAAGGCATGGCGCAAACGGCCGAAAAGCTGCAAGCCATGATGGCGGCCATGGAGCGGCGCGATGCCTCGTTGAATGAGGCACTGGCGGCACGCCAGAGCGACTTCCATGCCAAGGCCGACGCCGCCTATATGCGCTTGGCCGGTTCCGTGGAAGGGGCTTTGAAGGAAAGCGTCGCCGAAGGCGCACGCCAGGCCGCCGAAGCGGTTCGGCCCGTTGCCGAGGCTACGATGGCTGATCTTGCGCGCAATGCCGCATCCCTGCAGGGTGCCGTCGAGCAGGCCCTGCGGCAGCAATTGGATGGTTGGTCCAGCCGCCTGGAGGCCTCGTCGGCGACGGTGGCCGATATCTGGAAGAGCGCCCTGGCGGAGCATCAGCGCGCTAGCGACTCGCTGATTGCGGATCTGCGCGCTTCGCTGGACGGCAGCTCGCAGGCGTTTGAGCAGCGCTCTTCCGGCCTGCTGGACGCCATTTCCGCCCGCATGGAGGCGGCGTCGGATGCCATGTCCGAAGCCTGGAAGACCGCGCTGTCCCGGCAAGAGCTTGCCGGTGACAAGCTTGCGGACAGCAACCAGCGCGCCTTGACGGCCGCCGTGTCGGCTCTTGAGCAGCATGCCGCATCCATGGTGCATGCCGTGGATCAGTCGCATGCCGAACTGCGCTCGCAGTCGGCGGCCCAGGACGAGCAGCGGCTGGCCGCGTGGCGTGCTGCGCTGGACGATATGGCCGCGGCTCTCGGTCGCCAGTGGCAAACGGCGGGAGAGCAGGCTGCCGATCGCCAGCAGCAAATTTGCGACACCCTGGAACAGACCGCCGGCCGGATTTCGGCGCAGGCGCGCGAGCAGGCCGACGGCACCATTGCCCAGGTCGAGCAACTGATGCATGCCGCCGCCGAAGCGCCCAAAGCGGCGGCCGGCCTGGTGGCCGAAGTGCGGCAGGCATTCTCCGACAGCATGGCGCGCGACAATGCCACGCTTGAAGAGCGCAATCGTCTTATGGAAACCTTGGCCACGCTGCTCGAAGCCGTCAATCACGCCTCGTCCGAGCAGCGCGGGGCCGTCGATGCGTTGCTGGCCCGCTCCGCGGATACGCTGGACCGCATCGGTGTCCAGTTCACCGACGCGGTCCAGGCTGAAACCGGCAAGATCGGCCAGGCCGCCGCGCAGCTCACCGGCAGCGCCGTCGAAGTGGCCAGCCTGGGCGAAGCGTTCGGGTCCGCCGTGCAGTCCTTCGGCCAGTCGAACTCAGCCCTGATGGAGCATCTGCAACGCATCGAGGCCGTTCTCGACAAATCCCTGGCACGCAGCGACGAGCAGCTTGCCTATTATGTGGCGCAGGCGAAAGAGGTCGTCGACTTGAGCATCCTGTCGCAAAAGCAGATCATCGAAGAGCTGCAGCAAATGACGAACCGGCAAACAAGCGCCGGCCAGGCATCGGCATGAGCGGCGAGCTGGATACCGGCGTCGAACCCACGGCACCCGTGTGGGCCGTCTTCGGCGACCTGATGTCGGTGCTGCTGGGCGCTTTCGTGCTGGTCCTGGTGGGCGTGATAGGCATACAGATACAGCTTTCCGCCAGGCTGGAAGAAGAAATACATCAGCGCCAGGAAGAAACCCAGCGCCGCAAGACCCTGGAGCAGGCACTGGCCAGGCCATTGGCCGAGGGCAGGGTGACCCTGGTGGACGGGCGCATAGGCATCAGCGGCAGCGTGCTGTTCGCGCTGAACTCCGCCCAGTTGCAAACCGAAGGCCGCGAAGTGCTGCAATCCCTGGTCGCACCCTTGTCCGATTACCTGCGGGCCCATGGACAAGTGCTGATGGTCAGCGGTTTTACCGACGACCAGCCCGTTCATGAAGGCAACCGCAAGTTCGCGGACAACTGGGAGCTCTCGGCCCAGCGCGCCTTGACCGTCACGCGCGCCCTGATTGACGAAGGCATACCGCCATCATCGGTCTTCGCAGCCGCCTTCGGCGCCGAGCAGCCCGTGGCGCCCAATGCCGACGAAGAAGGGCGCGCACGGAATAGGCGCGTGGAGATCGCTCCCGTCCCCAAACCGTCTTCCACCCCTTCCTCCATTGCGGGCGAGCCGTGAGCGGCACCGCCGTCAAAGAAGCCCAAGCCCTGCTCGCCCTATGGCGAGAGCAGGGCGCCGACCGCGCCGATCCCGTCCGCTACCATTTCATCGACAGCCTGGCCCGACGGGCCGAAAGCCACGATGGCGAAGCGCGGCGCTTGCTTGACGCCAGATTGTCCGGATTACTGCGGGCTCATCAAGGCGGCAGGGCGGTCCAGCCGACGAATGAGGAAGCCCATCAGGCTTCAGCCGCCCAAACGGCAATCGATCATGCCCAGCCGGCTCTTGCCAACCAAGCAGCGGTCGATCAGATCGAGCGGATTCTCGCTAGCAAGCCGAAGGTCAATCGGGCTCAGCAGGACCCTGCTGCCCAGGCCGGCGAAATCCAAGGCGGTGCTTTGGCCGGACTTGCCGCCTACATCGCAAGCAGCAAGCCCCAAGGCGGCGTGCTGCTTGAAATGCCCGATGCCACCGGCCAGGGCCTGGCCAACGCCGAACCCGCCACCATCGACTATTTCAGAAACGTCTGGTCCAGGGTAGGCACCAAGCGCATGCTGCGCCAATCGAAAGCCCGGGTCCCCGACAATGCCGGCCCCCTGAACTCGACCAATCTGGTCCATCGCTCGCTGGCCCTGATGGGCGAACGGTCCCCCGAATACCTGCACCGCTTCCTGTCCTATCTCGACGCCTTGTCGTGGCTGGAACAGTTGAGCGAGGGCGGACTCATAAGCAACAAAGAAGGCACTCCCGCGCCTTCCGCCAAGCGCGCGCCGCGCAGCAGGCAGCGTTAGTCATCCCGACAGGCACCTGCTGTTTCCCTTTGCAGGCGCGTTCGTGCGTGCGCACGTGGGGCAAGCGTCATGGGCGCCGCTTTGAAGGGGGCTATCCCGGAACACCTTGCCCGGCGTATCATGCGACTTGAAGCCTTCCCATCCGAGCCGCCTCGTCATGAACGGCCTCCGTTCCAAGAAAGCCGCTCGCCCACATAGATAAAGATAAGGAGCGCCTATGTCGTTTGAAGGAAGCTGCCATTGCGGAGCCGTTCAGTTCAAGGTGGACGCCGAGCCGCCGACCACGGCGATTAACTGCAATTGCTCCCACTGCCGTCGCAAGGGGCTGTTGCTGTCATTTTTTCCGGCAACACAGTTCACCCTGACGCAGGGCGAAGAATCCTTGGGTTCCTACCGGTTCAATACCCACAAGATCGATCACCGCTATTGCCGGAACTGCGGCACCCAGCCTTTCTCCTACGGAGCCAACCCCGATGGCTCGGAAGTCCGCGCCATCAACCTGCGCTGCGTACCCTCCATAGATCTGGATGCGCTGAAGCTCCAGCACTACGACGGCGCGAAGGCGTAGAAGACAAGATTCGCTTTCGAGAGGCCCGTGGTTTTCTGCTAGTCGCCAGTCGCTAAGCGCGTCCGTTCGGCCCTCTCAACAAGACGGCAATCCTGCTAGATTGAGCCGGTTTTTCATTGCTCCTGATGCAGCAGACGCCGGTGTGCCCGGTGGGTTCCGGCGTTTAGGCGTGCGCCGCATGCTTCCGTAGGGAAGGCGGGGGATTTCGGCGGGCGCTGTCTGACCGGAGCGGCACG
>JBARWC010000119.1:0-1843 GCA_049646585.1 Burkholderiaceae bacterium | reverse complement strand
GCCATGTCCAGGCCCGCCGCCGCGCCGGCCCAGCCATCCTATGTCATGAAGTCCGGGTCCGCCGCGCGCCAACCCGCCAGCGACGACGATTGGGTCGAGTTCTGATCATGTTGATGCGTGGTTCGATACGCCGCTCCTTATCCGCCTGGCTGCTGGCACTTGCCGCAGTGGCGGGCCTGGGCGCGTGCAGCACCACCGGCAATAGTTTCGATTCTTCGTCCATACCTCTACTGGTGGCGGGCCGGACCACCCTGGGCGAGGCCAGCCGCCTGCTGCATGCGGAGCCGACCAATGTTTATCGCCAACAAGATGGCTCCGCACTGGCCATCTGGTCGCACAAGCTGACGCTGGCCACCGACGCCGTCTATTTCAACCAGGAGCTTTGGCTGGCCTTTGGGCCGGACGGCCGCTTCCAGCGCATCGCCAAGAGCGTGAACATTCCGCGTGCCTACGAGTACGGCGAACAGAATCAGTCCGTGCCCTACGACCCGCGAGTGCGCCAGGCGCCGCCGGCGGCTGCGGCGGCTCATACAGAACACTCGACGGGGCTTGCCGCCGCCGATGGCGGCGACCCCGCCCCTACCCACGACGCATTGCTATCCGGCGTCATACCCCAGCCCGCGCATACTTACCCAGTGGCGCAGTAGGTCCAAACAGCAGTATCTGCTCGTGCGCATGCACCCATAACGCTATTCAGGTTCAATTATGTCCAATTCGATGCAGTCCACCGTCACTGAAAAGAAGAAAAGCAAAGCCCGCGGCAAACGCGGTTTCCGTATCGGCGATGCCAAAGTCAGCTCCATCCTTATGCTGGTGCTGGCCACCTTCATGGTTCTTATCATGGCGGTGGGCGGCCTGGGCGCCTGGTTCTTGCAGAACAACCTGGACCAGGTAAACGCCATCCAGAAGCAGAACAAGCTGGCCCAGCACGTGTATGAACTGGGCAGCGATATGCTCAGTGCGCGTGTCTCGCTGCTGGTGGCTGCGCGCTACCAGCAGGAAGCCGCCGCCAATAACGACCCCAAGTCGGCCGAAGCCGCCAAAGCCATGCTGCTGGCGGCGGATACCAAGCTGAAAGAGGTCGCCAAGGGTTACGACGCGTTCCGCAAGGACATTCCGGAAACGGCCGACGGCCGCCGCCTGGCGACCCGCATCGTCAGTTCCTACCGGCCTTATCTGGACGACGGCATCGACCCTATGGTGCAGGCGCTGCAAAGCGAGGACTACACCACCTTCTATTTCGTCAATAATGAATTCGGCATCGCCCGCAGCGAAGCCTTCGACGAATCCATCGATGCCTTCGTGAAGCACGTCGACGGCGTGCAAGCCAAGATCTACGACGAGGCCGTGGCAGGTTTCAGCAAGGCGCTTATCGCCATCGGCGTTGCCGTCATTATCGGCTTCTTGCTCATCATCATCATGCGTATGGTTTTTGGCCGTGTCGTGGTCAAGCCCTTGGTCGAGGCCGGTGCTCACTTTGACCGCATCGCGGGCGGCGACCTGACGCAGCGGGTCGAGGTGCGTTCGCACAACGAGATCGGTGTTCTTTACGAGGCCTTGCGTCGCATGCAGGAAAGCCTGACGCGCACGGTGAGCACGGTGCGCCAGGGGGTGGAAGAGATCACGCTGGGTTCGCGCGAGATCTTCATGGGCAACACGGACCTGAGCAGCCGCACGGAGCAGCAGGCGGCGTCCCTGCAAGAGACGGCGGCCAGTATGGAACAACTGGCCAGCACGGTGCGCCAGAACACGGACAACGCGACGCAGGCCGACACGCTGGCCAAGAGCGCCTCGGAAGTGGCTGCGCGCGGAGGCCAGGCGGTCTCGGCGGTGGTGGACACGA
>JBARWC010000118.1:0-102268 GCA_049646585.1 Burkholderiaceae bacterium | reverse complement strand
TGCTCAATGGCTATAGCCAGGGTACCGACGGCACGATCACGGTCAGCTACACCTATACGCTGACCACGGCGCCGGAGGTAACGGGCACCGACACGATGGACGCCTTCACCATCGACGCGCAGGATCGTGACGGCGACAGCGATACCAAGACGCTGAACATCAAGATCGTCGACGACGCGCCTGCGGCCCAGCCGGACACGAACACCATCGATCGCGGCGTTGCACATCCCGGCGGCTATACCAATGAGGCCCGCGGCGATATTCATGCAAACGACATCGACGGCGCCGACGGCGCGGCGGTGGGCGGTCCGGTCACCGGGGTTGCTCTTCACGATCCGGCCGACCCTCTGGTCGACGTGGCGGGAGGCGTGGGCCCGGTTGGAATCGCCGGCCAGTACGGCCAATTGTTCCTGCAGGCCGACGGCAGCTACCGCTATGTACTGGACACGTCCAACCCCCAAGTGGCGGCTTTGCTGGGCAACGAGACCTTGGTGGAAACCTTCGCCTACACCATCACCGATGCGGATGGCGACACGTCCACGTCGACCCTGGCGATTACCATCCGTGGCAATACGCCGCCTGTGGCGCGGGACGATACGCGGACGACGCCCGAAGATACTCCGGTATCGGGCAACGTCATTACCAGCAACGTCGATGGCGACCAGCCCGACGGCGACCAGGACGATATCGACACCTTGGTGCTGACCACGATAGAGGTCGACACCGATGGCGATGGAACGACGGAAACCTATACGGTTCCAGCCGACCCGAGCACGCCGCTGGTGGTCGAGATTATCGGCAAGGGCAGCCTGACCATAGGCTCGGACGGTGCCTATACCTTCGTGCCGGTTTCCGACTGGAACGGCCAGGTCCCCGACATCCGCTACACCACGTTTGACGGCGTGGACCGCGATGATAGTGCCGTCCTGCGCATTACCGTTACCCCTGTGGTCGATGTGACGCCCGACAGGACCAAAACGGAGTCCAGCACGCCGGTGACCATCAATCCGCTGGACAACGACAGCTTCAGCAACCCGGATGCCCGGATCACCGAGGTGACCCAGGGCGGGTTCGGCACGGTGGTGATCACGCCGGACGGCCGGATTACCTATACGCCCAAGCCCGGCATGTCCGGCACGGATACCTTCACCTACACGGTCACCAGCGGCGGCATTACCGAAACCACCACGGTCACCGTTGAAGTCATGCCGGAGAACCCGGTTGCCGTCACGCCTTCCTATCCGTCCTACCCGGGTGGCTGGGTCTTGCCGAGGGAAACGCGCAGCCCCATCAACAATAGCGTGGTGGGCGAACCCAGCGTCTTCTTCTACGGCGACGTGTTCGACAAGCTGCCGCGCATGGATGTGCCTTTCCACCCCATCGTGTACGTGAACCGTGAAGTCCAGGTCGCGCAGAAAATGCGCGAATGGAGCGATCTGCGCACCGGCGGCGGCAATACGGATTACGTGGAGCTTGCCTTGATGGAATCGCGTCTGGTCAGCCAGCGCATCCGCATGGCGCATGTTCTGTATGTGCATGACGAGGTGTCCGAAGCCAGGCGGCAGGGATGGCTGTGGTCGGCCAAGGTGGAAAGCGACTACACGACCACCGAATTGGCCGGCGATGGCCGCTTGCCGACACCGGGTCTGTACTCGCCGGAATTGCCCAGTCTGCTTGCGCCGAAGCAGGGCGACTCTGCTCCGCGGGCACAGGATACGCCGGATGCATCGGCACCGGCCGACGCCGCAGCCCAGGATGCCGGTGGCGACCAGGCGCTGCGGATGCCGTCCGACGGCCCGCTGCAGGCGGCGGAAACGTTTGCCGGCACAGCGGCGTGGCAATCGGATTTCGCCTTGCATGACGGAGACGAGCCCATCGCGGCTCCGTCCTTCAGCGCGCAGCTGCGTGGCGGGCAGGCTCAGTTGCCCGGCGCCATGTGGGCATCGCAAGGTGTGGATGCCGTAGAGATTCAACAGTCGTAATTTCACCCATGGCCGGCTTCCCCGCAGGGGGTCGGCCCTACCGATATCGAGTATTAAAGAGAGCAACACATGTTAGTGAAAAAACTTGCGAAAGCCCCCGCGCCGCGTGCGCTGATGCTGTCTTGCCTGGTCCTCGTATTGGCGGGTTGCGGCGCGATTCAGCCCAAGCCGTTCACCGCCGATGAAATCAAGGACAGGGTGGCCGAAGACAGGGTAAAGATGTATGCCGACCAGGAACCCATCACGGCGCCCATCGACTTCTACGAAGCGGCGGCCCGAGCACTGAAGTACAACCTGGACTACAAGCTCAAGCTCATGGAGCATGCGCTGGCCCAGAGCCTGCATGACGTGTCCACCTATGAAATGCTGCCGCAGGTGGTGGCAGGCGCGGGCTACGTCAACCGCAACAACGATTCGGGCGGCCGTTCCATCGGCATCGAGGATCGCGTTGAATCCTTGCGTCCTTCCACGTCCCAGGAACGCGAGCGCCAACTGGCCGATCTGACGCTGTCCTGGAATGTGCTGGACTTCGGGGTGTCGTACTACCGCGCCCAGCAAAAGGCCGACCAGATACTGATGGCGCAAGAGCGTCGCCGCAAGGTCATCCAGAACGTGCTGCAGGATGTACGCAACAGCTATTGGCGCGCATTGGGAGCGCAGAAGCTGATCGGCCGCGTCGACGACTTGCTGGTACGGGTCAACAAGGCGCTGGATCGTGCCCGGGAAATCGAAAACAAGGGCCTGATGCCGCGCCAGGAAGTACTGGCCTACCAACGCGCCCTGCTGGATGCCGTCAGCCTGCTGACCCTGCGCCGGCAGGATCTGGAGCTATCGCGTTCCGAACTCAACGCGTTGATGTCCATCGCCCCGGGAACGCCTTACACCCTGGCTGACGAGCCTGCGCAGGCTTTGCCGCCGGTGCCCTCCAATGTGGCAGCCCTGGAGACCATGGCGCTGGAGCGCCGCCCCGAGATCATGGAAGAATGGTACCGCAAGCGCGTCACCGAGAACGACATCAAGGCGGCCAAGCTGATGGTCTTCCCCAATCTCAGCTTCGACACAGGGCTGCATTACGATTCCAACAAGTACAACTACAACGCCAATTGGGCGGACGTGGGCGTCCGCCTGTCGTGGAACATTTTGCGCATTGCGCAATGGCCGGCCCTGGATCGCGCCCACAAGCACCAGAACCAGACCGACGACATGCGCCGCATGGCCTTGTCCATGGCGGTCCTGACCCAGGTCCGCGTCGGCTTGCAGCGTTACGGCTTGTCCTTGAGCGAACTGGAGTTCTCCGAGGAAAGCGCTCGCGTCGACCGTCAGTTGCTGAAGTATGCGCAAGCGTCCAGCCAGAGCCGCTACGAATCCGAGCTTGAAGTCATCCGCGCCGAAGCGCGCGCCCTGCTGGCCGAGTACCAGCGCTATGCCTCGTATTCCAATGCGCAGGCAGCCTGGGGTCGCCTGTATAACTCGGTGGGTCTGGATGTGCTGCCCGAGACCATCGAAAGCAACGATGTCAAGACCCTGGCTACGTCCATCGCCGCAACAACGCGTGAGTGGCAAAGCGAAGTGCTTGGCGTTGTAACCCCGGCGGCAAGCATTGTGCCCGTCCAGGCGCCGGGCGATGCGCCGGTGCCGGCCCTGACGACCAAGGCGGTTGTCAGCATGCGCAGCGTTGAATAAGGTCTGGGACAAGCATGCGATCTGATTCGATAATGGCGGCCGCGCCTTTGCGGCTTGCATCCCGGCCCGTGTCGGTCTGCGTCCTGTCGCTGGCATTGGCTTTCTGGCTTGCCGCCCAGGCCGTCGCCCAGACCAGCCTGCCGCCGGTGCCCCCTGTGCCCGTGGTGGTGCCCGGCGCGCCGCAAGCCGCGAGGGTCGCGGACGGCCCCAATACCATACGGGTCTTGCTCAGCGCCGAGCTGGAAACCACCCTGGCCGCGCAGATGGCCGGCCAGATCGAGAGCCTGCAAGTTGGCTTGGGCGATGCGATCAAGGCGGGGCAGGTGCTGGCACGGTTCGATTGCGCCGAGAGCGATGCACGCCTGAAAATGGCGGAAGCCGAAGCGGCCGCCGCGCGTGAAACGCTGGGGGTCAAGCAGCGGCTGCGCAAGCTGGATGCCGCCGGGGAAACCGAGGTGACACTGGCGCGTATCGCGCTGCGCAAAAGTGCGTCCGCCATTGAGGTGGCCAAGGCCCAGTTGGCCTACTGCGACGTCAAGGCGCCGTTCGACGGCCATGTGGTCAGGGTGCACGTCAAGCCTTATCAAAGCGTCAGCCCGGGCGCGCCATTGCTGGAACTGGTCAGCGCCGGCGCTCTCAAGCTGCGCATGAACGTACCGTCGCAGTTGTTGCGCAAGGTCAAGATCGGCTCTCCGATGACCGTCGATATCCTGGAAACCGGCAACAGCTATGCCGCCGAGGTCTCCGCCATCAATGCGCGGGTCGACGCGGTTGCGCAAACCATAGAGCTGGAAGCAAAGCTCAAGGACGCGCCGGCCGAGTTGCTGCCCGGCATGAGCGGCGTGGCGCGTTTTGCGGAGTAGCCGGCGGGTATTGGGTTTTGCGGTATGAGTCAGACTAAGGATGAGGCCCGCCAGCCGGGCTCGGTCGGCGGCGTTATCGCCGCAACCGCTGGCGGTACAGGACCCCAGGATGCCGCTGCGGCGGCCATGTCGCTGGAAGGCCTGTTGCTGGGGCTGGAGGCGCGCGCGCGTGCGGCCCAGAATATTCCCGAGCTCAGCTTTTCCATCGCCAACGAAACACACGGCCTGTTCAAGTTCCGTCAGGCCCTGGTGTTGCGCGGCGGTGGAAAAGCGGCGCGTTTGGCGACGGTATCCGGCTTGGCTTCACTTAGCGAGGACAGCCCCTATCTGGTGTGGCTGCGTCGGGCATGGAACTGGCTGCAGCCCCAGCTGGAGGACAAGGCGCAGTGGTTTGTGCCGGATCCGGCCAAGGCGATGCCGGCGGATATCGAGGAAGGCTGGCGTGAATGGTGGACGCAGGGTGTCCTGATCCTGCCTTTGAAGGACCGGGCCGGCCAGGTGCTGGCCTGGTCGCTGTTCTTGATGGAGGCGGCCCCTGCGCCATGGCAGATGCGGGCGGCGGCCCGCTTGCAGTCCACATGGGGCTACTGCTGGGAGATGCTGGGCGGCACCGGCCGGCGCAAGCGCTGGGCCAATTCCTGGCGTCTGCTGGGCAAGCCCGGACGCCTGGCCTTGCTGGCATTGCTGATTGCCATGTTCTTCATCCCCATTCATCAAACCGTGCTGGCTCCGGCCGAAGTGATCTCGCTTGACGCGCGCGTAGTGGCCGCTCCGCTGGACGGCGTGGTCAAGACGATACACGTGCGGCCCAATCAGCCGGTCAAGGCGGGGGATTTGTTGTTTTCGCTGGACGACACTACCTTGCGTAGCCGTTACGATGTGGTGCGCGAGTCGGTGGCGGTGGCGGATGCGGAACTGATCGCCGCCTCGCAGCGTGTATTCCAGGATTCGAGCTCTCAGAACGAGATCGCCTTGCTCACGGGGCGCGCGCATGAGCGCCGCGCCGAATTGGAGGCCGTCCGCTCGCAGCTCAGCCGTATCGATGTGCTGGCCGACAAGGATGGCGTGGCGGTGTTCGGCGATCCGGATGATTGGCTGGGCCGTAGCGTCAGCACAGGTGAACGCATCATGCTGCTGGCCGATCCGGGTGATCCCGGCATGCTGATTTATCTGCCGGTGGCCGATGCGATTGCATTGGGTGTGGGCGCCGAGGTCAGGCTGTTCTTGACGGTGCAGCCGCTGGACCCTCTGCACGGGACGCTATCCGAAACCAGCTACCAGGCCACGCAGTCGCCCGACGGCATAGCAAGCTATCGCTTGCGCGCCGTATTCGATGCCGAGGGCGGCGAGGCGCGCGCCCGCATAGGCCTGCGCGGCACCGCCAAGCTATATGGCGATCAGGTATCGCTGGCCTATTACTTGATGCGTCGGCCCTTGGCGGCCGTGCGCGAATGGACCGGCTGGTGACGATGCCGGGCCAGGCTTCCGTGTCTTTGCCTTTGCGCGAAGATCTGCGCCTGCACGCGTCCGCGCCGGGCCGTGACGGCGCACCGTCCTGGGTCATACAGGACCCCGTCACCAATCGCTTTTATCGAGTCGGCTGGTTCGAGTACGAATGCCTGCTGCGCTGGCCGGGCGAGCCAGAGCGGATTGCGGCGGACATTGCCGAACAGACCACCTTGCAGGTGGGGGCCGAGCACGTTCGGGAGTTCGCCGGCTTCCTGGAACAGAATCGGCTGGTCAGGCCGTCGCCCGAAGGCTTGCAGCGCTTGCGCCAGCAAGCCAATGCCCCCGGCTGGCGGCATTGGAAGTGGTGGCTGCACCACTATTTGTTCATACGCATCCCCTTGCTGCGGCCCGACCGGTTTTTGGCCAAGCTGCTGCCCTGGGTAGAACCGCTGTTCACCCGGACGGCGCTATGGATGGTGATAGCCGCAACCTTGACCGGCATGGCGCTGGTGATGCGGCAGTGGGACGTGTTCACCCATAGCGTTCTGGACTTGATCACCCCGTCGGGCATAGCGGGTTTTGTGCTGGCCATTATCGTATCCAAGACCTTGCATGAAATGGGCCATGCCCTGGTGGCCACGCGCCAGGGCTTGCGGGTGGCGCACATGGGTGTTGCTTTCGTGGTGCTGTGGCCCATGCTGTATACCGATACCGGGGAGTCATGGCGGCTGCGCTCGCATCGGCGGCGCCTGGCGATTTCGATCGCGGGAATCAGCGTCGAGCTGGCTCTGGCGGGCCTGGCCACATTAGCCTGGGCTTTGCTGGATGACGGCGTTTTGCGCCAGTCCATGCTGTACCTGGCCACCACGGCCTGGGTACTGTCGCTGGCGATCAACGTCAGCCCGTTCATGCGTTTCGACGGCTATTTCATCTTGTCGGACGTGGTCGATTTTCCCAATATGCATGAACGGTCCGGGGCTCAGGCGCGCACCTGGCTGCGGCGCACCGTACTGGGTCTGGCCGACCCCTACCCGGAAGAGTTCGCGCCCAGGGTGCACGCCAGCGTTATCGGCTTCGCCTTGATGACTTGGTTGTACCGGATCGTCGTCTTCCTGGGAATAGCGTGGGCCGTCTATGCCATGTTCTTCAAAGTGCTGGGAATTTTTCTGCTCATCGTCGAGCTGGTGTGGTTTGTCTTTCGTCCTATCGTGCAGGAGCTTATGGTGTGGTATCGACGCTGGCCCGAAGTGGCCCGCAGCCGCCGGGTAAAGCTGTATGGCCTGATGCTGGTGGTGCTGGCTCTGTTGGCGATGCCCTGGCGCGCCGACGTGCGCGCTCCAGGGGTGGCGCACCCGGCGCGCCAGCAGATCGTGTATGGGCCCATGCCGGCCCAACTGGCTTTTCTCCAGCCGGCGGGCCGCGTCGCGGCGGGCCAGGACCTGGTTGTGTTCGCAGTGCCGGAGCTTGAAGATCGCCGCCACCGGGTTCAGGCCGGCATACAGGCGCTGGAGCAGCGCCTGGCCGGTTTGATGGCCGACACGAGGGGCATGGCGCAGCGTGCTGCCTTGCTGAAACAGCTGGGTGAACAGCGTGCCGAGCTGGCCGCCCTGAACGCCGAACAGGCGCGCCTGCGGATGAAGGCCGCATTCGACGGCGATTGGCTGGACGTGGACCACACGCTGGGGACGGGCAGTTGGGTGGATGCACGCACACCTCTGGGAGTGCTCACCGAGCCCGGCGATTGGGTGGTGGATGCCTATATTGATCAGCACGATGTCGCGCGGCTGAAGCAGGGCGCGCAGGCGCGCTTCTATTTTCGGGGCGTTCCCGGCGGCGTTCCGGCACAGGTGGCCTTTATCGACCCTGGCCGCACGCGCCGCCTGACGCATACCATGCTTAACGGCAATCACGGCGGCCCGATTCCGGTTCAAGCCGCCCGGGGCCACGAGGACGAGCCTGTCGACGCCCTGTACCGGGTTCGCCTGAGGCTGGACCAGCCGCTGGAAGACTTGCGCGAGACCAGCGGGCGCGTGATCATCAGCGGTGAGCCGCGCAGCCTGCTGGGCGATGGCACGCGCCATCTGCTGTCCATCCTGATCCGCGAGAGCGGCTTCTGACGCCTGGGTTCACTCGGCACAGTACCCGCGTGCCGCGAACGAGGCGTTCAGGCCAGGCGCGCAAGCTTGCTCAAAGCGCCACACCTTCACGGCTGCGCCTGGCCGCATAGAAACGCCAGAACAGCAGCGCGGCGGTAGCGCGGTAGGGCGCCCAACGGGCCGCGATGTCCGCCAGGGCGCGTCGGTCGGGATGCGGATCTATGCCAAAGGCGTCACCCACGGCTTTTTGCAGCGCCAGGTCGCCGGCCGGGAAAATATCGGGATGGCCGGCGCAAAACATCAGATAAATTTCCGCCGTCCAGGGGCCTATGCCCTTGTGCGCCGTCAGGGCGGCAATGGCCTCTTCAGCCGACAGCGCTTCCAGCGCATCGACGTCCAGATCGCCGGCAACGAATTTTTCAGCCAATGCGCACAGGGTAAGACGCTTGTTGCGGGATAGTCCGACGCTGCTCAAGCCTTCGTCGCCCAGGCCAAGAAAGCCTTCAGGGGTGGTGGCTGCTGGTAGCGCCTCCAGCCGGCTCCAGATGGCGTTGGCGCTTGCCACCGACACCTGTTGTCCGCAGACGATGCGCGCCAGCCCGGCGAAGCCCCGCTGGCCGATGCGCGGCTGGAACGGCCCGGCCACGGCGTATACCGCCGCCAGGCGTGGGTCCAGGCGCAGCAATCGCTTCAGGTGCTTGGCCAGAATCGCTTCGCGGGGCGTCGTGGCGTGCGATAAGGATTTTGCCGGCATCGTTGTGTGTGCTGTCTTTGGGGTCATGCTGGCGGCATTGCCGTCGCTATGGAGGATGGAGTGAAGAGTGAATCGACAGATTGAGTTTACATTCGCGCGCCGGCGGTGCAAGCCCGCCCCGAGGCGCGAGCGGCGTGAGGCTGTGCAATTCCAAGGCGATCTGAACGTGAAGGAAGCTTGCCAGCCATGTAGGAATTTACCGGACTGGAAAGACTCTGATCTGCCATCAAAAATGTTTCAAATAACTTCAAAAATAGGGTGGTAAAAAGAAAAACGTAAATAAATATCAATATGCTGTGGCGCATAGTGGAATATATTTATAGGGCAGTGCGTCGCTTTTTTATAAGTTTTCGCTTTTTTTGCGCCATTCGATCCCGGCTGTACGGCAGGTCGAGTGCCGCTTCAATATTCACCTTGTCGAAAAAATCTTGGACCCGCCCTTGACCCAGCAAAAGGAATTTGAACCTCACATTCTTATCGTCGAAGACGACCCGGACCAATTACGGCTGCTTGTTGAAGCGTTGCGCTGCTTGAAGTTCCGGATCAGCGTCGCCTTTGATGGCGTGCAGGGTTACGACCGGGCGGTGGCCGCTGTGCCCGACCTTATTCTGATGGATGTTCGCATGCCGAGGATGGGTGGTTTTGCGTTGTGCCGTCGGCTTAAAGCCAACCCTTCCACAGAGGCCATACCCGTCATCTTCCTGAGTGCCGCCAGGGACATCGATGATCGCCTGACGGGTTTGCGCGATGGTGGCGTCGACTACATTCTCAAGCCCTTTGTGTGTGAAGAAGTGGTCGCGCGCGTGCTCATCCACCTGGGGCTTGCTCCAAGGCAGGCGCCGGGCTCGGAAGAGCCACCCCAGGAAGAATGCCTGAGCGAAGAGCAATTGTTGGTGCGGGCCGCCCAGCAGCAGTTGCGGTTCGATTTATCGCATACGCCCACGCTGGCTGAATTGACCGGGCAACTCGGCGTCAACGAAAAGCGTCTGTCGCGCGCTTTTCGCCAGCAACTCGATATGACGGTTTTCGAGTATCTGCGCCTATGCCGCATGCAAGAGTCGCAGCGCCTGCTGCAGCACACTTCGCTTAGCATCGCCGCCATTGCCAGCGAGATGGGTTTTACCAGCGCCGCCAACTTCTCGACCGCCTTCCGCGAATACTCCGCCATGTCTCCGTCAGATTATCGACGCGAGGGCGGCCTCGCCTCTTAGCGGTGGCTGGAAGCTGATATACCCAGCATCAGCTCGACCAGCGCGTCGGGCGAGGTGACCATGGCGTCGTGGCCCGCATCCATTTCCAGGTAATCCCAATTCTTCTGGCTACGCGCCCATTGCCGTACGGCGGCGAGCGGGGCATATTCGGGCCTGACGGCGATATAGCTTGTAGGCAATCCATTGCCGACGGGGTGCCGTAGAGTCAGAGTGGATTCGTAGGTCGAGACGGGATGCGGCGTGCATTTTTCCCTCAGCCATTGCGCATCGGCCGCATCGGTGACGCCAAAGGCCTCCGGCGGTGGAACGGGAATGGACAGGCCGCCCGGACTTTGCCTTGCCAGGTCGCGCCTGGCCTGGGCGACGTCGGGGGGGACGACGGAGAAGGGGCTTTCTCCGCTTTGGATGATAAGGGAATCCAGGTACACAAGATGCCTGATGCGCTCGGGGATGCGATCGGCGGCCGCGCTGGCGGCGATGCCGCCGAAGCTGTGGCCAACCAGCACCACGTCGTCAAGGTCTTCCCATAGGAAAACATTGATCAGGTCCTGCGCGCAGGTTTCCAGGGTGATGTCCGGGCCCAGCAAGTGCGAGCGCTCTCCAAGCCCTGTCAGCGTCGGCGTGTAGACCCGGTGCCCGGCGGCGCGCAGCCGCCCGGACACGTGCTTCCAGCACCAGGCGCCATGCCAGGCGCCGTGCAGAAGAACGAAGGTGCTTGTATCCGTAGCGGGCTTGGCGTGTGGCGTCATGGCGTGGTGGGCAAGGTGGTGAAGGCTTCAGGCCAGGGCGGGCTTACACTGCCGTCAGGCTGTCGCGGCGGCGCGCGCCGGGACGATATCCCTTATGCCCTGGGCGGTTTCAAGTTTGCTCAGGCGATCATACAACGCGGCGGCATCCAGTTCAGGCGCGGTCGCGCAGCAATCCATGAATTTGCTTCGAAGCTCCTGCATCTTCAAGGGAAGCTTGGCGTTGCCGCGGGCAAATCGGATATCGCCGGAAGACAGCTTGCGCCCGTCCTGAAGCTCTATGGTCACCTGGTCGTTCAGCGCGAAAACCGGCTCGATGGGGCAGCGCGAGTCGGTCGTATCGATGCTGACCCGCGCCATCAAATCCCGAACTTGCTGGCGACTTACATATTCGTCGCTAAGCTCGGCCAAGCCGACCTTGCCGGCATCCAAGGCCGCCGCCGCTGCGAATTCCAGGCTGAACTTGGCTTCGAGGCCGGTTACCGGCGCATGGTTGCGCAGCATGGAGGCCTGGCTGACGCCTATGGTGGCATGGACGGACTTCACTTGCTCCGGCCGAATGGCATGGGACTTGGCCAGGTCCAGGATGCCGTCGACCACCCGATGCGTGGAATAGCACATGGGGTACTTCTTGATGGACAGGCCAGCTTCAAGAATGTGCAGCTTCTTGCCCAGCCCGGTCGCATCTTCGCGATTTGCGGCCCCCTTGGGGGAAAGCGCCGCCAGATAGCCGGCATGGTGCTCCAGCGCATCATGCGCGGCGGTAAGCCCACCGGCGGCCAGGCGTACGGCGTCGATGGCGCAGGATGCGGCGCGGCCGGCATGCAGGGGCTTGGCCATGGTGCCGAAGTTGGCCACCAGGCCGCTGGCCATGCTGGCGGCCAGGGCGATGGCGTTGCTGCATTGTTCCACGGACAGCTTGTTCAGGTAGGCGACCGCGCAGGCCGCGCCCACCGTGCCTAGCACCGCGGTGGGATGCCAGCCTTTCAGGTGATAGGGATCGGGGTCGCGGCTGAAGAGTTCGGCCCACGCTTCATACCCCACAAGGTAGGCGGTCAGGGCTTGCTCGCCGCTGGCGTTCAGGCGCTCGCCCTCGGCCAGGATGGCGGGGACCAGAACCGTGCTGGGGTGGCCGCCCAGCGCCACGTCATCGTAGTCCAGGGCGTGCGCGGCGCAGCCGTTGATGAGCGCCGCGTCGTTGCTGGCCGCCAGTTCGTCAAGAAAAAGCACGTGTGCTTCCGCGGCGGTGGATTGGCGCTGCCGCACGAATGAGCGGACGATCTGCACGACATCGGTGTCGCGTCCGGCGATCATGGTGGCGATTGCGTCGATGAAACCCGTCTTGACAAGGTTGCGAACCTCGTCCGTCATGGGTGCCATGGACGGTTGCGCGGCAAAGCGGGATAGCGTTTCGGTCAAGCCTGGCATGGAATGCTCCTTGTTGGATAAGCGGCGCGCCTTGCGCCGTCAGTATGATCGCGGCATGCCGAGAATATGCTCGCCCACGTATGCCAGTATCAGGTTGGTGGAAATAGGGGCTATCTGCATCAGGCGCGTTTCACGCCATTTTCTTTCCACATCGTATTCCTTGGCATAGCCGAAGCCGCCGTGCGTTTGCAGGCAGGCCTCGGCCGCGTGCCACGCCGCTTCCGAGGCAAGCATCTTCCCGATATTCGCTTCCGCGCCGCAGGGCAGTCCCGCGCCGAACATGGCGGCCGCCTTGCGCAGCATCAGGTCGGCGGCTTCCAGCTCTGCATGGGCGCGTGCGATGGGGAACTGTATGCCCTGGTTCTGCCCGATGGGCCGGTTGAAGATCACGCGCTCCTTGGCGTAGTTGGTGGCCGTCTTGGTGAACCAGCGGCCATCGCCCAGTGCTTCAGAGGAAACCAGGATCCGTTCCGCATTCATGCCGTCCAGTATGTAGCGGAAGCCTTTGCCTTCCTCGCCGATCAGGTTCTCGACGGGAACTTCTGCGCCGTCGAAGAATACTTCCGTCGTATTGTGGTTGATCATCGCCGCCAGCGGCTTGATCTCGACCCCATGGCCCACGCATTTGCGCAAGTCCACCAGGAACACCGACAGGCCGTCGGTCTTGCGCTGGACTTGCTCCAGAGGGGTGGTGCGGGCCAGCAGCAGCATCAGGTCGGAGTGCAGCGCGCGCGAAGTCCAGACCTTCTGGCCGTGGATGCGGTACACGTCGCCGTCGCGGACCGCGCGTGTCTTCAGCTTGGTGGTGTCCGTGCCGCTCGTGGGTTCCGTGACGCCGAATGCCTGCAGGCGCAAGGCGCCGCTGGCGATCTGCGGCAGGTAGAGGCGCTTTTGCTGTTCGTTGCCGTGCCGCAATAGCGTGCCCATGATGTACATCTGCGCATGGCAGGCGCCCGCGTTGCAGCCCGCTGCGTGGATCTCTTCGAGAATGACCGCGGCCGCGCGCAGCGGCAGCCCGGCTCCGCCGTATTCCTCGGGAATCAGTGCGGCAAGGTAGCCGGCATCGGTAAGCGCCTTTACGAACTCCTTGGGGTAGGCTTCCCGGGCTTCAAGGTCGCGCCAGTATGCGCCGGGAAAGTCGGCGCATATCTTGCGCACGCTTTCCCTTATTTCCAGGAAGTCCTCGCCCAGGGGCATATGCACATCTTCGTAGCGTTTTGGTTCGTTCATGGGTTTTCACATGGGAGGTGATGGGGTTGAAGACGCGTTCAGGCGTGACTGCGCTGCGCCGCGGTCAGATAGTTATGCGGCAGCCCGGCGCGCGCGATCGCGCCTTGCATGGCGATGTCCGGCAGCGTTTCGCTGACGATGTCGCGCACCTTCAGCAAGCGTTCCAGATCAACGCCGGTGCGCAAGCCCATGGAGTCGAGCATGAAGCACAGGTCGTCCATCACGATGTTGCCGGTGGCTCCCGGCGCGAACGGGCAGCCGCCGATCCCGGCCAGGGACGCGTCGAAGCTGCGCACGCCGCATTCCAGGGCGGCCGTGACATTGGCCAGCCCCAGGCCCCGCGTATCGTGGAAGTGCGCAGCAACCGGCAGCGGTCCGACCGCGCCCATGACGGCTTTGAAGACCTCGCGAACCTGCACGGGGTCGGCGTAGCCGACGGTGTCCGGCACCACGATTTCATCGGCGCCCGCCTCGGCAAGCGCCACGGCGTACTTCACCACGTCCGCGACCGGAACCTTCCCTTCGTAGGAACAGCCCAGGGCCGTGGCCAGGCCGCCCACGATAATCGGGCGCTTGTCCGCCGGTTGGGCACGGGCGAGTTCCACGATGCGGCGAAAGTCCGCCACCGATTCCTCACGCTCGCGACGAACGTTCTTCAGGTTGTGGGTGCGGCTGACCGACATTACGAAGTTCATCTTGCGCACCCCAAGATCGATGCCTCGCTCCGCTCCGCGCAGATTGGGTATCAGGGCGGAAACCGTAAGCCCGGGCACTTCCAGCGCTTTGACCGTGACTTCTTCCGCATCCGCGAATTGGGGAATAAGCGAACGAGGAACATAGGATGTCACCTCGATTTCCGGCACGCCGGCGGCGGCCTCGTCGCGTATCCATTGCAGTTTCTTTTCCGTGGGCATGAAGGTAGGGTGGATCTGCAGTCCATCCCTAAGCCCGACTTCCCGTACGATAACGTCCAGCTTGCTCATCATGACTCCTTGTTGCCGCCCTTAGCCGCGCAAGCACCTGCCGCGGCCAAAGCGCGGGTTGCCTAGCGCCCCTTGAAAACAGGACGGCGTTTTTCATTGAAGGCGCGCACGCCTTCGTATCGATCTTCCGTTTCCACCAGATGGTTGTAGGCTTCGACCTCGAAACGGTAGGCGGTCTTGAGCTCCATCTGCATGCCGTAGCGAACCGACTTCTTGACCTGGCGGATGGAAAGCGGGGCATTGCCGGCGATCGCCCGGGCCGTGTCCAATGCGTGCGGCATCACCTGATCCGGTTCAAGAACTTCATTCAGCACACCCCATTCCCGAGCCTGGGCCGCGGTGATGGGGCGCGCCGTCATCAGCATTTCCTTGGCGCGCCGCTCACCGATGGCGCGCGGCAGGTTTTGCGTACCGCCGGCGCCGGGCATGATGCCCAGCGACACTTCGGTCAAGGCGAACCGCGCCGCGCTGGACCCGTAGGCGAAGTCGCAGGAAAGCACCATTTCGAAGCCGCCCGCGTAGGCGTGCCCGTTCACGGCCGCGATGACGGGTATGGGAAGATCAGTCAGCGTCCAGTACTGGCGCTCGAACAGCTCGTGCTGGCGTTGCCACTGTTCGCGGGTCATGCCGTTGCGTTCCTTCAGATCTCCGCCCGCACAGAAGATCCGGTCGCCCGAACCCGTCAGGATGATGCAGCGGATGTCGCCCGCGTCCTCGGTCAGCCTGGTCCAAAGATCCAGAAGATCCCTGCCCATCTGGGTGTTGATGGCATTGGCTACTTCGGGACGGTTAAGCGTCACGACAAGGATATGAGGCTCGCTGGTGCTGGTGGCGAGCGTTTCGTAGGCGGGCAGATTCATGTTTCCGTGCGCTCCGGGTGCTTGATGACAAGGTGGGTGTGCTGCCCCAGCCCGGGCGGGGCGCCGCAGGGCGCCGGCCGCCGTCCGTTCAGGCTTAGGGGCAGTCCGATGAATTCCATATCCGTGCCGGGCACGGGCTGCAACAGGCCCAAGGCGGCCGTCTGGGGGTGAGCCAGCATCTGCGAGATGTCCTGAACGGGCGAACATGGAATTCCGGCGGCGTCCATCCGCTCCATCCATTGCTCGCCGGTGGATTGGGCAAATATCTCGTCCAGCTTGGCGTAGAGCTCTTGCTGATGAGTGACGCGTGATGGGTTGTCGGCGAATCGAGGATCGTTCAACCATTCGGGATGACCCAGCGTGTTGGCCAGCTTGCGGAACAGGCCGTCGCTGCCCGCGGCCACGACGATTTCCTGGCCGTCTTGTGCCGTATAGGCTTTGTAGGGAACGATGCCGGAGGCCCCAGAGCCTTGCCGGCCGGGCGCCTCACCCGAGGTCAGGCACTGCGCCGCAAGCAGCGAAACCCAGCAGGCGGCGGTTTCAAACAGGGATACGTCGATAATGCGCCCCAAACCGGTGTCCTTGCGTTCCAGAAGGGCGGTCAGTATGCCGATCACGGCCCACATGCCCGTACCCATGTCGACGATGGAGGGGCCGACGCGCACCGGCGCCTGCCCAGGGTGGCCCGTGGTGCTCATGATGCCGCCGAAAGCCTGCATCAGGGGGTCGTAGCCGGGTTTGTCCTTAAGCGGGCCCGCCTTGCCGAAGGAACCCAGATTGCAATAGATCAGGCGAGGGTTGAGGGCCGTCATGGCCTCCGCATCCAGGCCTAGCTTCTGGACGTGTCCGGGGCGCAGGTTCTGCAGGACGATGTCGGCTTCTTCGACAATGAAGCGTTTCAGGTCGTCTCCGTCGCTTTGGGAACGAAGGTTGCATACAACGGATTCTTTGTTCCGGTTCAGTGCCTGGAAAACACAGGAAGCCCCGTCGACGAAGGGCGGGCCCCACTTGCGGGCATCGTCGCCATCGGATTTTTCGACCTTGACGACGCGCGCGCCGAGCTCTCCGAGAATTTGACCGGCGAAAGGAGCCGCCACGCTGTGACCCAGCTCGACAACGACGAGGCCGGAAAAAGGCCTGAGCCCTGCTGCGACGCCACTGGTTTCTGCTGTCATGAAGTCCCCGGCCTGATCATTCTAATTAAATGTGCGTACAATCAAATGTACGTACACATGGTAATTACATGAATCAGCCCTGTCAACCATTCGAAATGGCTGACAGGGCTGGGAAAGGGAAGGCGTTGAGCGGAGAGCTTAGGGGTTCTTGCGCTTGCCGCCGCGTGTCCACGAAGTGCGCAGTTCGAAACGGCCCACGGGGTAGAGATTCGATGAAACCGCCAGCAAATGATCTTTCTTGTTCAGATAAGAGCGCTTCAAGTGCAGGGCTGGGACGCGTGGCTTGACGCCCAACATCCTGGCTGCCTGGGCCGGCAGCAGCGTTGCCGCGATCTCTTGCCTGACGGTATGTATGGTTTGCCCGTGATGCTGTTCCAGCATGCTGTAGATGCTGGCGTGGTTCCCGTGCAGCCGTTCGCGGATATCGGAAAATTCAGGCCGAAGGTAGATGCGGGTATACGAGATGGGTATGTCTTGCCCGGTCGGGAAACGCAAGGCTTCCAGGTTCAGCCACGCTGAACTTTCCTCGCATTCCAGGGTATCGGCCAGTTCGCCCGTGGCGATGATTTCCCTGCCGTCCAGCACCTGGACACGGGTGGAGTTCGTGTAGTCGAAAAGCTCGGGCAGCGTTCCCAGGGCGGCGACATAGACCGGCTTTTCCTTGCGTGAGCAAACAATGGTGCCGATGCCGGGATGGCGGGATATCAGCCCGTCGTCCGCCAGCTTGCGCGAAGCCTCGCGCACGGTATGGCGGCTTACACCATACAGCTGGGTAAGCTCATTTTCCCCGGGCAACAGGCTGCCGACGGGGTACTTCCCATTGGTGATATCCCTAAGCAGGCATTCCCTAAGCCAAAGATAGCGAGGTTGGGATGCTGCCGCGTTTTTCTTGATTTTGGATGTGCTCATGGTGGTTCGCCGGAAAGGTCGTGTTGCGAGATTTTAAGCGCTCGTCTTGGGGCCGAGCGATCATTTTGATTCAGACGACGATTCAGGGCAAGTTCAGGATAAATTCCGCCTTGTTTTATATGTACGTACCTTATATGTACGTACCTTATGAATAGACAAATAAATTTGTTTTCACTTTTTCATTGCCTCATCCTTTACAAGAAAATCAAATGTAGGTACATTTGAAAAAAACTTGGTCAGCATCGTTCCAAGGCAGGAATTATTCAAGCCAATAAAGGAGACAATGATGAAGATCCGTAAGGCACTTGCCTTCGTGGGTTCTGTTGCAGCAGCCGTATCCATGCTTGCGCCAACCACAGCATCCAGCCAAGAAAAATTCCGCATATCCCTGGACACCAACCCTTCCCACGTCAGGAATCGGGGCGTCGACATATTTGCCAAGGAACTAAAAAAACGGGTCGGCGACAAACTGGATATCGAAATCTATCCCAGCGGCCAGGTGTACCGGGATCGCGATGTACCCAAGGCCTTGCGTCAAGGCGCCATCGAAATGGGCGTGCCGGGCACCTGGCAACTGGATGGGCTGGTTCCCAACATCGCCTTGCAGACCTTGCCCATGTTCTATGGCGTCGATCCGGCCACGGTGCATACCGTCATGGACGGCAAGCTTGGCGATTTCCTGAACAAGCGCACGGAAGACAGGCTGAAGGTAAAGATCCTTGGGAAATGGGCCGACCTGGGCATGCAGCATTTCTATAGCAGCACCAAGGAAATCAAGTCTTACGACGACCTGAAGGGCATGAAGATACGCTTTTCGGGCGGCACCGCCAACGCAGAGCGCCTCAAGTTCCAGGGCATAGTGCCCACGCTGATCCCCTACCCCGACCTGCCACTGGCCATGAGCCAGGGCGTGGTCCAGGGTGTGGCCACCACACACGAAAGCGCGGCGACAGCCAAGCTTTACGATTCCGGCCTGAAGTACGGGTTTGAAGACAATCAGTTCATGGGCCAGTACGTGCCCATGATCCGGCTATCGTTCTGGGATAAGCAGCCCAAGGAAATCCAGAACGCCATCCTTGAGTCCTGGGAAGTTTCCGTCAAGCAGCAACGCGAGATGGCCGGCAAGGCCCAGCTCGATGCGCGCCAGACGCTGATCGATCACGGCGTGAAAATGGCGCAGCCGTCGCCAGAAAAGATCGCCGCCATGCGAGCTTCCCTGATGAGCATCCAGCCGGGCGTGATCAAGGAAATGAAGATCGACCAGGATATCGTCGATATCGCCATGCAAGAGCTGCGCGCCGCCAAGGTGGGCTTTTGATGTCCAAAGCCTATTCGCCCGGCGCTTCACAGCCCGCCGCGCATGGCCATCGGGCAGGGGAAGAAGCTTCGCCGGTTGCGGAGGATAGCGTACGCGGATCACTCTACGCGGGCCTGGCGGACAAGGCCGCCGCCGAGCTGGAAGCCAGCACGGACGACGCATCCGGCACCCACCTGGAACAGATCGTCGTCGGAGCCCTGGCGCTGGCGGCGCTGCTGGTCTGCTTCTACAACATCGTGGTGCGTTACTTCGCACCCGCGCATACACTGGAATGGAGCGACGAAGTCCAGGTCTACATCATCGTATGGTCGATGTTCCTGGTGCTGGGTGTGGTAACGGCCACCGACAGGCACGTCAAGGCGGACTTGTTCGTGGGCATGTTCAGCAAGTCCGTCCAATCAAAATTGCTGTTGTTCGGCGATCTGCTTGGGCTGGGTTTCTCGTGCATGCTGGTGTACTACGGAACCATCGTCACCTGGCAATCCTACGATTTCGGTGACCTGTCCATCAGCTCCCTGCGCTTCCCATTGTGGATTTATTTTGCGGCCCTGCCCACAGGGTGTTTGCTCATGGCCATACATTACGCAATCCGCATCGCCCAATTTTTCCGCGGCGGGAGGGCATCGTGAGCAGCCTGGTCCTAAGCTCCTTCCTGGTTCTACTGGTACTTGGCGTTCCCATCTACCTGGCGTTGGGTGTCACGGGGGCCGCCCTGTTCGGCCTTGATGGGCGCATGTTGCCCTATGCCCAGAAGCTGATTGATGAACTGAATTCCACGACACTGCTGGCCGTTCCTTATTTTGTGATTGCCGCCACCTTCATGGAAAAGGGGGGAGTGGCACGGGCGTTGATCGATGCCGCCGCAAGCTGGATAGGGCGGGTCCCCGGCGGCATCGGCCTGGTGGCCGTGCTGTCCTGCGCCATCTTCGCCGCCATGTGCGGGTCTTCCGTCGCCACGGCCATCGCAATGGGCACCATACTGGTTCCGGCCATGCACCGCGGCGGCTACAGCCGATCGTTTTCCGCCGGCGTGGTGGGCGCATCGGGAACCTTGGGCATCCTGATCCCGCCTTCCCTGGCCTTTGTGGTTTTCGGTGTGCTTGCCGACACCTCCATTCCCCGGCTGTTCTTCGCCGGCGTGATACCCGGCCTGATGCAGGCCTTTTTCCTGGGCGCTTACATTATCTGGTTCAGCCGCAAGAAGGGCTATGCCGGCAACGAGTCCACCCCGTTAAGCGGCAAGATCCGCCAGACGGTGCGCGCTCTCCCGGCGCTGTCCATTCCCGTCATTGTGCTGGGCGGGTTGTATGGGGGCGTTGTCACCTTGACGGAATCCGCCGCCTTGTCGGCCATTGTTGCCGCCGTGTTGTCGCTGTTCTTTTATCGCGGCATCACTCTTTCGCAGTTGCTGCCGCTGTTGGCCGAAGGGGTGCGCAACGCCGCCTCCATTCTGCTGATCGTCGCCGTGGCATTGGCATTCGGGCACTGGATCACAGAAAGCGGCATTGCGGCCTGGCTGATCGGTGTGGTGCAAGAGTCCAAAATCGAGGGGTGGCAATTCTTGCTTGCTGTCAACGTGGTCCTGCTGCTTCTAGGCATGTTCCTGGAAGTGTATTCGATCATGTTGATCACCTTGCCCTTGCTTATACCCATGCTGGGGCCCTTGGGCATAGACCCCATCCACTTTGCCGTGGTCATGGTGATCAATATGGAGATCGCCTTGCTGACGCCTCCGGTGGGGCTGAACCTTTTTGTCATCGCCAATATTTCCAAGACGCCGCTACTCGAGGTCACTCGCGGAACGGTTCCCATCGTCCTGGTCATGTTGGTATTGCTCGGTCTCATCACTTACATACCGTCGATCTCGTTGTGGTTGCCGCAGCTCCTGATGCCGGTATCCGGAGGCGGTTGACGTGACATCATTTCAGGGCAGCGACCCCAGGCAGCCGGCCATTCCCTGGTCGGCGGCATTGCAGACCCTTGCCAGTCGCTTTACCGACAGGCCGGCCTTTTCCGATGGCAAGCACACGCTTTCTTATCAGGACTTGTGCGCCCGGGCGCACGGCCTAGCGCTGGCCTTGCGGCGCAAGGCTTGCAGGCAAGGCGTGCACGTGGCGTCGCTGCTGCCCAACTGCCTGGATGCCGCCTGGGTCTCCTACGGCATGAAAATTTCGGGTGTCGCCGAGGCGCCCATGAACTATGGCTATACCAGCCACGAGATAGCCTGGAGCTCGCGCATCGCGAAGTTCGGCCTGGTGGTTACGGATAAGGCCCGCGCGGCGCAGGTTCAGGAACTGGGCCTGGACGTCCTTGTGGTGGACGACGTCCCGCCCTGCGACCCGGGCTTGCCGCTGGATCCGGTGCCCGCTTCCATGCCGGGGCGGATACTGTTCACGTCCGGCACCACTGGCTTGCCCAAGGCGGCCGTGTATTCGCATGGTAGGCGCTGGTCGGGCGAGCAACTGCTCAAGGCCACGATGCCTTTCGTGCCCGCCCCGGGCGAACGCATTCTATTGATGACCCCGTTCACACATGGCGCTTCGCTGCTGGCCTTTGCGTGGTGCGACTACGGCGGTGAAGTCTTGCTGCTTAACGGCGTCCAGACCGACATAGTTTCCTCTTGCCTGGAATCGGCCGGCGTTTCCGCCGTGTTCGCCCCGCCTACCATGCTGGCCAAGCTGTCGCGCGTGCTGGGCCAGCGGCGTTTTGACGGCGTGCGTTGTGTGTTCACCGGTACGCAGCCGCTTACCGCCTCGCTGTACGACACGGCGGCGGCCATGTTCGGCCACGTCGTGCGGGTCACCTTCGGCAAGACCGAATGCATCAACCCCATTACCGTGCTCGATGGCAGAGAGTCGGAGCAGCTTTACGCGTCCTCCGATCACGGGCCTGGAACCTGCGTGGGGTGGCCTTCTCCGGGAATCGAAATTCGCATCGCGCTGGAGCCGGGCGGTGAAAACACCGACGCGCCGGGCGAGGGCGAAGTCTGGCTGCGCGGGCAGCAGATGTCCGATTGCATGCTGGACGAAAATGGCTTTCGGCCGCACGAGCCCGATGGCTGGCATCGCACCGGCGACCAGGGCTACCTGGATGGCCAGGGCAGGCTTTGGCTTACCGGCCGATTGGCCGATGTCATCAAGACGGGCGGGTATCGCGTCAATCCCGACGAAGTGCAATGGGTGATAGGCGATGGCAACGCGGATATCGTCATTGCCGCCATACCGTCGGACTATTGGGGCGAAGTCATCGTGGCGGTGGCCGAGAACCCCAAGCCGGGCTGGGAAGCGGCGGCTCAAGAACGCGCCCATAAACTGTCGAGGCATAAACAGCCTCGTGCCTATGTGGCGGTGGCAGAATTTCCGCGCAATGCCCAGGGCAAGGTCAGTCGCCGCAAACTGGCCCAAGCGGTGCTGGAGCAATACACCTTCATCGATGGGCCGTATCCCTCTCTGACACCTTTGGCGCACTAGCCTTGGCTGCAAGGGCTGCGCCGCAAGTCTGGCTCAGCCCTTTTTCACCCTAAGCAAATCGGTCAGGGTCGACAGGGATTGCATATCGTCCAGATTCAAGACCAGCTCGATAATCTTGCCTTGGATGCTTTCCGCCAGCACGCCTTGTGTGTTGGCGATGAACTTCGCTTTCACCTCGTCGTCGGAAACCGGGCACTCGGGGCTGCCCCGTCGGGCCCATATATCGCAGCGCAGTTCCCGACCCGATTTCGTCGTTACTTTCATCTTTACGGCGTGCCGCGCGGCAGGGCCTTTATCGTCGATTTCCTGGTCTTCGTATGGATGGATTTTTGGAATGAAGGCCAGCACATCGGCATCGGCAATGGTATCTTGCGCATAATTCGCGGGCGTGACGTTGCCGCGTATTGCCATCACCGCCAGCCCGTAGAACAGATTCATCTGGGCCGCGGTCACCCCGCTGGGCTCGTAAGGCCATGCGGTGTGCACATAGGTCATGTGTCCGCAGCCGACATCGATGCGTTGAATATCGCCGGCGGAGATCTGGTGTTCACCCATCAGTTGCTTCAGGGCGTCCAGAGCGGTATGTATGCTGGTGACGCTGGGGTACATCTTGTACCCGACCTGGCCGGCTTCCCAGTACGAGCCCAGGCCGTCCAGCAGACGCTCAAGCTTGTAGGTTCGCGCAAAAGCGCTAAGAAAGCCCCCGTAAGCCGCTTCGACTATGTTTTCTATGCCGGTAAACCCTTTGCCGGCCAGGGATGCGGCAAGCAGCCCCGATTCGGCGGCCCTGCCGGCGTGAAAGCGCTTGACCATCGCTCCTTCTTGCGCCGCCATCAAGCCCGCGCCCATGGAGCCGGCGATTCCGATCGCGTGCAGCATTGCGCCAGGCCCGAGCTTGAGCAAGTTGCCCGCCGTGCCCGCCGAGACGAAAGCGCCGGTAGTCCCCTGGGGGTGGAAGCCATTAAGGAAAAGCGCGGTCGTCGCCGCATTTCCTATGCGCGCGCCCAGCTCGGTGCCGGCGACCAGGGCCGTCAAGACATCTTTTCCGGTAATCGACGGGCGCGACTCGGCCAGAGCCAAAGCGACCGGGACGGAAAGCGAATTAGGATGGAGTACCGATTCCTTGTGGATATCGTCCATCTCGAAGGAGTGGCCGGCCGTTGCATTCACCAGTGCCGCTTGCGACGGCGTAACGCGATAATCGCTTCCCCAGATCGTTGCGGATGCCGCGCCGCCTTGCTCGACCATGGTTTCGACCACGATGCGAGTCCAAGGCAGTTGGGAGCCGTAAATGGCAACGCCTATCCCATCCAGCACATGAAGCTTGAGGTCGGCGATCAGGGTTGTGGGTATCTGGTCGAAGCTAAGTTTGGCGGTAAATTCGGCCAGAATCGATGTTGCGCGTTCAGCGGATTCAGTTGTTTGCATTGCCCCATCCTGAAAAATATGAAAACGAGTTTAGGGTGGCTGGGGGTGCTTGTCCAATGCTTGACTGTTTGGCGGCAAGGGGACTGCGCTCAGGCTGTTTTGGCATTTCTTTTTGCCGCATGGCCTTCAAGCATTGATTCGATTTCCCTGACAGCGGCAGCCGTTCCGTTCTCCTTGGACATGGCTGCCGCCAGCGCTGCGGACCTTGACTTTGCCTGTGCGGATTTGGCGAAGCGGACGGCTTGCCGGATGGCGTCGGCGTTGATTTGCTTGGTGGCAATCGGCGCCTTGGCCACGCCCAGGCGTGCCAGTTGATGGGCCCAGAAAAACTGGTCGCCCGCGAAAGGCAGCACGACAGAGGGAATGCCGGCGCGGCATGCCGAGTGGGTGGTGCCGCTGCCGCCGTGGTGTATGGCCAAGGAGCAGCGAGGAAAGAGCCAGTCATGAGGCGTATTGCCGACTACCAGGCAGTTGTCCGGCAAGGGAATGTCGGGCAAGCCCGACCAGCCTGGGTAAAAGAGAATGCGCTCTTCTTGCAGGCCGTCCAGCAGCGTACGCAGCAAAGCCTTTTGGTCGAAGCCCGTCATGCTGCCGAATCCCAGGTATACCGGGGGCTCGCCCGCGCCCAGAAAGCTATCCAGTTCGGGTGGGGGCGACCAGGCATCGGTGGGTGCCAGCCACTGCCCGCACAGCTTCGCGTTTTCAGGCCAATCGGCCGGTGCCGGCAGCAATGCGGGAGAGACGCCATAGAGCATGGGGTGCTTGGTCCAGAGGCTATGACGCGGCTTCTGTCCCAACACTGCCTTTCTGGCACGGTTGACCGACTTCCTGAAAGTAAGCCACAGCACCCAGTTGACCAGGTGATGGCTTGCTTTGTTCAGTGCCGGCGGCAGCTTGTCGGTGGGGATAAAGGGCGAAGGAAATGTGCTGGTCGGGGAAATAGGGATCATGCCGGCGCCGATGGCTGGGATACCCAGGTGTTCGGCAATGGACAGCCCCACGAAGGCGGCCAGCCCGGAAACAATGATGGCATCGCAGTCCGCCGCCGCGTCGGCGGCTTGCCGCATCCAGCTCTCCGCTTGGGCGTTGGCGATGCTGGACAAGGCGGCGACCGTGGCGTTGATCCCTTTTCCTTGCGCAAGCAGATCCGCCAGACTGGCTTGGATGTTTCCGCTTAAGGCGGCGTGCGGCACCGCAAGGCTGCGAGCGCTGGCAAGCGTGCTTTGGTCGGCGAGCAACAAGGTTTCATGCCCGGCGTCCATCAAGGCGCGGCACAGCGCCGCAATAGGGCGCGTATCGCCTTCGGTGCCGTAAGTCAGGGCCAGCAGCTTCATGATGATGCGCCTTCCTTTTTTAGAGGTGCGCTTCAGCTACGAGCCGAGCGCCTCCTTGGTCAATGGCTTGCGGTTCCAGGGCATCTTCATGAGCAGGCGGGCCAGCCCGCAGAAGCCGGATACGCCCGCGAATATCAGTCCGGCGCCCACAAAGCCGGACAGCATCAGGAACCATGGCGACACGGTGGCTCCCAGTGCCGTTCCAAGCACTATCATCGTACCAGCGGCAATCTGCACCTGCCTCTGCAATTCCAGCGGCTGCGCGGCATCGGTCACCACCGGCAGCCCGGCCTTCTTCCAGGCATCCAGGCCGCCCTCCAGCACATAGGCATCGCAACTGACGCAAGCGCCAAGCATTTCCGCATTCAGCGCCGTGCGGTTGCCCGAGCGGCAATGAAAGACGACGGCCTTTGCTCCGTGAAGGGCGGCTGAGGCCTGGGCCATTTGCTCCAGTGGGATATGACGGGCTTGCGCAATATGCTCGCGGGCATACTCATCCGCCGAGCGGATGTCTACAAGCAAGATGCCTTCACCCTGGTTTTGATGGAAGGCTTGGGGAGAAAGCGGCTTTAGCGGCATAGGGGGATCCTTGTGAAGATCAGGGGCAAAAGACTTCTTTGAGCGCGGCGATCACCTTGGCCACGGCAGGGTTGTCGATGCGGTAGTGCAAGGTTTGTGCCTGGCGTCTGAACGCCACCAGGCCTTCCTCGCGCATTTTGGCCAGATGCTGGGATAGCGCCGACTGGCTCAAGGCGATGCGCTCGTTCAGGGCGCCCACGGTCATTTCGCCATGTTCAATCAGCAGGCACAGCACCAGCAGTCTATGCTCGTTGCCTATGATGCGCAGCAATTCGGCAGCCTTCGAGGCGCCTTCCCGCAGGAGCAAGCTATCTTGATTTCTTGAACTCATAATGACTTATTATATTAGATAATTCTAAATTAGTGCTATCTAAATTAAATGCCCAATTCATGGCCATTCAGACGGATCTGCATGATCCATGTTTGACGCCGTAGCCATGCTGGGACATCATCGCTGTTCTTATGGACGGCGTGTCCGGCATCAGCCGGCGCGTGTTGCAAGAACAAGGAATAAGTGCAATGGCTGTCACGCCCCGGAAGAAAACACGCGCCAAACCGGGCGGCTGGCCCGCCGCAATATCGGCTTGCCTGTTGCTGTGCGTGGGGCCGGCCCTGTCCGCGACCAGCGTGGGTTCCGAGGCCATCGATGGCCGGGCCGGCCCCGAGGCGCCGGCCGTCGCAAAGGGCCCGGACCTGGCCGCCCGCGACATCCAGGCCAGGGCCTGGGCGTCCTCCTGTGCGACCTGCCATGGCGCCGAGCGTTCGGCGGTACGGGGGATACCGACCCTGGCCGGCATGCCGGCGGACGACATCGTCAAGGCCATGCTGGCCTACGCCAGCGGCGAGCGGCCGGATGTCCTGAAAGGCCAGATTGCACGCGGCTATGATGAAGCAGTGTTGCGGCGTATCGGCGCATGGTACGAAAGCCTGCCCAGCGAGGGGGATCAGCCATGAAGCGCCGTTCCTTCATGAAGTCTCTTGCGGGGCTGGCGGCAGTGTCCTATCCCATGCTGGCAAGGGCGGGAAGCGCCGGCCAGCCGCATGTGGTGGTGGTTGGCGGCGGGTTCGGCGGCGCGACGGCGGCAAAGTATCTGCATTTGTTCAGTGCCGGGCGCATACGGGTCACGTTGGTCGAACCGAATGCCGAGTTCGTATCCGCGCCCATGTCGAACCTGGTGCTTGAAGGCAGACTGTCGATGGCGGATATTTCACGTGGCTATGGCGGGCTGGCTAAATATGATGTCAGGCATGTGCGGGACGAGGCCGTCAGCATCGACGCCGGCAATCGTAAACTGCTGCTCAAGCATGGCCAGCCGCTGTCCTGGGACAGGTTGATACTGGCGCCCGGAATCGATTTCATGTGGGATGAAATTCCCGGCCTGAAGCCGGAAAGCGCTCGCGATGCCATGCTGCATGCCTGGAAGGCGGGTCCGCAAACGCTGCTGCTAAGGCGGCAATTAGAGGCCATGCCCGACGGCGGCCGCTACATTCTTGCCATTCCCGAGGCCCCCTATCGGTGTCCGCCGGCCCCTTACGAGCGGGCCTGCCTGGTGGCCGCTTATTTCCAGCGGCATAAGCCTCGCTCCAAAGTGCATATTTTTGACGCCAATGCCGACATCACCTCCGAAGCCGAGCAGTTTCGCCAGGCCTGGGACGAGCGCTATCCGGGCATCATCGAGTACAACCCTGCCTTCAAGGCAGTGGATGTGGATGCCGATACCCGTAGTGTCATCTTCGAGCTCGGCGAGCAGGAACAGGGCGATGTGGTCAATGTGCTGCCGCCCATGCGGGCCGGAAATATCGCCAAAAATGCCGGCTTGGCCACGGCCAACGACCGTTGGTGCGAGGTTGATTTCCTGACGTTTTCCTCTATCGTCGACGAACGCATCCACGTACTGGGCGATGCCGTGCAGATCGCGCCGGTCATGCCCAAGTCAGGGCATATGGCCAACCAGCACGGTAAAACCTGCGCGGCGGCCGTGACTGCCCTGCTGCTGGGCGGGGGCGTGAACCAGAACCCCATCTACTCCAACACCTGCTATAGCTTTGTGAACCCGCAAGAGGCCATGCATGTGGCCAGCGTTCACCGCTATAGCGCGGCGGAGCGCACTATGCTGCCCGTCAAGGGGGCCGGAGGCGTCTCGGAAGGCGCGACTCAGCGGGAAGGCCGGATGGCCCTGGATTGGGCGCATGCCATATGGGCGGACATGCTGGCCTGAGCCAAAACTAAAAGGCTTGTCTCGCGGATTTGATGTATGTCAAGAAAAGGCGGGTGGGTAATTTCCCTGGTTTATAACTGTTGGCTATTAACTTATATTAAATAGCGTAGTATTTAAGCCAGGAGAATAAGCGTGAGTAGTAGCAGGGAGCAGCGATCAGTGCCCATTGGTCGCCTGAAAAAAGCACCCGAGAATTTCGTGCCCCCTGCACTGGCGAATGAAATCAGCGCCAGCGGCATGACCGAAACTCGTCGCGGCTTTCTGAAGAACAGTTTTATGGCTGCCGCGGCGGCATTGGCGGCGGGTCCGTCGCTGGCGCAGGCGGCCAAGCAGGCCGCCGGTGATCCCATGATCCTCGAGCCGCGCCCATGGAGCACCAAGCTGGGGAATCCGGTGGCATTCAAGCCATACGGCCAGCCTTCGCCCTTCGAGGCCAACCTGCAACGCCGGCAGTCGCCGGGCCTGACGCCGACGCGCCAGGCATCGGTGGCATTCGCGCCGCTGCAAGGCTTCTTCGGCATCATCACGCCGTCCGGCCTGCATTTCGAGCGCCATCACCAAGGCTGGGTCGATGTGAACCCCGAAGAGCATAGGCTCATGGTCAATGGCATGGTCAAAGAGGCCAAGGTCTACACCATGGACGACTTGATGCGTCTGCCGGCGGTGTCGAAAATCCATTTCATCGAATGCGGCGCCAATACCGGCATGGAATGGGGCAATGCCGCCGTGCCGACGGTGCAGTACACGCATGGCATGCTGTCCTGTTGCGAGTTCACCGGCGTGCCGCTCAAGGTGCTGCTGGACGACTGCGGCGCCGATATCAAGAACGCGCGCTTCGTCCTGGCCGAGGGCAACGACGGCTCCAGCATGACGCGGACGATATCCATGGAAGCGGCGCTGGACGACGTGCTGGTGGCCTGGGGCATGAACGGCGAAATGCTGCGCCCGGAAAACGGCTATCCCTTGCGCTTGGTCGTGCCCGGCGTGCAGGGCGTGTCCTGGGTGAAGTGGCTGCGCCGCATCGAAGTCGGCGACAAGCCCTGGAACGCCAAGGACGAGACCTCTCATTACGTCGACATGATGCCCGATGGCATCCATCGCCAATATACGTCCATCCAGGAATGCAAGTCGGTGATCACCTCGCCTTCGGGCGGCCAGGCCTTGATGGGCAAGGGTTTCTATAACGTCAGCGGCCTGGCCTGGTCCGGGCGCGGCAAGATCAAGCAAGTCGATGTGTCCTTTGACGGGGGAAAAAGCTGGAAGACGGCTCGGCTGGAAACGCCGGTGCTGGACAAATGTCTTACCCGGTTCAATATCGATTGGGTCTGGGACGGTTCGCCGGTTATTTTGCAAAGCCGCGCCGTCGACAGCACCGGTTTCGTTCAACCGCGCTACCGCCAACTGCGGGAAGTTCGCGGCACGCGTTCCACCTATCACAACAATGCGATCCAGTCCTGGCAGGTCGCCCAAAGCGGGGAGGTCTTCAATGTTCAAATGGACTAAACCCGCCTTGCTGGCATGTGTGCTGGGCGCCACGTTCAGCACTGCCGCGCTTGCCGATGACGCCGGAACCAAGTACGGCATAGGCAGGACGGCGACCGAGGCCGAACTGAAAGCCTGGGATATCGACGTTCGGCCGGATTTCAAGGGAATACCCAAGGGCAGCGGCACGGTCGACCAGGGGGCGGACATCTGGGACGCCACTTGCGCGGCCTGTCATGGCTCTTTCGGTGAAAGCAACTCGGTGTTTACGCCCCTGGTGGGCGGCACCACGGCCGAAGACATCAAGAACGGCCACGTGAAGGCCTTGACCGCGGGCGGGCAGCCCTCGCGCACGACCTTCATGAAGGTATCCACGGTCTCCACGCTATGGGACTACATCCACCGCGCCATGCCCTGGGACAACCCCAAATCCCTGGAGCCGGACGAGGTGTATGCCGTGCTGGCCTACCTGCTCAACCTGGCGGAAATCGTTCCATCCGACTTCACCTTGTCGGACGAGACCATGGCCCAGGTGCAGGAAAAAATGCCCAATCGCAAAGGCATGAAGTTCTGGGCCGGCCTGTGGACGGTGGACGGCAAGCCGGACACCAGCAATGTCGCCTGCATGGCCGACTGCGCCACCACGGGCAAGCCTTCGTCGACGCTGCCGCCCCATGCGCGGGATGCGCACGGCGACCTGGCCGCCCAGATGCGCATCGTAGGTCCGGTGCGCGGCGTCAATACGCAGGAGCCGGCCTTGTCCGGAACGGTGGACGACAACATGGGGAAGGTACGCGAACACGCGCGCGCCACCCTGGTGGCCGTGTCGGCGCCCGCCGCAAGCGCCTCGGGCGACGCCAAGGAAGGCGCGGCCGATGGGTCGCAGCAAGCCATGGCCCTTTTGAAAGATAGCGGCTGCATGGCCTGCCATGCCACGGACAAGAAAGTGCTTGGCCCGTCCTTCGTGGACATTGCCGCCAAGTACAAGGGGCAGGACGGCGCCGTCGACAAGCTGGTCGCCAAGGTGCAAAAAGGCGGTTCCGGCGCATGGGGGGCGATTCCCATGCCTCCCCATCCAGCTTTAGCCGATAAGGATGCCAAGACGATGGTCGAATGGATACTTACCGGGGCGGGGCGGTAAACATAAGCGTTCAATAAACATATCCGATTCAACAGAGGAGCAGTAAATGAACAAGCAGCGTAGAAATGTGCTCAAGCTGGGCACGGTGCTCAGCCTTGCGGTCACCGCTGGGATTTTGCGTCCAGAGCAGGCCTGGGCCGTGCAGCAGGAATGGAACAAGGCGGCTTTTGGCGCCACCAAGGTGGACGATGTGATCAAGGCCTTCGGCGGCGATCAAGCTGCCGAAAGCGACAAGATCACGCTGGTCGCGCCCGACATCGCCGAGAACGGCGCCGTGGTGCCGGTGGGCGTCAACAGCGATCTGCCCAACACCACGCAGATTTCCATCCTGGTGCCCAAGAACCCCAACGCGCTGGCCGCCCATTTCGATCTGGCCGCCGACACGCTGCCCGAAGTGGCGACACGCATCAAGATGGGTGGAACGTCCGACGTCTACGCCCTGGTCAAGGCTGACGGCAAGTTCTACACCGTGCACAAGGAAATCAAGGTAACGCTGGGCGGTTGCGGCGGCTGATGCCGTTGCCCGACAGGTCACCATACTGAATCAACGATATACGAGGAAAAATCATGGCAAGCAGACCAATGCGCATCCGCGCTGTGCAAAAAGACGGCGTCACCGAAGTCAAGGCATTGATGAGCCACATCATGGAAACCGGCCAGCGCAAGGACAGCTCCGGCAATGTTGTTCCCGCCCATTTCATCGATCTGGTCGAAGCCAAGTGCAACGACAAGACCGTGCTGTCGGCCCAGTGGGGCCCAGCGGTGTCGCGCGATCCCTTTCTCTCCTTCAAGTTCAAGGGCGGCAACAAGGGCGACAAGGTAGAGATCACCTGGAAGGACAACAAGGGAGAAAGCCGTACCGACACGACGGAGATTCGCTAGGTCCGGTGTTGCATACAAGAAGAAAGCGATAAGGCCATACGCATCCAACAGAGAGGTGGAAGATATGAAGAAAAAACTGAGCAGCGCCGCGGCGTTGGTGCTTGCCGCCGGCGCGGTGCTGGCGGCCCAACCGGCTGCCGCGCAGGAGAGCACGGCGGCGGGCATCGAACAATATCGCGAGATGCTGGGCGAGGGCGGCAATCCGGCCGAACTGATCGAAATGACGGGCGAAGAGCTGTGGGCCGAAAAACGCGGCCCCAAGAGCGCATCGCTTGAACAGTGCGACCTGGGGCAAGGCCCGGGTGTGGTCAAGGACGCCTATGCGCATTTGCCGCGCTACTTCGAGGATGCCGGGCGCGTGATGGACCTGGAGTCCCGTCTTGTGTACTGCATGGTCAATCTGCAAGGCATGGACCAGAAGGAAGTCACCAAGAAGCCGTTCTCGGGCGGGGGCGATTATGCGACCGACATGGAAGCGCTGGTCGGATACGTTGTCGGCCAGTCGCGCGGCACACCGCTTGCAGTGCCGCAGGGCCATCCCCAGGAGAAGGCCGCATTCGAGCGTGGCAAGCAGATTTTCTTCTTTCGCGGCGGTCCATACGACTTTTCCTGTGCGTCCTGCCACAGCGTGGACAAGCAGCGCATCCGCTTGCAAGATCTTCCCAACCTGACCAAGACCGATTCGGCTCGCGCCGCCTATACCTCGTGGCCCGCCTATCGGGTTTCGCAAGGCGCATTGCGATCCATGCAATGGCGGCTCAATGACTGCTTCCGGCAGCAACGCATGCCTTACCTGAAGTATGGCTCGCAGGCCTCCGTCGATCTGACGGTGTTCCTGGCGGTCAATGCGAACGGCGGCGATATGGCTGCGCCTGGTCTCAAACGGTAAGCGGAGAAGCTCATGAAGAAAACGACAATCGCGCCGCTCGCCGTTCTGGCCGGGCTGCTACTGACCGCTGCTTCCGCGCAGGCGGCGGATAAGCCGGTGACCGGCACCAGCCCGCAAGACGTGCAAGCTGTGCTCGAGGCTTCGTTCGAGGCCAAAGGCATTGCCAAGATGGACAGGCTGGAGCAGTCGGCCATGCAGAAAGCCTGCTCGCAAGCCAGTATGACGGGCAAGCCCTTAAGCCAGGAAGAAGCCGCCGCCATCACCAAAGAGGCGCTGGCATCGGTCAAGTATCCGGCCGACGGCAAGTATCTAGGCGACTGGAAGGCCGGCGAGAAAGTGGCGCAGAGCGGGCGCGGCATGCAGCTAAGCGACAAGGCCGGCGCGGCCAATGGGGGCAATTGCTACGCCTGCCACCAGATGACCAAGGCCGAGATATCCTTCGGCAATATCGGGCCTTCGCTGCTGCATTACGGCAAGCAGCGCGGCACCGCCGAAGCCATCATGAAATACACCTGGAACAAGGTCTACAACTCGCATTCCTATTCGGCGTGCTCCACGATGCCGCGCTTCGGGGCCGCTGGAATTCTGACCGAGGCTCAGTTGAAGGACGTCATGGCGCTGTTGTTCGACCCGGAGTCGCCGGTGAACAAGGACGGCGTCGCGCAATAGCCTGGCGGAAGGGAAGGGATCATGTGGAGCTCAAGATTCGCCGCATTGTTGGCGAGCGTCGGACTAGCCGCCAGCGTCGCCGTGGCGGCGCCGGCGCAAGCCGACGTCGCGGTCGGCGATGTGGTCACGCTTCCCGAAGTCCGGCTCATGGATGGCCGGGTATTGCCGGAAGGGTATTTCAAAGGCAAGCCCGTCATCGTCGAGTATTGGGCGTCCTGGTGCCCCTATTGCGGGCGCCAGAATCCTTATTTGCAGAAGCTGTGGGAAAAGGCGCAGGGCCAGGGGCTGGAGGTGCTCACGGTCAGCATAGACAAAAAAGAAGCGGATGCCAGCGATTATCTGCGCAAGCATGCCTATACCTTTCCTGTGGCCATGGAAACCCCGGCCTTGCGCGAGGCACTGGGTAAAGCAAAAGTCATTCCCTACATTCTTGTCATCAAGCCCGATGGCAAGGTAGCCGAAAAGATACCAGGCGAGATGTTCGAGGAAGACGTATTGGACCTTATCAAATACGCTCCGGCGCCCGGCAAGGCAAAGTAGTCATAGCCCCTTGGCCCGGCGGCGTACGCAACCGGATGGGCAAGGGGCGTTTTTTCTTAAATCAGCAGGAAGCCGTTTATATGATCAGTCGTCGCGAATTCCTACAGGTGCTGGGCATTGCCGCGGCCGGAGGGATGACATTTTCGCATTCCGCCCGCGCCGCCGAACAGGCTGCCGCCGCCTTCTACGACTTGCCGAGTTTCGGCAATGTGCATTTTCTGCACTTTACCGATTGCCACGCGCAGCTGCAGCCCATTTATTTTCGCGAACCCAGCGTCAACATCGGGCTGGGCTCGGCGCTGAACCGGCCGCCTCATCTGGTGGGCGAGCACTTTCTTTCGCACTACGGCCTGAAGCCGGGCACGGAGCAGGCCTACGCCTTTACCTGCCTGGACTTCGAGAACGCCGCGCGCCAGTACGGAAAAGTCGGCGGGTTCGCTCACATGGCAACACTGGTCAAGCAACTGAAAGCCGGCCGCCCGGGCGCGCTGCTGCTTGATGGCGGCGACACCTGGCAAGGGTCGGCAACGGCCTTGTGGACCAAGGGCCAGGACATGGTGGACGCCTGCCTGGCGCTGGGCGTGGACATCATGACCGCGCACTGGGAATTCACGCTGGGGGCCGAGCGCGTCGAAGAGATCATCGCCAAGGACTTCAAGGACAAGGTCGAGTTCATTGCACAGAACGTTCAGACGTCCGATTTCGGCGACCCCGTCTTCCCGTCTTACACCCTGCGCGAAATGAATGGTGTGCAGGTGGCCGTCATCGGCCAGGCCTTCCCATACACCCCCATCGCCAACCCCGGCTATCTTGTGCCGGACTGGACTTTCGGCATCCAGGAAAGCCAGCTTCAGACTGTGATAGATGAAGTGCGCGGCAAGGGCGCCAAGGCGGTGGTGCTGCTTTCGCACAACGGCATGGACGTGGACCTGAAGCTGGCATCCCGCGTGCGCGGCCTGGACGCCATCCTGGGCGGGCATACGCACGACGGCATACCCGCGCCCGTCATCGTGGAGAATAGCGGCGGCAAGACCCTGGTGACCAATGCCGGAAGCAATGGAAAATTCCTGGGCGTGCTGGACTTCGATGTCAGGGACGGCAAGGTTGCCGATTTCCGCTACAAGCTGATGCCGGTGTTCGCCAACTTCCTGAAAGCCGATCCGGACATGGCCGCGCTTATCGAGAAAATACGTTCGCCCTTTGCGGAGAAGCTGGCGGAAACGCTGGCGACCACCGACGACATGCTGTATCGCCGGGGCAATTTCAACGGCACCTTCGATCAACTGATTCTTGATGCGCTCATCACCCAGAAAGAGGCCCAGATCGCGTTTTCGCCCGGCTTCCGCTGGGGCACCAGCCTGCTCCCAGGCTCGGACATCACGATGGAGCATCTGATGGACCAGACGGCCATCACCTACCCTTATACGACGCTGACCGATATGCCGGGCAGCCAGCTGAAAGTGATTCTTGAAGACGTGGCCGACAACCTTTTCAATCCCGATCCCTATTACCAGCAGGGCGGAGACATGGTGCGCGTGGGCGGCATGCAATACACCATCGATCCGCTCAAAGAAGCCGGGCACCGCATCAGCGACATGCAGCTCGACGGCAAGCCTATCGAGGCCGACAAAACCTATAAGGTTGCGGGATGGGCGCCGGTTGCCGAAGGCGCAAAAGGCGAGCCGGTGTGGGATGTCGTGTCCCGCTACCTGCGCGACAAGAAAACCATCAGCAAGATACAGTTGAACGAGCCCCGGATCAAAGGCCTGGATGCGAACCAGGGCCTTGTGTAAGGCATTGTTGGATACCGTGAATTTTTCAGGAGATACGCCATGAATAAACTTGCCACGATTATGTTTGCCTTTGGGCTTTCCATGTCCGGCGCCGCGCTTCCGGTCATGGCCCAGGCGCCGGCGGCCGCGGGCAACAGTGAACCGGCCAAGGTTATCTACCACGTCAACAATTCCGCGGGCCAGGCCCTGGGCGCCTTGCGCAATATGCGCAATCAGCTGGACACCGAGCCCAATACCAAGATCGTCCTGGTGGCGCATGCGGACGGCATCGAGTTTCTTGAGACCGACTACAAGGACGCCGCCACGGTCGGTCCCCTGATCTCGGGTCTGGCGGCGCGCGGCGTGCACTTCGAAGTCTGCCAGATCACCATGAAGCGCAAGAACAAGACCAACGACGACTTTGTGATGGAGGCGGAGTTCGTGCCGTCCGGCGTGGTGCGCATTACGCAGCTGCAGAACAAAGAAGGCTACGCCTACATCAAACCTTAGGCGGGTGTAGCGCCCAAGCCTGCCTTGGGCTGGGCGCTTTCCGCTGCCACGGCTTCGGCCTTGAAACATCGTAGGCCGCTGTACGGCCGTAGAAAGGAAGCATGACATGGCGCATATCCTGCGAAGAGGCCTTGCCGCCCTGACCGCCTGCATGGCGCTGGTATCTGTTGCGGCAACGGCCGCCGAACCGGCACTGGAACTCAAGCCCATACAGGTCAGTCCCCACGTGTACTACTTCGGCGGCCAGTCAGGCATGGCAAGCGCGGCCAACAAGGGCTTTATGTCCAATGCCAGCTTTGTCGTCACCGACGACGGCGTCGTTGCCTTCGACTCGTTGGGGACGCCCGCGCTGGGCCAGGCCATGCTGGACGCGATTGCCAAGGTTACGAATCAACCGGTCAAGCGGGTGATCGTCAGCCATTACCACGCCGATCACATCTACGGCCTGCAAGCCTTCCAGAAGGCGGGGGCGGAGATCTGGGCGCACGCCAAGGGCCAGGGCTATTTGAATTCCGACATTGCCGAGGAGCGCCTGGAGCAGCGCCGCAAGGACCTGGCACCCTGGGTGGACGAGAACACCAGAGTGCTTCCGGCGGATCGCTGGCTGGATTTCACCAGCGGCAAGACCATACCGTTCACCATGGGTGGTATCAACTTTCGACTTATCGACGTCAGCGGCGCGCATTCCGATGACGACGTCATGCTGTATGTGGAGCAGGACCAGGTCCTGCTTGCCGGCGACCTGTATTTCACGGGCCGCATCCCCTTCGTGGGTGATGCCGACAGCAAGGCCTGGCTGGCCGCGTTGGACAGCATGCTGGACGTGAAGCCCAAGATCGTCATTCCGGGCCATGGCGCCTCGTCAAGCAATACCCAGGCGGACATGGCGCTGACGCGCAGTTATCTGGAATACCTGCGCCAGGAAATGGGCGCCGCGGTCAATGACATGGTCGGCTTCGAAGAAGCCTATGCCGCCACCGACTGGAGCCGGTTCGAGTCCTACCCGGCCTTCAAGGAGGCCAACCGCATCAACGCCTATGGGCAGTACTTGCGCATGGAGCGGGAGAGCCTGGAAGGCAAACCGTAGCGCGCGCCGCCGCTGATCTTCAGCGGCGCTGCTGAATTATTTATTGAAAATCCAGATCCGCCTGGATGGCGTCGATACCGGCTTTGGCACAGGCTTCATCGGCGTCGCCTCCCGGTGCGCCCGATATGCCTATGGCGCCCACCAGCGAGCCGGCGGCTTCAATCGGCAGGCCGCCGCCCAGCGCCAGAATCTGATCAAGATGGCGTATGCCGGAACTTGCCTTTCCTGCTTGCGTGGCTTCCGCCAAATCGGCCGACGACATGCGGAAACTGGCCGAGGTATAGGCCTTGCGTGTAGCGGTGCCCGGTGTATGAGCCCCCGCGTAGCGGTCGCGCAGCACCACGATGGGCACCCCCGACCGGTCGGTAACGCTGACGGCCACCTGGTATCCGCCTGTGCGGCAAGAGGCAAGGGCCGCCTGCGCCGCGGCCAAGGCGGTTTCGGTGGTTATGGTTGCACTGTTGTAGGTGGCCTCCGCCGCCTGGACACTGCCCCAAGTCAAGCAAGCCAAGCCTAGTGCGGCCATGTAGCGGTATTGTTTCTTCATTGCTCCCCTCTCTTGATGTCGCCCGCATTGAGCTGTTTCTAAATTACTTTTCGCTATTAGCTAATATTACTATGAGCTCATCCAGCCATGTAGTCCGTCGACCCAGGTTTCCGCCGGAAGGCCCAGCGCCGCACGTATTTCTTTGGCGCGTGCATACAGGTCGTCAAAATCCACGGATGGCGGCTGCTTGAATGCAATCGCCACCATATTGCCGTCGTGCACTTCAGGCAGCCACGCCACCGCTTCGAAGGGTTTCTCTATCATCTGAAGATGGTTCAGGTGATCCGGCCAGTCGCAATACAGGTTCACCGTCATCATGCCGTTGGCGGTCAGGCAGTTCGCGCAGGCGGCATAGAAAGCGTCGGTGCTGAGCAGCGGGCCTTGCGCTTGCGCATCGTACAAATCGACCTGCAGGACATCGATTGAGCGGCGACGGGAAAAGTCCATCACATAATCCAGGGCGTTTATGTTTAGTACGCTCAGGCGCTCATCGTCGGGTGGCAGCGCGAAGCGGCTGCGGCAGATGTCGATGACGCCCGGGTCAAGTTCTACCGCGGTGACCCGGGCCGGCGCCAGCCTATGATGGCAGAATTTGGTCAAGGCTGCGGCGCCCAGGCCAAGCTGGACAATGTGCGAGGCATCGCCCCGAAACAGTAGCCACATCATCATTTGCTGCACGTATTCCAGCTCGATGTCGTTGGGCCGGTCGATGCGCATGGCGCCCTGCACGACGGGTGAACCGAAATGCAAAGTGCGCACGCCGTTGCTGTCTTGGATGTTCAACATGGCTTAGCTTTTAAGGGATGGCGGTCAGCAGTGAAGTGCCAGGATTTCCGTTAGCCAATTGCTGAACGCCTGCACACGGCGCGAAAGATGGCGTCTATGCGGATACACAATGTGCATGGGCATGGATGGTGCCGGCCAGTTCGCGAGCACCTCCACCAGTTCACCCCTCTCCAAGTACTCGCCCACATCATAAGCCGGGATTTGAATCAATCCCATGCCGGCCAGGCTGCAAGCAATGTAGGCCTCGGCATTATTGACCGTGACGCGAGCCGACATTGCAATAGTCTGAATTTCCTCTTGATCCGTCCACTCCCAGGGCGCGACTCGAGCGCTGCCGGATGATGCATAGTTGACCGCCAAATGTTGCGGCAGGTCGGCGGGAGTCTTGGGAACGCCATATTGCGCCAGATAGGCGGGGCTCGCGCAATTGATAAGCCTGAGCATGCCAATCGGCCGGGCGACAAGGCTGCTGGCCGGTAATTCACCCACACGCAAGGCGCAGTCGATACCTTCGTGCACGATATCGATGATTCGGTCGCTGGAGCCAAGCTCCAGATCGATGCCGGGATGGCGTTTCATGAAGCCGGGCAATGCTGGTATCACTTGGCTGCGTGCGATACGGCTGGGCAGATCGACGCGCAGGCGCCCTTGCAAAGCCTTTGCTCCAGGCTGGAACTGTTGCTCCAACTCTTCGCTATCGGCTACCAGCGCGATTGCGCGCTCGAGCAGTGCCTCGCCGTCCTGGGTCAGGTGCACACGCCTTGTCGTGCGGTTGAACAAGCGCGTACCTAGCCTGGTTTCCAGATGCTGGACACCGAGCGATACCGTCGGCCGCGGCATACCGAGCTGGTTGGCAGCCAAGGTAAAGCCACCGCTCTGAGCGACGCGGATAAAAATACGGAATTGGTCGATGCGATCCATTATTGGATTATTGGTAATGATTTATGGATAGTTTAGTATTGAAAAAGCGATTTATTGTTTTTTATTAGTCGAATAAGGTGATTGGACCCCTTACACATAACGGAGTCCTTCATGTCTGAACACGGGATCAAAGGCAAAGTCGCCCTCATCGCAGGCGGCGCCAAGAACCTCGGTAGCCTCATGGCTCGCGATCTGGCTGCCCAAGGCGCCAAGGCCGTTGCCATTCACTACAACAGCCCGGCTAGCAAGGCCGACGCGGATCGCACGGTTGCCGCCATCGAGCAGGCTGGCGCCAAAGCGGTGGCCTTTCAGGGCGACCTGAGGACTGCCGATGCTATGAAGAAGTTATTCGCGGATGTCGTTGAGGCCGTGGGCCGCCCCGATATCGCGATCAATACCGTCGGCAAGGTACTCAAGAAGCCAATACTCGAGACGAGCGAAGCCGAATACGACGAAATGGCGGCCGTCAACAGCAAGTCGGCATTCTTCTTTCTTAAAGAAGCGGGCAAGCATGTCAACGACAACGGCAAAATATGCACGTTGGTAACTTCCCTGCTGGGCGCATTCACGCCTTTCTATGCAAGCTATGCCGGCGGCAAGGCTCCGGTGGAGCACTTTACCCGCGCAGCGGCCAAAGAGTTCGGTGCGCGAGGCATATCGGTGACCGCCGTCGGCCCTGGCCCCATGGACACTCCATTCTTTTATCCGGCGGAAGGAGCGGACGCCGTGGCCTACCACAAGACCGCAGCGGCTCTATCGCCGTTCTCCAAGACCGGGCTTACCGACATCGAAGACGTTGTGCCATTCATCCGTCATCTGGTCAGCGACGGTTGGTGGATTACGGGTCAGACAATACTTATCAATGGCGGCTACACGACCAAATAATGTAATGACCCGGCCCTTTCTGCATGGTTCATGCGGCTAATGGCAAATGCTTGTGCTCGGGGAATGGCCTACGCCCGATCAGCACCTGGCGCTTACAAGGTTTGCCAAAGCATGTGCAGGCTGACGAGGGTCATCACGATCTTGAAGCCCAGCCTGAAAACCTTTTCGGGTAGATTGTCCAGGGTGCGTGTGCCGACCCAGGTGCCGGCCACGCCGCTGACGATCATCGCCGCCAGCAGCGGCGCCCACTCCGCATAGGCAAAGCCCAGCACGCCGAAGACAAAAATCTTCAGGCCATGCTGAATGACCATACAGAACGCATGCGTGGCCACCAGCGGCTGCTTGATCAGGCCTGTGTTGGCCAGCAGCGCGGCGACCAGCGGACCGGTGGAGCCCACCAGCATGGTAAAGAAGCTTGATATTGCGCCACCCACCACGAAATAAGTCTTTCCGTGCTGCTGCACCTCGGCCTTGGGCTTCTTGCGATAGACCGACCACAGGATGAACAGCGCCAAGCCGGCTTTGGCCAGCTTGTCCGGGATGTTCACGGCTACCGACCCGCCTATTGCGACGCCCACCAAACTGCCCAGCAGAAACCAGATCAACACCGGAGTCACCACGTGGCGGCGTTGAATTACCACACGCCCTGCGTTGGAGCCCACTTGTACGACCCCGTGCACCGGCAGCACGCTTGTCACCGGCAGACCCAGGCTCAGCACCGCCAGCATCGCGACACCCCCGCCCAGCCCCATTGCCGCGGTTAATGCTGAAGTGACGAAACTGAGGGCGATCAGGATGGCGGCGAAGAGGGAGGTGATTTCGGTTGGGACGAATGACATGATGCTCTCGGATGAACGGATGGCTGTGCTGTAGCTGTTGAACCAGTGATTGGGTTCATTTGTCGGCGGCTCCACAGCGCTTAACGTTTTACACCTTGTTTTTGCTTTCGCCTAGCAGGAAGTCCACGTCCTGGTCAAAGTAATGAATAATCCTGCAACCAAGGATAAACTTGATGATTCCATAGCTGCCTTGCCATATTCAATATTGGAGTTTTTGATGGGAAAATCGACAAAGCAAACCCTGCGCGAGAAAGTCGCCCGCCGCAACGGCTTGATCGTGGCTGGCGCTTTCAACGCGATGAGCGCCAGGGTCGTAGCGGACCAGGGGTTCGAGGCCGTCTACCTGACGGGCGCCGGGCTGACCAATATGCACTATGGTGCGCCTGATCTGGGCATCATCGGCCTGCGCGACGTGGCCGACGCCACGATGCGTATCCGTGAAGCGGTGGAAGATTTGCCGCTGATTGTCGATATCGACACCGGTTTCGGCAATGCGGTCAATGCCTGGCATACCGTACGCGCGCTCGAACGCGCCGGTGCCGATGCCGTCCAGATTGAAGACCAGGTGTTCCCGAAGCGGTGTGGCCACTTCGCCGGCAAGGCTGTGGCTCCATTGCCGGAGATGCTGGACAAGATCCGGGCGGCTACTGACGCGCGCACGGATCCCGACTTCCAGATCATTGCACGCACCGATGCGCGGGCGGTGGAGGGCTTCGAAGGCGCGATCGAGCGGGCGCAGAAGTTTGCCGAAGCGGGCGCCGACATCCTTTTCGTCGAGGCCATGACTACGCTGGATGAGATCCGCCAGATTCCGAAATTGCTCGAGAAGCCTCTGCTGATCAACATCGTGGTGGGCGGCAAGACGCCCGCCATGACGGCGCAGGAGCTGGGCGATATGGGCTACAGTCTTGTGCTCTATGCCAACGCTGCGCTGCAGGGCGCGGTGCTGGGCATGCAAAAGGCCCTGTCCACGCTCAAGCGCGACGGCAAGCTGGATGAAGATCCTGCCTTGCTGGCACCGTTCAATGAGCGTCAGCGCTTGGTCAACAAGTCGCTATATGATGAACTGGAGCAGCGCTACGCCGAGCGTTGATTCGTAGGCGGTAGGCGGGGAGGGACATCAGGCGCCTGTCATCTATAGGTGGCAGGCGCTGTCATTTGGATCAGTATGTATTTCCGCCTCTGCCTGTCATAACGGCATGTTTCAGGTCCGACGAAAGCAAGCGGTTTCAGGTATAGCTACCAGGCGCCGTGCTGTTCAGGCACGTACTTTATCAGCGATATCGCCAATAACCTGATCACGGCAAGCATGACATAAACCCAGGCCAGGATCTCGCCCGTATTGCTCTGATCGGTCAGAATGGCAGCCGCGATCGATACGACGATAATCGAGCCGATTTGCAATGATAAGGTACGCAGTGCCGCCAGCATGGAAGATGATTCGGGCGCAAGCTGCAGCCCGGCATTGCGCGTGGCGGGATTGATGGCGCCATTTCCGGCGCCGACCAAAAATGCGGCGAAGGCAAGCCAGGAATAGGGTGAGATACCCGCCATGGGCTGGAGGGCAAGCAGCACCAACCCGGTAATAGTGAGCGCACTGCCCACATACAGAGGGAGACGATAGCCGCTGCGGCGCAGCGCCGCGACAGCCGTCAGCGAGAAGATCATCGCCGCCGCCCCTTGGGCAGTAAGCAGCGTGCCGGCCCCCACCACACCCATGTCATAGCGATTGATGGCATAAAGCGGCACCAGCGCCATGGCGCCGATGATGAAGCCGCTGAAAATCATGTTGACCAGATTTACGGCGCCAAAGCTTGGGCCGTAGATCAGTCGGGGCTGAATAAAAGGCGCCTCGACATGCCGAATATGCAGGAAAAAAAGCACAAAGGCCAAGCTGGCCAGCACGACGAGGCTCATGAACATCAGCAGATTGCCTGTCGTGGGCTTCCCGCCCAGCAGGGTCGCGGCAAGCATCCCGGCAAGCAGGCCGCAGCCGAGCATGGCGATTCCCTTGACGTCCATTTGCTTGACGGGGCCTCGGGGGCGATCGTGCGGCACATAGCGCCATGCCAGCAAGAAAATCACCAGTCCGAGCGGTACATTCACATAGAACACGTCGCGCCAGGATGAATAGGCGACAAAATATCCGCCGAAAATCGGGCCCATCATGGCGCCAATTGGAAATATGCTGCCGAAAAGGCTTACGTAGCGATCACGCGTCGGACCGAAGTGATCCACGATAATACCGGTGGCAGTCGGTGTAAAACCGGCGCCTCCAGCAGCTTGCAATGCGCGCAGGACAATCAGCACATAGATATTGTCGGCCATCCCGCAACCAAATGATGCCAGCGCAAATGCCAGTGACGAGGCCAAAAAAACCCGGCGCCGGCCAAAGCGCTCGGCAAGCTTGCCGCTGACAGGCAGCATCAATATAAAGCCAAAGGAATAAGCGGTAATGGTCCAGCCGGCCAAATTGATTGACGTATCCAGCCCTTGCTGGATGGCATGCAGCGCCGTGGCCACAATGGTCGAGTCGATCGCCATCATGAGCAAGGCCATGCCAATAATGGCAAAAATGATGTTTCGACGCACTGGCGTCCCGGAAGTATCGGTCATGTCGCGTTCGCTAATACGCCGATCTATGTTCAGGGCGCCAGGTAACTATACCGCGCTTGGGTCTTAGACGGAAACAGGCATGATTTCAGCTCATATACCAGCCATGGCTTACCACCAGCGACTGCCCGGTCAAGGCCGCGCTGGGAAATGCCGCCAGGAATAGCGCCAAATTGGCTACATCTTCCACGGTGGTGAATTCGGCATCCACCGTGTCTTTAAGCATGACATTGCGAATGACATCGTCTTCGCTGATATTCAGTTCTTTGGCTTGCTCGGGAATCTGCTTTTCCACCAGCGGGGTGCGCACAAAGCCGGGGCAGATGACGTGCGAGCGCACGCCCTTAGGCCCGCCCTCTTTAGCAAGCACCCGGGCCAAGCCAAGCAAGCCATGCTTGGCCGCAACGTAAGCGCTTTTCAGCTTGGACGCCTCGTGCGAGTGTACCGACCCCATGTAGATTACTACGCCGCCGCGCTGGTCGGCGTACATGCTTTTGAGCGCCGCTTTGGTCGTAAGAAAGCCGCCATCGAGGTGAATCGCAAGCAGTTTCTTCCAGTCTGCAAATGAGAACGCTTCGATAGGATTGACGATTTGTATCCCCGCATTGGAGACCAGTATATCTATGCGGCCGAAGGCCTTGACCACCGCATCAGTGGCCGCGTTGACCGAGGCCTCGTCGGTGACGTCCATACGCACGCCCATGGCTTTACCGCCAGCGGCCTGAATGGCTTTGGCTGTTTCGTTTGCGCCATTTTCATTCAGGTCGGCGATCGCTACTTGTGCGCCCGCACGGGCGTAGGTTTCTGCGATGGCGCGACCGATGCCGCTTGCCGCGCCGGTAACGATTGCGGTCTTGCCTGCCAGGCTGAGTTTCATGTTTTCAGTCATTTCATGCCTTTTTAGTGTTGAGTAAGGGGAATTCCATTTCTGAACCGAACGTATCGCCATAGTGCTGGGCGAACAAGCTACCGCGCGTATCGCGTCCGGTGTATGCCACAAAAAGTATGACAGCGAACTCAGGCCTAGGGTTCCGTGGTTGGAGGGTGTTGGCGATGATTGCGACTGGAAACCATTTCACAACCCTAAGGATTTGACGATGGCTTCGAGCATTGAAATCGCTTGACTGCGCCCCTTGCATCAACCGCCTCGATGCAATTGATTTCTGAGCTTTTGCAAGAGATGCCGCACCGGCGAGGCGTGGCATCCCATTGGCACAGGGCTACACCGCCCGGCTCAGCTTTACGGCCGGGAAGTCCAGCGGCACGGCGAAAGCGATATTGACGTAGTTTGTGAACAGGTTCAGGGCGACATGCGCGAGTATCTCAACGATTTCCTCGTCGCTGAAGCCCGCGCTGCGCACCGCCTGCACGTCGGTATCGTTGACCTGGCCGCGCGACTCCACCAGCGCCAGGGCGAAGCGCAGCGCGGCGGCGGTCTTGGGGTCGGATGATGCGCCGGCCTGCGCTGCGGAAAGCTCTTCCGATGTGGCGCCGGCCTTGCGGCCAAGCACGGTGTGCGCCGCCAGGCAGTATTCGCAGGCATTGCGATTGGCGATGGCCACGGCGATCTGCTCGCCGAGCTTGGCATCGATGACGCCCGCCCCCAGTGCTCCGAACGAACCCCACATGCTCTTGAGCGCCGCTGTGGAATTCGCGACAGCTTTGAACATGGCGGGCGTCGCCCCGAATGCACCGTGGATCTGCGTGAGCAATGCCTTGCGCTCGCCGGAAGCGTTATTGGTTTCGATAAGAGGGACTCTGGACATGGCGGAACTCCTTGAAGAGGGTTGATTGCCGTACGCAAGGGCTGCGCACAGGAGGAATAGTAGGTAGAATTATTGGACTTATGTGCGTTATTTATCCATTAAAGTTGTCCAATAATCCATGATTCAGGCGAAACCTTCTGATCCACCGATAGACAGGCTGTCCGCAGTGTTGGATCGCTTTCGCGTGCAGGCCGCGTTGTTCCATACCGGGAAGCTGTGTGGAAACCAGACTTTCGAGCCCTTGCCCGGCCGCGCCTTCATCCATGTGCTGCGGCGTGGCAATATGGAAGTCAGGCATTCGCCGGGCGAAACCGAGGCGACTCGCCTGCACCTGGCCGAACCCACGCTGCTGCTCTATCCCAGACCCTTGCGCCATGTATTTGTGAATCCCCCGAAAGACGGGACGGATTTCACCTGCGCAACGCTGGACTTCGACGGCGGCTGGCGCAATCCAATCGTGCAATCCCTGCCTTCGATGATCCACGTGCCGGTGGATGAGGTGGATGGGCTAGGACCCACTTTGGATCTGCTGTTCGCGGAGGCTGACCATGTGCGCTGCGGTTCGCGCTTGCTAGCTAATCGACTGTTTGAAGTGGTGCTGATTCAGCTGCTGCGTTGGATCGTTGATCACCCAGCGAAGGTCGGTGTAAGCAGCGGCTTGATCATGGGGCTGTCCGACCCGCGCCTGGCCAAGTCCTTGGTGGCGCTGCATCGCGCACCGCATGACGACTGGACCCTGGAGCGGATGGCGGCGGTCGCCGGCATGTCGCGCAGCGCCTTCGCCGCCACCTTCAAGGCCGCCACAGGCACCACGCCGGCCGCCTACCTGACCGATTGGCGGCTGACGCTGGCGACGTCAATGATGCGCGCCGGCCGGCCAGTGAAGTCGATCGCGGCGGAACTTGGATTTGCGGGCTCGGCTTCCCTTTCCAAGGCATTTCGGCAGCGCATGGGGATGTCGCCGCGGGAGTGGTTGGGGCAGTCGGAGGGGCGCTTGGAGTAGGTATGAGAAACTTGACGATCAAGCGAGAGGCACTGTAGGCCTGGGTGGTTACGGCATTGAAGGATTCTGGCGGTTCAGCTAGTATCGTTCAAGTTGCCCAGCACAGACGGAAGCCTAGCGGCCCATTTTGACAGTGGGCCGGATTTGAAGCGGCTTGCTTTGATCAACATAAGCGTAGGCTTCTAGAGATACCTAACATACTGCTCAAGCCTACCACACCCCTAAGCAGAGGTTAAACGAGCTGCTGTTCTGACAATAAGGCGGCCTGCTGTACACGCTCATGCATCAGGGCTCTTGCCATTGATATAGTGCAGGTTGCTTATTGATGAAGCGCTTCAGGGCTTCCTGATGAAAAGCACTTGCTCGACAAAGTGCCTGAGCCATTGCCTCTTGCTTATAAATGCTCTGGCGATCGGACTCGAAAGCATGGTTCATTGTTGTCTTGGATATGCCAAGTGCTGCCGTTGGTGCCTCGTGAAATTGCGCCGCAAAAGCTAGCGCCTCTTCAAGGACATTAGACTTGGTAACGGCATATACCAAGCCCATCCGTGCTGCCTCATTCGCGCTCACGACCCGGCCCGAAAAAACCAGTTCTTTTGCCCGCGTCAGGCCAACATAACGTGGCAGTAAATACATGGCTCCCAAATCAGGCATAAGACCAAGGCGAACGAAAGCAGCACAAAATTTTGCCTCGGCTGAGGCCAGCACAAAGTCTGCGCTAAGTGCAAGAGACAACCCAGCCCCGTAGGCGGCTCCTTCTACCGCTGCTATAACCGGTTTTTCAAAATCTACTAGATCGTCAAACCAGCGGTGCAAGTTGTGTATGCGCTCGCGTGTATCGAAAACACTCTGAGTCTCGCTTTCTCGGCTCAGTACCTCTTTCATATCTCCGCCAGCGCAAAAATCGCCACCCATTCCATACAAAATGACGGCTTTCACACTTGCATCGTTTCGCAAAGTCGAGACCGCGCTTGCTAAATCCAGCCGCATGGCATCGTTCAATGCATTGCGCTGATCAGGACGGTTCAGAGTCAGTACGGCAGTTGGTCCGTGGGATTGGATTTCGACCAATGCCATTACACCACTCTCTTGCATCGTAACTCGGCGATTCGCTCAGCAGAAAGCCCGGCATAAGTGCTCAGCACAGCATCGGTATGTTCACCCAGCATCGGCGACGAGTGCGTATAAGTAATTGGTGAAGCGGAAAATCGGATCGGGTTGGCAACGCCTGGTGCGCTGACTCCTGATCCATGTGGTAACGAGACACGCAACTGCCTATGCTGGACCTGGGGGTCCTCAAAGACTTGCTGCAAGTTATAAATAGGTCCGCAAGGGACATTGACCGCCTTCAAAAGCGTGGTCCACTCCATCATTGAGCGGGTCAGCATGGCTTCAGCTACCATCGGAATTAGAATTTCGCGATTGATACTGCGCTGTGCTGCCGAGGTAAAGCGAGGGTCCGTCGATAGATCGGGACGCTCGATGACCCGGCAAAAAGCGGCATACTGGCTATCGTTTCCTACCGCCACAATAATGTCTCCTTCTGCGCAATGAAAAACCTGATAGGGCACCATATTGGAGTGGGTGTTTCCCAGGCGCGGAGGGATATTGCCGGACAGAAAATAGTTCATCATTGCACAGCTTGTTACGCTCACTAGGCAATCAAGCAGAGCAATGTCGATATGCTGCCCTTCACCGCTTACATTACGATGTTCCAAAGCGGCCAGAATGGCGGTCGCCGCATACATTCCAGTGACCATGTCAGTAACTGGAATGCCAGTCTTCAGTGGCCCGCCTCCAGGCTCTGTATCAGGAAGCCCTGTGATGCTCATTAGGCCGCCCATTCCTTGAAAGATGTAGTCATAGCCTGGTAACGACGAGTAGGGCCCCGACTGCCCAAAACCAGTAACAGAGCAATAAACCAGCCTTGGGTTGATTTTCTGCAGATCCTCCCAGCTCAAACCGTAGCGAGCCAAGGTCCCAACCTTATAGTTTTCCACTAGAACGTCTGCATTAACCACCATTTCCCGAATGATGTCCTGGCCCTCCGGTGAGGCCAGATCTAATGTGATGGATTTTTTACCCCGATTCGTACTCAGAAAATATGCGGAGTCCTTGGTGTCGCGCCCATCGGCATCTTTCAGAAAGGGCGGTCCCCAGGTGCGCAGGTCATCCCCTACGCCGGGCCGCTCGACCTTGATTACTTCAGCCCCCATATCGGCCAATGTTTGGGTGGCCCAAGGGCCGGCCAATACTCGTGACAAATCCAACACCTTGATGTGTTCAAGAGTCTTGTGCATCTTTTTACTCCTCTATAACTAATTCAATTCAGCACACAGGAACCGTGATGCTTCTGCTATTGCGGCATCAGCTTCATCCAAGCGCCCGGTAAAAAGCTGGAAAGTGTGGATCATCTCTTGCCAGATGCTCAAGCTCACGTTGCCTCCGGCGGACCTTACGGCACTAGCTAATGCTTTTGCATCGTCCAGTAGTACCTCGCGTTGTCCGACCTGAATCAGAATAGGAGGCAGGCCAGCAAGATCAGCGTAAATCGGTGATGCCAAGGGATCCTTGAAATTGGCGTTCTTTCCCATATAAGCGCGAGCCATCAACAGGATCATGCTTTTCTGAGTAACGGGATCATGATCGGCATTCAGCGAGTACGAATCACCGGAAGCCTCCATATCGACCCATGGGGACATCAATGCCGCGGCGGCTGGAAGTGGAAGCGACTGGCGGCGGATTAATGTCAGTAAGGCAATCGCCAAGCCGCCCCCAGCAGAGTCTCCACAAAACGCAATGTTGGATGGCAACACTCCCTGCGCGAGCAGCCACTTATACGCTGTGAGTACATCGTCCAGTGCTGCGGGAAACCTGTGCTCGGGCGCTAGCCGGTACTCGACCCCGAGCACATGATGGCCACTAACTGTGGAAAGTCGTGCCATCACATTGTGGTGGGACGTAGCCGAGCCAATTTGATATCCTCCCCCGTGAAGGTAAAGAATGACTCGAGCGCGGTTTGAGTTTTCCCCCATCACCCATCGGCAAGCTACTCCGTCGGCGTTGGTGGTTTCAATCTTTGCCGAAACCACGGGCTCGGACAGAAAGACTTCCCATTCTTGCCTCATCCTGGCGAGGGATGTCTCGCCTTGCCATCCTTTGTACAAAGCGCGAAATCCCTCGACTATGCTTTCCAGCTGCACTTTACGCATGATTTAAGCTATGACGAATGTGTAGTGGCTCGCTGGATAGCCTTGGACATTCCTTCCTCACGGCTACGCTGGAACCCTTCAGATAAATGGCTTAGCTGGTGAGTATCGAAGTGCGCATTCAAAGAGCTGCGCAGGCCTTGTATGTCCAGGCAACGGTTAATTGAACGTTTAACCAGCCTAAGGGCAAATGGGTCGCAACGTGCAATTTGCTCTGCCATCTTGGTGGTTTCCTGTTCCAACTCGCCTTTGGAAACCACCTTGTTCACCATCCCCATGGCAAGCGCTTCTTGGGCGCTTAATCGTCCACCCATAAAAAGAAGCTCTTTGGCTTTTCGAGCTCCAAGGACCCAGGGGTGTATCAGAACCTCTACTGCCGCAGCGCCAAGCGAATGACACACAGGATCAGAGAAAAATGCATCATCTGACGCTATGATCAAGTCACACATATTCGCGACCATAAAGCCTCCCGCGATACATGCTCCGTTGACTTGCGCAATGGTCGGCTTAGGACAGTCCCAAATATTCATTGCGTAGCCCAAATACACGCGCTCTTCGAAGGCCCAGCGTTGCTCAACCGTAAAATTACTTCGCTTTGCGGTAGCCTCTTTTAAATCGTGCCCGGCCGAGAAGTGATCACCTTTGCCATCAATAATGATCACTTTCACATTCTCGTCGCTTGCCGCTGCCTTAAGCGCATCGTCAAGTTCATCAAGCAGCCCGTGGCTCTCCGCATTTCGCGCTGAAGGACGATTGTGGGATATACGGCCGATCGGCCCCGTTACTTCATAAATAATATTTTGATAGCTCAATGCGCTCTCCTGAGATTCAGTGCACCCGCCAGCGTCACCACGTGCGCAACGCACGCCACTTATCGTCCTGGCCACGAGCTGCCAGGTCTGCGTCATAGCCAAAGAGCCATTCTTGTTGCGGGAGATATTTGCCTTTGAATTGCGTATCGTATTTGCGCATACGATCATTTCTTTGAGCGACGTCCGTCGGGTCGCTCATATGAAAACGCCGCTCAGCCAAACGTGATTGCTCTTGAATACGTGCCGTCCGTTCCATGCGTAGCTGTTCATAGCGCGCCAGTGTTTGTTCCACAGCCTGATTACGCTCTACATCTAGAAGCCGAGCCAGAACCCAGGCGTCCTCTAGACTCTGCACAGCACCTTGTGCGTGATAGGGCAACATTGCATGTGCCGCATCGCCCATGAGAGCAATGCGCCCCTTCACCCAACTGGACAAGGGCGAGCGATCATATAGCGCCGTAACAAATGGCTTGTTGGTCAAGGCAATCAGGTCGGTCACTTCCCGATTCCAGCCTTTATAAATATCAAGCACTTCACCGACAGTCGTCGTGGCAGACCAAGACTCTTTCTGATTCATTGGTGCGCTACCAATACAAATCCAATTAATTTTCTGACCACCAGACACGTAGTAGATGACGGCACTGTGGTTAGGCCCCATCCATACATGGGCTGAAGGTTTGATATTCAAATGTGCCGCAGCCTTTGCATCCACCAAGCCTCGCCATGCCAAGCATCCCGATGATTGCGGTGCGTCAGCCTGGAACACTTTCGCCCTGACTAACGAATGGATGCCATCCGCGCCAATCAATACATCGCCTTCCTCGCATGTACCGTCTTCCAGATAAGCAAAAACGCGTTCATTGCGTTGTTCGACAGCGATAATTCGCTTGCCAAGTTTGACGCGATCACCCCCAAGAGCGTCACGCAAAACACGCAATAAATCGGCTCGATGCGCATGGTAGTAGGGTGCGCCAAAGTGCAGGTCAATCTGCGGCATAAGCGGATTGTTTAGGAGAATCTCACCCGTTTCCCAATCTCGGTACAAAAGTTCCCTGGGCTCGAAGGCAACTTTCTCCAACTCATCCATAACCCCAAGGTTCTTTAGTACGGAAACGCCGTTAGGGCTAAGCTGTACGCCAGCGCCAACCTCTTCCAGCTTTTCAGCTTGTTCCAGGACTACGCAGTCGATTCCAAACTGCTGTAAGCCTAGCGCTAACGCGGCACCGCCAATTCCATATCCTGCAATAATCACACGCATGCTACTACCCCTTTATTTGGGCGTGCGTATACCCGCCAAAGGCAACGTCGGCCAAAAGTTGTTTACTAAAAATCGTCGAATTAATCGCTACGGGCGTAACGATGTAGTTGTAGCTAGTCCACTTGCAAACCTAGTGACTTCACGATGGGGCCGATCCGGTTCGACTGATCGCGGATGAATTCCAGCAACTCATCGTTGCTCATCGCCATTGGCACGTTTCCTCTTTCCTCAAGGAACTTCTCAAACTCGGCCGATGAGACGACTGAGCGTGTGGCATCTCCGAGAATTTTTACAATTCCCTTTGGCGTCCCTGGCGAAGCAAAGAAAGCGATCCAGACAGGCATGTCAGCGTTCTTCGAACCTGCTTCGACCATGGTTTGAATGGATGGATAGTTAACTAGACGAGCCGTCTGGAGCACGCCAAGTGCCTTCACCTCTCCAGAGCGGATTCTTTCCTGAGCACTGAACAAGGTATTGAATACAACGTCCACTTCTTTGGACAAAAGAGCCACCATTCCCGGTGTATCTCCCTTGTAAGGCACGTGTGTCACGTCAATACCTGTGTCGTTCTTGAAAATCTCCATGCCCAAATGGGCACTGGTGCCAACTCCGAAGGAACCATAGTTAAGTACCCCTGGCTTGGATTTAGCCAATTTGACAAAGTCGGTCATGGAGTTCGCTGGAAACTCCGGCCGGGCCAGAAGCACCGTTGGCGATATATTGATAGGAGCGATAACAGGGAACGAGTTCACATCGAAATCCAGGTTTTTATACCTGTGTGGTGTAGAAGTGAACCCGGTGTTTGAACCCAATAAAATTGTGTAACCATCGGGCTTGGCACGAGCAACGGTTTGTAGCGCGACTATATGACCTGCACTGGGTTTGTTTTCAATAACAACTGATTGGCCCAGTTTGTCACTTAAGCCTTTCGCCACTTGGCGGGCAATAATATCGGTAATGCCGCCGGGTCCGAATGGCACAATAAGCTTGATGGATCGATTGGGATAATCGGCTGCATAGGCTGGTGTCAATGAAAGCACCGATAGCGCGGTGCAGCAGAGCACGCTTTTGACGAAGCTTTTAGCGAAGTTCATTTTGTCTCCTCCTTTGGAGTGTTTTTTCTGAGTCTTTGCCTTCAAACGTGAGAATAGTAACCAGCCTGCTTCTTGTTACCCTCAATATGTTTTGATATGCTGAACACTGTTTCGCAAAGCCGTACTCAGCCTATGTGTGTTTGGATGGTGTATTGGTTAGATGTAGAAATAAAGTCGGACAACAAGGCCTGAATGTGGTTATGAATACAGATAGACAATTCGCCACTACCCTAGCGCGGGGCCTAGAGATTCTTCGCTGTTTCACCCCTGAAAAACCTAGCTTGGGAAATCGTGAATTGTCCGACATCACGGGTTTTCCCAAACCAACGATTTCGCGATTTACCTATACGCTTTCCACACTGGGATATCTGCGTATCGATCACGATACGGGGAAATATTCATTAGGAACGGCGATATTGACACTGTCATATCCCTTGTTGGCAAACATACCGCTACGACAATTAGTACGTTTTCCAATGCGATACCTGGCCGATAAAATTGGTGGGTCAGTGTCTCTCGGAATGCGTGATCGATTAAGTATTGTTTACGTAGAAACTAGCCGCAGTAAATCGCTACAAGCTCAGCAGTATTCGGATATTGGGATGTCTCATCCTATTATTGGAACCGCCAATGGCAGAGCCTATCTCGCTGCTTGTACGCCGGAAGACCGAAAAGCCCTGCTCAATGAAATCCGCATAAAAACCCCGGATCAATGGGAAAAGTTTGGCGCGAGGGCAATGACAATGATAGAAGAGTGGAAGACTCTAGGGTTTTGTTATTCCTATGCGGAATATAGGCCAGACGTATGCACAGTTGGAGTTCCTTATCGTCACCAGGGAGTTTTAGGTGATTTGTTCGTATTTAACTGCGTGCTGTCATCGCACCTAGTCAAGCCTGGCCAGCTCGAAAACGAAGTCGGGCCTCAACTACTCGAAATGGTGAATAGCTTAAGAAATTTTGAAGTTGGTCAAACTTTTTTAAGAGCTAGCTACCAAGGGGCAGGCAACTGATTGGCAGCTTGGTCGGCGTAGGCTGAAGCAAGGTTATTGCGTCTTTCTCTAAAAGAAGACCTGGTCATGTCAGAAGACTACTGTGACTACGGGCTTCTCGCTATGTCGCCTTTAACAGCATTGCAGAAGACGAAAAGCAAGATGGTCCTAGGTTTGCGTTTCGCCTAATAATGTAGTAACGTTACTACATTGTGTTTTTTCATCAAGGTGCTGCTATGACCATCACCACTATATCGAGCCGCGAGTTCAACCAAGGGGCAAGCGAGGCAAAACGGGCTGCAAATAATGGGCCGGTGTTCATCACTGACCGAGGGCGGCCGGCCCATGTTCTCATGAGCATCGAGTTTTACCAGAGCATTACTGGAAGCCACAAGAAGATTGCTGATTTGCTGGCAATGCCGGGCATCGCCGCTGTTGATTTTGAGGCCCCTCGTTCGCGTGACCTGGCGAAGCCTGCGGATTTCTCCTGATGTTCCTTCTTGATACCAATGTAGTCTCTGAACTGCGCAAAGTTCGGCTTGGCCGGGCTGACAAAAATGTGGCACAGTGGGCTGATAGTGTGGATGCGGTAGACCTCTACTTGTCAGTAATTTCCATACAGGAGCTGGAACTCGGCATACTGTTAGTCGAGCGTCGCGACCCGGTGCAAGGCGCTATTTTCCGAGCTTGGCTAGAGAACCATGTTTTACCAGCCTTCGCTGGTCGAATCCTGTCGGTTGACACTGCAGTCGCTCAGCGCTGCGCGGCGCTTCATGTGCCTGACCCAGGTCCAGCTATGGATAGCTTGATTGCAGCAACGGCACTCGTTCATGGAATGATCTTGGTGACCCGAAACGTTGCCGATTTTCAATCAACTGGCGTGACAATTTTCGATCCGTGGGCTGTACGCTAGGGAGCAAGGTTCCGAGCGGTAGCGTGTCATACCGCATGGTCGGAATCAATCATTCCAATCGCCATGTGTTGCTGCTGCACGAACGATATGTCCCTGGTGGTGAGTCGGGCGAGGCGCTTTCTCATTCTGCCCATGAAGCAGGCGTAGTCATCAAAGGGAAGATTGAGCTAACAGTGGGAGAGGAAACGCAGGTCTTGAATACCGGAGACGGCTCTTATTTTGAGAGCCGTTTGCCCCATCACCGGACGAGTGATTTAGTGATTTCGTCTGTTTTGTTTGATGGCTGCTACCCGCTGATCTTTCCCAACATTCGCCATCATTGGTGCAGCAAGAATGGAGGGGGAAGCCGTTCTCATTCAGCCTGTTTTTTCAGTAATGCGCATTGGTCATGCCGCAGCTACGCCACATTTATTACTCGGGTTTCGAAGCTGCTAGTGATTGCACCCTGCAGCCTCAACTATAGCGGAAGGGCCAGATTGAACAGGCAGTCTCCGGGCATGGTCAATGTAGGGAAGCGACGGCAGGAAACCATTCCGTCCGCTGGGAAATATAGGCTGGTCGGTTCTTGTAAGGGCTTCTCGTAGCTATGAATATAGCCCGCCAGCTGACCGGCCGAGACTTCTTGACCAGGTGTGGCCATGGGCTCGAACAGGCCTTTTTCTGTTGCATAGATGGCTCGTGCTGTGCCGCCGGAAGAGAACAGCCGTAGCGGAGAGCCTGGCTCAACTTTTGCATCAGGTGTGATGCCGTAATGTTTCAGTACGCGCCGTGTTCCCTGTTCTGCAATGCTCAATCCGGGCTGAGTAAGGGTTCCTCCGCCTCCAAGCTCTGTTGTAATCGCCGGGATTCCCCGTGCGCTCGCCGCTGCATACAGTGTCGTGGCCGCGCCTCCTCCGGCACCGTCCGTCAAGATGGATACTGGCGCACCGAACACCTCTAGAAGCTCCGAGATATGCCTGGATTGCTCGGGGTCAGAGCTGTGCCGAGCCAAGGCGCAGGGCGTATATTCAAGAGAACGGCCACCAGAATGCAAATCGATGACCAGATCGCATTGGGGAAGCAGAACCGAGTCCACGTAGTGAGCGATCATCTCGGTGGGGCTACCGTTGGCCAGCCCCGGAAAAAGGCGGTTCAAGTTGCCATTGTCGACGGGCGAAACACGCCTCCCGGCATCAACGGCGGGAAAATTCAACGACGGTATGATGATGACGCGTCCACGCACGTTTTCTGAGTTCAATTCACGTGCCAGCCGGATCAGGGCGACCTGGCCTTCGTATTCGTCACCGTGGTTGCCGGCGGTCAACAATGTTGTGGGCCCGTCGCCGTTACGGATGCAGATAACAGGAACGGGAATGCAGCCGTATGCCGATGAGTCCGATGAATGCGAAACCCATAAATAATCGTTCTGTTTGCCATCGGCATCGAGATCGATGCGTGTCCATATACGGCTTTTGTCTGACATGACTGGTCCTGTTTATAACGGCATCGCCGTTAAAGAATTTGATTGAGAAATACGCGGCTGCGTTCATGCTGGGGCGCCGAGAAAAACTGGGCGGGCGGCGCTTGCTCGACGATTTGGCCTTGATCCATGAATACAATGCGGTCTGCGACCGTCTTGGCAAAGCCCATTTCGTGGGTGACACAAAGCATGGTCATGCCGTCTTGGGCAAGGTTGACCATCACGTCAAGCACCTCTTTGATCATTTCAGGGTCCAGGGCTGAAGTGGGTTCGTCGAACAGCATCACCTTGGGACTCATGCATAATGCCCTGGCAATCGCGACCCGCTGTTGCTGGCCTCCAGATAGCTGGCTTGGGTGTTTATGCGCATGCTCGGAAATATGGACTCGTTCCAGGTAATGCCGGGCAATGTCTTCCGCCTTTTTGCGGTCCATCTTGCGTGCCCGGGTCAGGGCCAAAGTGCAATTGCGTAATACGGTTAGATGGGGGAAAAGGTTGAAGTGCTGGAATACCATGCCGATATCGCGGCGCATTTCGTGTATGCGTGGCGTGGATTTGGAGATTTCGCGGCCATTGATCATGATCGTCCCGCTTTCATGCGTTTCGAGCTGATTGATACTGCGTATGAGTGTCGACTTGCCTGACCCTGACGGGCCGCAAATGACAATCTGTTCACCGCTTTGCACCTGCAGGTTGATGTCCTTGAGTGCATGATAATTGCCATACCATTTATTCAGCCCAGTTATGTCGACTATCGTGTCGCGAGTGGTAGTGGTTTCCAGGCTCGTAGCTGTATGGGGCAATGTGTTCATAGCTTTTTATCTATATGTATTTGCATAATCGCGCATCCGGTCCAAGGTAACCTCGATACAGAAGGAACGGCTGCGCCAGTACCTGACGCAGGCGCCCGTGCTGCAGGCGCTGTATTACGCCAAGCAGCAACTGAACGGATTTCTGGTGATGAAGAACATGAGAGCCAAGCGAGCCCAGCGGCTCTTACCCAAGTTTCTGGCCTTGATTGGTCAGTTTGAGCAAAGTCCGGCCAGGGCCCTGGCTGCTACGTTAAGATCGTGGCTCGAGCCCATCGTACGCATGTGGCGCTTCTCCAAATCCAATGGGATCACCGAGGGGTTCCACACGAAGATGGAGATGCTCTCACGCAGAGCGTATGGATTCAGGAATTTTGAGAATTACCGCCTGCGAGTCTTGGCTCAATGCGGTTGGAATGGTGTGATTAACCGAGTTTGATGAATGCCCGGATCCCCCGTTAATGGGGTAGAGCCAAGATTTTTTAGATGGTGCCCGGGGCCGGAATCGAACCGGCACGCCTTGCGGCGGGGGATTTTGAGTCCCCTGCGTCTACCAATTTCACCACCCGGGCAATCGAGCATGTCGCGCTGCAGAACACAGCGCGTGGCAGGAAGGCGTAATTATACGCAGGGCTGAGGATTTTTGCACAAGGCCGGCCGTCAGTGCGATATCAGCCTTCGCATCCAGTCCAGCAGCACGGTCGGCAGCATTTCCGGCCTGCCCAGCAACGCATACTGCCTGGCCCCGAATATCGACGGCAGATACCCAGCCGCCTGCCGGTCTATGGTCAGGCAGAAGGGAAATATCCCTTGCTGTTTGGCTTCCTCGACAGCCCTTCGCATATCCTCCACGCCGTAGCGCCCTTCATACTGATCCACATCATTGGGCTTGCCGTCGGATAGCAGCAATAACAGCCGGTGCCGGGCGGGTTGTTGCATCAGCAGGGTGCTGGCGTGGCGCAGGGCGGCGCCGGCGCGGGTGTAGTGCTGGGGCTCTAGCGCGGCTATGCGCTGTGCGATGTCGTTGTCGTAGGGCTCCTTGAAGTCCTTGATGGCGTTGACGGTGACGCTTTGTGGGCCTTCGCCGGAGAAGGCCTGTATGGAATAGGGCTCGCCCAGGCGTTCCAGGGCGATGGCGACCAGCAGCAGGGCTTCGCGTTCGACGTCGATGATGCGCCGGTTGGCGGACAGCCACGAGTCGGTGGATCCGCTGATGTCTATCAGCAGCATGATAGCCATGTCGCGCCGCTGGGGGCGCTGCTGTTTATATAGCGCCTGTGGCATGGGCAGGCCGGCCCGGGTGTCGGCTAGGGCTTCGGTGCAGGCGTCCAGGTCGATGTCATCGCCGTCCAGTTGGCGGCGTTGCCAGACGCGTTCGGCGCGCAGCATTTCGAAGCGCTTGCGCAGGGTGTCCAGCATGGTTTGGTGGAGTTTCAGGGTGGCCTCTACCCAGGCTTGTGGGCCGGGCTCCAGCGTCTGCATTTTTACGGTGGCGCCGGGGTGGTGGTAGCCGTCGATGCGGTAGTCCCATTCGGGGTAGCGCCATTGGGCTTCCGGCGCCGGCTGCGCTGCGCCGGCCCGGCTGCGTTTGCCGGGCGGGTCGTCGGACAGCAGGACTTCTCGCGGTTTGCCCGGTGTGGATACCAACCGGGCTTCCGGCAGTTCCGACAGGGCGTCGGCGAATTCTTCGGCGGCGGTTTGTTCGTCGCGGTCGGCGGGGCGCTGCATGCCCATGGGATCTTCGGCTTTTTCCAGGGGGGCGTTGGTTTGCACCATCCATACGCCTTGCTGATCGTTGTCCTCGTCTTCGTTGGCCTTGCGTTCTTTGGGGCGGCGCGGCATGCGGGCGCTGCGTGGGGGCTGGGCGGATGGGGCCTGGTCGTCGCCGGGCGCGGTAGGCTGTTCTGCACCGTCCGAAGTATCGGCGGGCGGCAGCAGTTTGCCGGTCCAGCTGTCTTTGTGCAAGGCGTGGGCGTGGGGCTCGCGCGCTTGGGCGTCGTCATGCTCTTTCAGTGCCCGAGCCATTTCCATGGCGGTGGAAAGCGATGCCGCGGGGGTGGGGCACAAGGGGATGTCCGCAAGGGTTTGCCCGAGGGGGCAGCGCAGTATGGCTTGCGTCCATTGTTCTATGGGCTGGCAGCCTCGCGGCAATCGGGTTATTGCGGGGCGCCCGGCCAGGCATTCGAGCCGCAAGCGATTGATGGCGGGGACGATGCCGGGCAGTAGGGCGGCCAGGGCCTGGTCGCTGGCATGGGCTTCCAGCAATAGGTAGATGGCGCGGATGCGCGGCGTTGTGATGCTGTCGATGGCAAGCACGCTGCCGCGCTGTATGCGCATGGCTTGCAGCAAGGCCATGACGCGGAAGCGTTCCATGGCCAGTTCATGGTCGTCGGTTTCGATGGCATTGGGCAGCCAGATGGATGTGCCGTCGGTGGCAGGGACGGGGGCGGCCGAGGGCATGATGTCGTGGCGGCGGAACCATCGGGTCAGCAGGGTGGGTATGGCGGGCGGGTGGGCCACGCGCAAGGGGTAGCTTTGTCCGAAGACGGCGTTGATCAGCAGGTCCAGGCGCGGCGCGGCCTGGGCCAGTGTCAGGAAGTCGGGCTGGGCTTTGCCGCGCTTGCGCAGCCACAGCTCGCGCGCATAGACGGTGGCGTGCCTGGCCGCATCGGTAATGACGTCTTCCGCTTCGGCCATGGCGCGGCCTTAGGGAAAGCTAAGCTCGACCAGGTCGCGCATGGCGCCGGCCAGCGAGGCGTCGTCCGATAGGGGCGATACCAGGGCGACCTGGCAGGCGCGTTTGACGGGGATGCCCTGGGCGATCAGTTGCGCGGTGGCGACCAGCAGCCGGGTGCTGGGCACTTCGGCCAGGCCGCGGTCCTGGAAGGCGCGCAGCTTGTGCGCCAGCGTTACCAGGGCCTGGGCGGTGGGGCGGGCTACGCCGCTTTCCTGGACGATGATGTCGGCCTCGCGTTCGGGCGTGGGGAAGTCGAAGTCCAGGGCCACGAAGCGCTGGCGCGTGCTGGGCTTCAGGTCTTTCAGCATGCGCTGGTAGCCGGGGTTGTAGGACACGACCAGTTGGAAGCCGGGGGCGGCGTGCAGGGTTTCGCCGGTCTTGTCGATGGACAGGCTGCGGCGGTAGTCGGTTAGCGGGTGCAGGACGACGATGGTGTCCTGGCGGGCTTCAACGACTTCGTCCAGGTAGCAGATGGCACCGCTGCGTACTGCCGTGGTCAGGGGGCCGTCCTGCCATACGGTTTTGTCGTGGCGTATCAGGAAGCGTCCGATCAGGTCGCTGGCGCTAAGGTCGTCGTGGCAGGACACGGTGATCAGCGGCCGGCCCAGCCGCCAGGCCATGTGTTCGACGAAGCGGGTTTTGCCGCAGCCGGTGGGGCCTTTCAGCATGACGGCCAGGCCGTTGCGGTGGCATTGCTCGAACAGTTCGACTTCGTCGGCGCAGGGCAGGTAGTAGGGCGCTTGGTCCGGGTCAAGGGCGCCCTGGCTATCTGCCGCGTCGTGCAGGCGGCTTAGGACATCAGCCGGCTTGTTCATTGGCCAAGCCGCCAGCCGGCGCCTTCTGGACAGTGTCGGCGTCTTCCGAGGGCACCAGGCGCGGCGCGTAGCGGAAGAAGTCGTAGATGAACAGGCCCACGCCGACGGCGAAAAGCGAGGCCGTGGCGATCAGCATCAGGAAGTGGATCTGTATTTTTAGCTGCACGTCCAGATAGCCTATGCCCAGGACGCGTTCCAGGTAGACCTGGCCGATGCCGGCGGTGGCGAAGGACAGCGTCATGCCGAACATGCCGGCGATCTGCAGCCAGAAGGCCCAGTAGCCTATGGAGCTGCCTTCTTCCTTGCGGCCCACCAGCATGCTGGGCATGGCGTAGCTGATGACGGCCATGACGATCATGGCGTAGGCGCCATAGAAGGCGGCGTGGCCGTGCATGGCGGTGATCAGGGTGCCGTGCGTCCATTTGTTGATGTCGGGAAAGGTGTGGGCCAGGCCCAGCAGGCCGGCGCCGAACAGGGTAAAGACGGCGCTGCCTATGGTCCAGTGCAGGGCCAGGCCGTTGGGGTGGCGCATGCCGGTGCGCCGTATGGCGAAGTAGGCGTACATGGCCATGCCCACCAGTGCGACCGGTTCAAGTGCGCTGAAGAAGCCGCCCAGCGGCAGCCAGTAGGACGGCACGCCAACCCAGTAATAGTGGTGCGCGGTGCCCAGGATGCCGGCAATGAAGACCAGCCCCACGATGACGTACAGCCATTTTTCCAGGACTTCGCGGTCAGCGCCGGACAGCCGTATCAGCAGGTAGGCCAGGAAGGAGCCCTGGATCATTTCCCACACGCCTTCGACCCACAGGTGTATGGTCCACCAGCGGTAGAAGATGGACACCACGTAGTTTTCGTAGTGCAGCAGGGCGGGCAGGTAGAGCACGGCGGACGAGCCCAGGCCCAGCAGCAGCACGCCTTCCGTGGTGGTGAAGCGCCCCGACCGTTTTATGGTCATGCCTACGTTGTACAGGAAGATCAGCATGCAGACGACGATCAGCAGCTTGTTCGGCAGGGGCTGTTCCAGCAGCTTGTTGCCCGTGCCGTAGCCGAACAGGTAGCCGATGACGGCGGTGACGCCCATGATGGCCCACAGGACGAGCTGGATGTAGGCCAGCTTGACGCTATGCAGTTCCGAACGCGATTCGTCCGCCACGATCCAGTAGGTGGCGCCCATGAAGCCGGTAAGCACCCAGACGATCAGCAGGTTGGTGTGTATGGTTTTGGTGACGTCGAAAGGCAGGATGTTCAGCAGGGGGTCCGGGCCCAGGTATTTCGAGGCGGACAGCAGGCCGAAGACCAACTGCAGTCCGAAAAGAATCATGGCTAGCGCGAAATACCAATAGGCGACCGATTGAGATCTGTAACGCATGGCGACTCCTGGGTATGTGGCTGTTCCGTGTGTTCCGTAAGAGCTAAGCCGTTATTTGAACGACGCCAGATAGGCGACCAGTTGATCTATTTGCTCTGTGCTCAGGTCCTTGCCGTAGGACGGCGGCATGAAGGACACGCCATTGGCCGAATACATGGGCCCGGGGTGCAGGTAGGCGCTGGGCTCGACGATGGATTCCCGGATGTATTCCTCCACGGTCTTGGCCTTGCCCTTGTAGTCGGGCGAAGCCAGGGTTTTTTCGGCGGTGGCGGCCAAGTTGGCCAGGGTCGGGCCCGCCAGGTTCACGCCGGGGGCGGTGGAGTGGCAGGCGGAACAGGTGGGCGTAACGGTGCGGAACAGCGCCTGGCCCAGGGCGATGGGGTCGTTGGCGCTGCTGACCGGGCGAGTGCCCGGCGGCAAGCCGCCCTTGTGGCCCGCGCCGCTTTCGTCCTGCTGGGCGATGCTAAGGTCGGTGCCGGGTATGGAACTGCCGGTGACCAGGATGGGCCGGGGCGGCCAGCCCTGGTTGTCGACCTTGCTGACCCAGTCCATGAAGGCGATGACGTCGGAGATTTCCTGGTCTTTCATGTGCAGGTTGGGCATCAGCCGGCGATGTTTTTGTTCGTCGTAGAACTGGGTGGGGTCTTTCAGGAAGGCGGTCAGGTAGGGGGCGCCGCGGTGTTGGGTGATTTTGGTGAGGTCGGGCGCGTAGTAGGCGCCTTCGCCGAAAATCGTATGGCAGTTGATGCAGTTGTAGGCGTGCCAGACGTTCTGGCCGCGCACGACTTCTTCGGTGATGGATTTGGAATTGGTCAGGGTGGGGAACTGGCGGTGGCTGTCCACCGTAAGCCCCAGGAACAGCAGTGTGGCAATGGCGGTGGAAGCGATGGCGAAAACACGGGTCTGGCGCTTGTTCATGGTGGCCTCCGTGTCAGACGCCGATGCCGGACCAGTAGCTGATCCCGATGATGCCGGCGTAACAGATGGCGGTGACCATCAGCACAAGGACCGCTAGTCCGATGACTTTCAATACATTGAAAAGCGCTATAGCTTGCACGATCGCACTCCTTTGTTCTGGGCCGGGTAACCTGGATACAAAGACCGAACTATCTGCTTCATTACTGTCAGTCGTAGGTGTAACCGTACACCAAGAGCTTGTTTTCGGGTGTAACAAGGCGTTTTACGCAACCCCGCGTCCGCTTGAAAATCCGCTTCCCGCCCCCATCGTAAAAGGAATAAGCGGCTTTCGAAGCTGCCGCTCCGCGCTGCGGGGCGTAGTAAATATTGGCTAAACAATTGTTTTATTGATCATTTTTTCAGGCTGGACCATGACTCAAACCGACACGACAAGCAATTCGGAAACCCTGGGATTTCAGGCCGAAGTGAAGCAATTGCTGCACTTGATGATCCACTCGCTGTACAGCAATAAAGAGATTTTCCTGCGCGAACTGGTTTCCAATGCCTCCGACGCCTGCGACAAGCTGCGCTTCGAAGCCATCGACAATCCCGACCTGTTCCAGGGCGATACCGACTTGCGCATACGCGTGGAGTACGACAAGGATCAGCGCACGGTCACCATTTCCGACAACGGCATCGGCATGAGCCGCGACGAGGCGGTGGCCAACTTGGGCACCATTGCGCGCTCGGGCACCAAGGAATTCTTCTCGCAACTGACCGGCGACAAGCAAAAAGACGCGCAGCTTATCGGCCAGTTCGGCGTGGGCTTTTATTCGTCTTTCATCGTGGCCGAGAAGGTGTCGGTGCTGAGCCGCCGCGCCGGCGCCGCCGAGACCGATGCCATCTTGTGGGAGTCCGACGGCCAGGGCGAATTCTCGATCACGCAAGTGGAAAAAGCCGATCGCGGCACTTCGGTCACGCTGTACCTGCGCAAGGACGAAGACGATTTCCTTGGCGGCTGGAAGCTGCGCGAGGTGTTGCGGCGCTATTCCGACCATATCTCGCTGCCCATCCAGATGCTGAAGGAAGAGTGGGACGCCGAGAAGTCCGAGCAGGTCAAGAAGAACGAATGGGAAACCGTCAACCAGGCCAATGCCTTGTGGACGCGGTCCAAGTCGGACATCAGCGACGAGCAATACCAAGAGTTCTACAAGCACATCGGGCACGATTACGACGATCCGCTAGCCTGGACGCACAACCGCGTGGAAGGCCGCAGCGAATACACGCAGCTGCTGTACATACCCAAGCATGCACCCATGGATTTGTGGGACCGCGAGGGCCGGCGCGGGGTCAAGCTGTATGTGAAGCGGGTGTTCATCATGGACGAGGCCGAGCAACTGCTGCCGACCTATCTGCGTTTTGTGCGCGGCGTTATCGATTCGGCCGACCTGCCGCTGAACGTGTCGCGTGAAATACTGCAGGAAAGCCGCGATGTGCGCGTGATACGCGAAGGCTCCGCCAAACGCATCTTGTCCCTGCTGGAAGACCTTGCCGAGAACAAGCCCGAGCAATATGCCGATTTCTGGAAGGAATTCGGGCAGGTGCTTAAAGAGGGCACGGGCGAGGACGCCGCCAATAAAGAACGCATCGCCAAGCTGCTGCGCTTTGCCTCCACGCAGGCCGAGGGTTCGGCGCAGACGGTGTCGCTGGCCGATTATGTGTCGCGCATGAAAGAAGGCCAGGACAAAATCTATTATGTCAGCGCCGATACGTTTGCGGCCGCCAGCAACAGCCCGCATCTGGAGATCTTCCGCAAGAAGGGGCTGGAAGTCCTGCTGTTGTCTGACCGCGTGGATGAATGGATGCTGTCCTATCTGCGCGATTTCGATGGCAAGGCGCTGGTCTCCATCGCCAAGGGCGGCCTGGATCTGGACCAACTGGCCGACGAGGAAGAAAAGAAGCATCAGGCCGAAGTGGCCGAGACCTTCAAGCCTTTGGTCGAGCGCCTGAAGACTTCGCTGGGCGACAAGGTGAAGGAAGTGCGCGTAACCGGGCGCCTGGTGGATTCGCCGGCTTGCGTGGTGGTCGACGAGCACGAGCTTAGCCCGCACCTGCTGCGCATGCTGCAGGCGGCAGGCCAGGCGGCGCCCGAGGTCAAGCCGATTCTGGAGATCAACCCCGAACACGCTTTGATTGCGCAGGTTCAGGGCGCCCCGGACGCCGATTTCGAAGAATGGTCTTTGCTGCTGCTGGACCAGGCCATGCTGGCCGAAGGCGCCAGCCTCTCGGACCCGGCCGCCTTCGTCAAGCGCATGAATCGCCTGTTGTTGAATAAATAATCACAGCAGGCTGTGGAGCCCGCCCTTGCCGGTATCGTGGCAAGGGCGCGTTTATTCGGGCGCCGATTCACACTGGCGGCAACTGCCGGGCCGGCCAGCCGGTTTCGCGGCCCAAGCGCTGCCAGTCGAAGGCGGGGCCTGGGTCGGTTTTGCGGCCGGGGGCGATGTGTTCGTGGCCGCGTACCGCCTTTAGGGGGTGCTGCGCGCGCAGCGCCGGCACCAGGGCGCGCAGCGTCTGGTATTGCTCGTCGGCATAGGGCAGGGTATCGGTGCCCTCCATTTCTATGCCTATCGAAAAGTCGTTGCAGCGTTCGCGGCCCTCGAAGCAGGATACGCCGGCGTGCCAGGCGCGCTTCTGCGTGGACACGAACTGCACGATGCCGCCGTCGCGCCGCAGGAAGAAGTGCGCCGAGACGCGCAGGCCGCGCAAGCGGTCCAGCCAGGGGTGCGAATCGTAGTCCAGCGTATTGGTGAACAGGCCGGCGACTTCAGGGCCGCCGAAGATGCCTGGCGGCAGGCTGATGTTGTGCATGACCAGCAGGCTCACATCGGCCGGATCGGTCCTGTCGTCGTGATTGGGCGAGGGCGTATGGATGACGCCCGCTTGCGGTTTGAGCCAGCCGTGGCGGTCCAGGACCAGGGGGTTCACTGGCATACGCCCAGCTTGGCGTGGTCCTGGCTGCACCAGATATGGCCTTCGGACATGACCGCTTCGGAGCGGGGCAGGTGTATGCCGCAGTGCTCGCAGCGGACCATGGATTCGACCGGTTTGGGCTCTTTGACGCGTCGTTTTGCCGGCCTGGCCCGGTCGCTTTCCGCCCGGTCTTTTGCGTTGTGGTGCGCCAGGAGGCGCGCGGCCAGGAGGCCGCCGAAGATGACCACTACCCAGAATAGTATTTTTCCCACACTAACCCCGATGCAGAATGACGTCGAGCACGAAGCGGCTGCCCGTGTAGGACAGCAGCAGGAAGGCGAAGCCGACCAGCGTCCAGCGCAGGGCGATGCGCCCGCGCCAGCCGCGCGTATAGCGGCCGACCAGCAGACCGCCGAAGGTCAGCCAGGACAGCAGCGTGAAGATGGTCTTGTGGTCCATGGGGACCAGGTCGGTGGTCAGGCGCAGCGAAACGATGGCGCCCGTGATGACGGTAAGCGTCAGGATGGCGAAGCCTATCCAGATAAGGCGGAACAGCAGGACTTCCTGCAGGAGCAGCGGCGGCATGGAATCCAGTGCGCGGCTGAGCGTGGTGCGCGTGGCCTCGGATTCCACCGGCCGGTGCAATTGGCGGTCCAGGGCGGCCATCAGCATGGCCTGCAGGGCGGCCACGGTGATCAGCCCGTATGCCGTCAGGGCGATAAGCAGGTGCACCCGCAGCCATTCGCTGCCGGCGTGGGCGACGATATGGCCCGTGGGAAACAGGCTGGCCAGGCCCGCGGCCACAGCCGAGGCGGGGAGTAGAATGAGCAGCAGGCCGTCGATGCGCATGACCAGGCTTTCCAGCCAGAACACCACCATGCCCAGCCAGACCGCGGCGGAAAGGGCCAGCGCCCAGCCCAGCACCAGGGTGTGGTTGGGCACGATGGCTTGCGCCAGGCCTATGCCGTGCAGCACGATGGCGCCGGCCAGGCATACCAGCCGTACTTTTCCGGCGCTGACCTGTTCGCCGCCCCGGGTCAAAGGGCGCCAAAGCGATATGGCCAGCACGGCGTACGCCAGAGCCGCCAGCAAGTGAAATACAATGCCTGCAGACATAGTCCCTTGAATGATGTGCAGTTCGGGGCAAGCCCCTGAATCGGACTATTTTAGTCCGTATGCCGAAAGATCAATTAGTTTAAGCGAAACCACCCTTATGCTCGACAATCTGACCCAGCGTTTATCGCGCGTTGTCAAAACAATGCGCGGCGAGGCCCGTTTAACCGAGGCCAATACGCAAGACATGCTGCGCGAAGTGCGCATGGCCCTGCTAGAGGCCGACGTGTCCCTGCCCGTGGTGCGCGACTTCGTGGCCCGCGTGAAGGAACGCGCCCTGGGTCAGGACGTGGTGGGCAGCCTGAACCCCGGCCAGGCGCTGGTGGGCGTGGTGCACAAGGAACTGACCGGCCTGATGGGCGGCGACCTGGGCGACGAGGCCGGCGAGCTTTCCCTGGCCACCCAGCCGCCCGCCGTCATCCTAATGGCCGGCTTGCAGGGCGCCGGCAAGACTACCACCACCGGCAAGCTGGCTAAATGGCTGTCCGAAGGCGGCCACATCCAGAACGGCCGCAAGACGGGCAAGAAGAAAGTGCTGGTGGTCAGCGCCGACGTCTATCGCCCCGCCGCCATCGAGCAACTGAAAACCGTGGCGGCCCAGGTCAAGGTGGATTTCCTGCCGTCCGACGTGTCGCAAAAGCCCGAGCAGATCGCGCACGCGGCGCTGGACCACGCCAGAAAGCATCATTACGACGTGCTTATCGTGGATACGGCCGGCCGCCTGGGCGTGGACGAAGCCATGATGCGCGAAATCCGCGTTCTGCACGACCTGCTGAACCCGATTGAAACCCTGTTCGTGGTCGACGCCATGCAGGGCCAGGACGCGGTCAACGTGGCGCGCGCCTTTGCCGATGCGCTACCCCTGACCGGCGTGGTGCTGACCAAGCTGGACGGCGATGCGCGTGGCGGCGCGGCCTTGTCGGTGCGCCACGTAACGGGCAAGCCCTTGAAGTTCGTGGGCGTGTCCGAAAAGCTGGACGGCCTGGAGCCCTTCCACCCCGAACGCATGGCGCAGCGCGTGCTGGGCATGGGCGATATCGTCGCCCTGGTGGAGCAGGCGCAAAAGAATATCGACGTGGCCGAGGCCGAAAAGCTGGCGGCCAAGATCAAGTCGGGCTCACGCTTCGACCTGAACGACTTTCGCGATCAACTGCTGCAGGTCAGGAAAATGGGCGATATGGGTTCCTTGCTGGAAAAGCTGCCGGCCCAGTTTGCCCAGGCGGCCGGCCAGTTGCAGGGCGGCCAGGCCGAAAAGCAGTTGCGCCGCAGCGAGGGCATACTCAATTCCATGACGCCCGCCGAGCGCGCCAAGCCGGAATTACTGAAGGCCTCGCGCAAGCGCCGCATCGCTGCGGGCGCGGGTGTGCCGGTGCAAGAGGTCAACCGTCTGCTGACTCAGTACGACCAAATGCAGGGCATGATGAAGCAGATGAAAAAGGGCGGCATGGCCAAGATGATGCGCGCCATGGGTGGCCTGAAAGGCCTGGGCAAGGGCGGCTTCGGCGGGTTCCGCTAGATTGCCGGCAGGGCGGTCCAGCCGACCCTGCTGTCTTGTGCATTCGCCCGAAGGCGCCTGCGGCCGTAGCGGGTGGGCCTCATCAAGCTTTGGCGTGGAACGGGGGTGGCGGATTGATCAGCCGCCGCCCACGGCGACGACGATTTCAAGCCGGTCGCCTTCGGTCAGGCCGGTTTGCGGGTGCTGGCTTTTCGGGACGATGTCGCCATTGCGCTCCACGGCGATGCGCTTGTCCTGATAGCCCAGGTGCGCAACCAGCTCGGCAATGGTATTGACCTGTTCAAGCTGCGTCGGTTTGCCATTGAGGGTGATGTTCATTTTTCAAAAATCCTGCTGAAAGCTTTAAATAAGGCTGGCGCCGGCTCCTTACCGACTGAATTTGTCGGTGGCGGCAAGAAGCTGCTTCAGTATGCCGGGTTCGTCAAAGGCGTGGCCCGCATCGGGCACCATGTGGAACTCGGCTTGCGGCCAGGCGCGATGCAGCTCCCAGGCCGTCTTGGCCGGCGTGCACATATCGTAGCGCCCCTGGATGATGACGCCCGGAATGCCGTGCAGCAAATGGGCGTCGCGTATCAACTGCCCTTCGTCCATGAAGCCATTGTGCACGAAATAATGGTTTTCTATCCGGGCGAAGGCCAGGGCCGAGTCATCGGCCGAATGCGTCTTTTCGTGCGCCGCGCTTTGCAGCAGCGTGATGCTGCGGCTTTCCCACAGGCTCCAGGCATGCGCCGCCCGCAGTTGTGCCTGGCGGTCGCTGCCGGTAAGCCGGCGCCGGTAGGCGGCGATCAGGTCGTGCCGTTCGTCCACCGGTATCGGGGCAAGGTAGTCTTCCCAGTAGTCGGGATAGATGCGCGATGCGCCCTCTTGGTAGAACCAGGCCAGCTCTTCGCGGCGGATCGCGAAGATGCCTCGCAATATCATCTCGCTGACTCGATCCGGGTGCTTCTGGCCATAGGCCAGCGCCAGCGTCGAGCCCCAGGATCCCCCGAAAACCAATATCTTTTCGGCGCCCAGCACTTCGTCGCGCAGGCGTTCGATATCGGCCACCAGATGCCAGGTCGTGTTGTTGTCCAGGCTTGCATGCGGCGTGGAGCGGCCGCAGCCGCGCTGGTCGAACAGCAGGACCTTGTAGCGTTGCGGGTCGAACAGCCTGCGGTGCGCCGCCGAGCAGCCGCTGCCCGGGCCGCCATGCAGGAAGACCGCAGGCTTGCCCTGCGGATTTCCGCAAAGCTCCCAGTACACCTGGTGGCCGTCTCCGGTGTCCAGAAAACCATGGGCATAGGGCTGTATCTCCGGGTACACGTGGACTTTCCTTTAGCTGTAGCGTGAAGTTGATCGGGCGCGCGTTGCCGCGCGGCGGATGTCCGAGAGGCCTACTTTCGCTTGAAAATCAGGTCCCAGACGCCGTGGCCCAGGCGCAGGCCGCGCGTTTCGAACTTGGTCTGCGGGCGGAACTCGGGGCGCGGCGCATAGCCGTTGGCCGTATTGGCCAGGCTGGATTCTCCGCTTAGCACCTCCAGCATCTGCTCGGCATAGTTTTCCCAATCGGTCGCGCAATGGATATAGCCGCCCGGCTTGATGCGGCTGGCCAGCAGCGCGATGAAGGCGGGCTGGATCAGGCGGCGCTTGTGATGGCGCTTCTTGGGCCAGGGGTCGGGAAAGTAGATGTGCACGCCGGCCAGCGAATCCGGGGGAATCATGTCGCGAGCCACTTCCACCGCGTCGTGCTGGATGATGCGCACGTTGCCGAGCTCGGATTCCTCGATGCGTTTCAGCATGGCGCCCACGCCGGCGTTGAATACCTCTACGCCCAGGAAGTTGTCGCCTGGCCTGGCCAGTGCGATCTTCTGAGTGGTCTCGCCCATGCCGAAGCCGATCTCCAGCACGGTGGGGGCCTGGCGGCCGAACGCCTTGTCGAAATCCAGCTGCGCATTGCGATAGGGCAGGGACCACAGCGGCATCAGATGATCCAGGGCTTCTTTTTGCCCCGGCGTGATATGGGCGCGTCGATGCACGAAGCTGCGTATATGGCTGGTTCCGGACGGAGCGGTGGACGTGACGACGAAATCGCCGGCTTCTTCTTTGGCCGGCACGGCGGGCTCGGCAGCCGCCAGGCCCGCCATCGGGGAGGCAGGGGGATTGGGTTGGGAATTCATGTTCATAGCCTGAATTGTAGTGATTGCCGCCGCTTATTTCATGCGGCAACCGCAAGCAATTGTAGTGGCGCAGGCAAGGCTGCCAGCGGGGCGCTATAATGCAAACCCTTCCGGTTCCCGGAACGGCCTTCAGGCGGGTGTAGTTCAATGGTAGAACGGCAGCTTCCCAAGCTGCATACGAGGGTTCGATTCCCTTCACCCGCTCCACGATGACTATTCAATGGCTTCCACTTGGTGTTCGGAAAGCCAATATCAAAAGTTTTCATGCTGACTTTTTAGCCTGCTGAAATTGGCCAGCATCCCCTTGCGTCCAGTCTTGTTTCAAACAACTGCGACTGTGATTTGATCTTTGCGATCGCATCCCCTCTGCCCCGATATGATGAGCGGCCTGCCGCCGTTCATGCCACGTGACGCATCCGTGATAAATTATTATGACTCTGGCAATGTGTTCAAATATGAACTACTATCGACTTAATTAACTTATATTTGAATTTTAATAGTGCCAAATACTCAGCGAAAGGCTCAAAATTCACGGCTTGAGCTGCCGCGGCCCGTAGACCGCGCATTACACCGTCTTGGGCAGGACATCTCCATTGCGCGTCGTATGCGTCGTATAAGCCAGGAAGACTTGGCGCAGCGTATTGGCACGTCGTTAAGTACGGTCAGGCGCATGGAAGATGGCAATCCTGGCACTGCCTTACATGCATTCCTGCGCGCCTTGCACGTGCTTGGTCGCCTTGATGTCGTTGTGGAAGCCATGTCAATGGAGCATGACACGCTGGGAATGGATTTGCTTCGAGAGCAGCTGCCCCAACGGGTGCGCTCGCCGCGTAGCGGCAAGCCGCGCGTCGGTCGCCCCGCTGCAATGGAAGGAAGTGTCACTGACAGCAGCGATGAACTGGAGGGCTTCTAATGGCTGCCAAGATATCCCGACGCCAGGATCTTGAGGTACACCTGGGCTCCAGCGGTCAGCTCGTGGGACGGTTGTACTTGGGTAGCGGCAAGCGAAGCGCATTCAGCTATGACGAGGGTTGGTTGCGGGATCCACGGTTTTTTACGCTATCTCCCGACCTGTTGCGGGTGTTGAGTGTTCAGCATCCTCAAGAGGTGTTCTTTCGGGCACTGGAGGATACTGCGCCGGATTCTTGGGGCGAACGCGTAATTCGGCGCGCCCATGCGAAGTTGCGTCAGAAAGACCGAGAGACGCCCGCGCTGGAGCCTGTCGACTTCCTGATGTGGGTGGATGACGAAGCACGTGTTGGCGCGTTGCGTCTTTTTGATCCTCACGCTAAGGCTTATTTACGCTCCGGAGGAGCGTATGGGCGAGTGCCGCCATTGGTAGAGCTGGGCAAAGTCGAGCAGGCGGTCCGTGCGCTGGAAGCTGGCACAGAAAGTGCGCAGGACTTGCGGTATCTACTTGGACAAGGCACTTCGCTGGGCGGCGCTCGTCCTAAGTCAACCGTGCGCGATACGGATGGTCGTTTGGCCTTGGGCAAATTTCCCAGTCAAGTCGACAAGCGTGACGTCACCCGAGGCGAGGTGCTGGCGATGCATCTTGCCGCCAAGGCGGGAATTAATGCGGCAACTGCTCGTGTGGAACTGATTAATGGGGCGGCAATCGCCATTATTCGGAGATTCGATCGCACTGTCGATGGCGGCCGTATTCCCTATGTATCGGCCGCGACGATGCTGCAGTCTGGCGGCCGGGAAGCGGTGCATGCTTATACGGAGCTGGTGGATGTTCTGTTGCAGGAAGGAGCGAACCCGATTCCCGACATTCGCCAGCTGTGGCGTCGTCTGGTTTTCAATTTTCTGATTTGCAATACCGATGACCACTTGCGCAATACCGGATTTTTATATGATGCGCGTAACCATGGCTGGTGCCTGTCGCCGGCGTTCGACCTCAATCCTATGCCTGGTGATCGCCGCGAGAGCAAGACATGGCTGACTGAGGATTCAGGGCCCATCGATAGTCGAGATGTGTTGATGGAAGGGGCGCCTTACTTCAGATTGAATGCAGAGGACGCGGCTGCGATCTGGACGGAGGTGGCCCAGGCCGTCAATGGCTGGCGTGCCGTGGCCAAAGGACTGGGCATGCGCAGTACCGATTTGGTGGATTTCGAGCCGGCGTTTGCGTGACACCGATACGATTCAATTCACCCCCCGCACACTTCTACCAGCAAGAATCCCCCGCGTCTGCTCCACCAATTCGGCAACCGGGCCTTCGTTTTCCCAGGAATAGATGGAAACGGAAACCGGGGGCTCCCCGTGAAAGCGCGTGCATGGCCGGACGCGGTAGCCGGCGGCTGCGGCCTTGGGCAGCAGGGACAGGCCCAGCCCGGCTTCGACCGCCACCAATACGCTCTGCAGGCTGCTGCCGGAAAACGCGATGTACCAGCGCAGTTGTTCACGCTCTATGCGCTGGAACATGGCTTCGCGGTACAGGCCGCCGGGCGGGAAGGCGATCAGGGGGATGGGGTTGGGCCACTGTTTTGGCGCGTCGGTGCTTTCGAACCATACCATGGCCTCTGGAAAGCTGGCGCGGCAATCGGGGCTTGCGGCCGTTTCTTTGGCGATGAGGATATCCAGTTCGCCGGCGCGGTAGCTGCGGGTCAGGTCGCGGCTTAATCCGGCCGTGACGTCCAGGTGGATTTCGCGGTGGCGTTGGGTGAAATCGCGGAAGACCGTGGCGATCGCGGTGCTGACGATGTCTTCGGGGATGCCTATGCGAATGGACGTGTTGCCGGCGGGCTCGCCTAGCGCCAGCTGGGCTTCCGTTTGCAGCGCCAGGATTCTTCGGGCGTAGCCCAGCAGGCGTTCTCCGGCCAGCGTCGCCTGGATCGGTCGTGCCGCGCGGTCGACCAATACCACTCCCACGGCGTCTTCAAGGCGGGCGAGCTGCTGGCTGATGGTGGATTGGGTCATGCTCAGGCGTTCCGCGGCGAGAGTGAAGCTTGCCGTGTCGACGATGGCCGTGAAGGAGCGTAGCAGACGGGGGTCGAGCATGGTTTCTCGTTAGGAGTGGGTTGGGATGTTTATTAAATATATGAATAAATTATATAAAAATATTTAATTTTCAAATAATCCTTATTTTGTCTATATTGTTTGTGCAGGGCGGAACGCCCACGTGGTTGCCTAGTTCATTCAGGCAAGCCGCCTTTAATCCAGCCAGTACAGGGAAAAAAATGCTTCGTCGCTCAACTTTTGCACATTTCGTTTTCTGGACTTTGGCCGTCATCCCGCTGGCTCCAGCGAGTGCCGAGCCAGCGGGCGCTTCTGCTTTGCATGCCGCCGCAAGCAAGAACGACGTTGCCGGCATCAAGAAGCTTCTGGCCGGAGGGGCGGCAATCGATGCGCGCGATGGCAGCGGGGCAACGGCGCTTCTGCTTGCAACGCATGCCAACAAGGTCGAGGCGGCGCGGGCCTTGATAGATGCCGGCGCCGACGTCAACGCCAAGGATCGTATCGATGACAGCCCGTATTTGTATGCGGGCGCGCGGGGCCATCTCGACATCCTGAAAATGACTTTGTCGCACGGGGCGGACTTAAAGAGCACCAATCGCTATGGCGGCACGGCCCTGATACCGGCCGCCGAGCGCGGCCATGTCGAGACGGTGCGCACTTTGATTGAGGCGGGCGTCGATGTCGATCATGTGAATCGGCTTGGGTGGACCGCTCTGCTGGAAGCGATCATTCTTGGCCAGGGCGGCGAGAAGCATCAAAAGATCGTGGATCTGCTCGTCAAGGCCGGTGCCGATGTGAACCTGGCGGACAACAAGGGCGTGACGCCGCTGCAGCATGCCCGTTCGGCCGGCTATAAAAAAATCGAGTCGATTTTGCTGGCTGCCCATGCCCGCTAGGGGCCAACTGCATCAAAGAAAGGAATAAGTTCATGACTGATGAAAACCACTACCTGCGCCAGGCCATCGAATTGGCTCGCGTCAATGTCGACAAGGGTGGACGGCCCTTCGGTGCGCTGGTGGTCCGCGACGGCGCCGTGATTGCGACGGGCGTCAATGAAATCCATGCCACCAACGATCCGACCGCTCATGCCGAGCTGACGGCCATTCGCGCCGCCAGCCGCAAGCTGGGCTCTCCCGATTTAACCGGCTGCGCCGTCTATGCCAGCGGCCACCCTTGCCCCATGTGCATGGCGGCCATGAGGCTGGCCGGCGTGCGCGAGGTCGCTTACGCCTATTCCAACGAGGACGGGGCGCCCTTCGGGCTGTCCACCGCCGCGGTCTACGAGGATCTTGCCAAGCCTTTTGCCGAGCAGTCCATGGCCATTCGCCACGTTCCGGCGCGTACAGAAGAGCATCCTGATCTGTACGCCGAGTGGGCGCGGAAGCAGGGCAGGCAGGTATAAGCACATGACGTCGAGGAACTCCGGGTCGGCCGCCGTATTGCTGGCGGCCGTGGCGCTGATCGCCCTGAACCTGCGGCCTTTCATTACAGGCATAGGCCCGCTGGCCGGCGATATCGTGTCGCAGACCGGTCTCGACCTGCAAGGGATCGCGCTTTTGACCCTGGTGCCCATGCTGCTGATGGGGGTGTTCGCCTTCGCCGGCCCCATGCTGCAGGCCAGGGTGGGGTCCCGGCTGTCCATGATAGGCGCGCTCGTCCTGTTGATGCTGGGTTCGCTGCTGCGCCTGTTCACCGCCACCGGCTGGCAGTTGGTGGGGACCGCCGCCTTGCTGGGCTTGGGCGCCGCCGTTGTGCAGGCCGTGCTTCCCGGCATCGTCAAGCAGCGTTTCCCTGGGCATGTGGGGGTGGTCATGGGGCTTTACTCGGCCATGCTGATGGGCGGCGGCGCGCTGGGCGCGCAATTGTCCCCGCTGCTGGCCGAGGCCGGCGGCGATTGGCACACGGGTCTTGCCTGGATGGCCTTGCCCGTTGCGTTTGCCCTGTTGTTGACGGTGCGTAGCCTGCCTGCCGACCAAGCCGCGTCTCAAGGCGGAATGGCCTTGGCGGGCTATTTGCGGCGGCCGAGGGTATGGCTGCTGATGGCGTGTTTCGGCCTCGTCAACGGGGGGTATTCCACCATGGTGGCATGGTTGGCACCGTTCTACCAAGAGCTGGGCTGGAGCGCGTCAGCCAGTGGAAGCCTGCTGGCGATCATGGCCGTATGCCAGGCGGTGGCGGCCCTGCTTTTTCCGGTGCTTGCAAGAAAAACCCAAGACCGCCGGCCTTGGCTGTGGCTTACGCTCGCCATGCAGGCTGCCGGTTTCATCGCCCTGATGTTGTGGCCGGAAGCGGCCCCGCTGGCCTGGACCATATTGCTGGGCGTGGGGTTGGGCGGTTGCTTTGTGTTGTCGTTGATCGTGGCGCTTGACCACCTGGCCGACCCGGCCCAGGCCGGCGCGCTATCCGCGCTGATGCAGGGCGGCGGCTTTTTGATCGCCGCCATGCCGCCGTGGATAGTCGCCGTGCTGCGGGATTACACAGGCGGATTCACGGCGGGTTGGCTGCTGCATCTGGCTTGCGTCGCGGTGGTTGTGGTGCTGTACTGGCGTGTCGCCCCGGCAAGCTATGCCGAGGCAATGCGCCCTAGCCGGCGGGCGTCCTGCGTGAAAGCGCTGGGCACAAGCCAGTAAAAGGCCGGGGCCTATTGGTTGGCCGCCGCGGGCGGCAATGCGGGGTCCGTGGCCACCAGGTGGTTTGTGATGCCGTCCTTGGTCTCGCAGCGCCAGGTAGCCCAGAGCTTCGAGCCGGTGGAGCCTGACGCGCTAACGTCCAATTCAAGAGCCAGCCAGTTGCGCGCAGCCAGAATTCGCCGATTGGACTGCGGGAAAATCAGCATTTCCGCGCAGGTGTTCACATCCAGGTTTTGTGTTGTCCGGGCTACGCCGTCCAGCACGTGAAAGAATAGCCGCTCGGCCACGGATACCAGCGATGGGTGCACCACGGCCGTCGAGGTGAACTGCCGAATCTGCGCCCAGTTGTCCTGCGGGCCGACGTCCTTGCGATAGGCGACACCGTGGGCCGCCACATGCACGTCTCCCGAAACGATGCTGACTCGAAGCTGCTTTGCCTTGGCCGTCGCGAACAAGGTTTCAAGCAAACGCAGGCGCTCGCCTTCGTGGTCGTCGTGGGTCCAGTGGTCTTTCAGGTCGTCGGCGCTGCTGTCCAGAACTTGTTCGGAGCCGAAATTGTCCAGAAAGGCTTCGGCCAGCGTCAACTTCGGGTGCACCACCGGCACGGACGACATGAACAGCAGATGCTGGCATCCCGTGCCCGGATGCTGCCTATCGTTTTCCGGAATCTGCCGCAGCCAAGCCTGCAAAGCGCCCCAGGTATCCGGGCCCATGACTTGTTCGTGCGATCTTTCAGTTCTGAGGTCGGCAACCACTAGCTGCAGCGGGCCGACAGCGTGCACGAAACTGAAGCCAGGCTGCTGGTCGAGCAGGGGCAAGGCGAGCGGATCATTTTTCAGAGCTTTTGCCCATTCTATTTTCTGGAAGAGCGGGTCGTCGGCCCTGACGCGCACATCGTCGCGCGGTTTCAAGTCGGGTAGTTGATCGCCCACGTGCTGCATCTGGAATATCCAGAAGGCTCGCCTGGCATGATGGAAGATGCATTTGAACAGGGGGCTGTTCTGCATCTCGCAGCTATATGAGCCCCAGCCGTCGAAGATGTCGTGGTCGTCCCACATCATTACCGTTGGTGTCCTGGCCAGGGCGGCCGCGGCGTCGAGCGCCTTGGCTTGTGAGCCCCAGGCCGCCCTTTCGCGTGGCAGCCACCTGGTGGCATACAGCGTCAGATAGTAGTTTTCGATACGGGCTTCGAGTTCGGGGCTGACCGGAAAGGTAAGCTGCTCGTCTCGGGGCAGGCCTATCCAGCCTTTGAGTTCCTTGACGTGTTCCCAGATGGAGTCGAAGTAGATCTGATCGCCGCCCATCAGCAGTAGATGAAAGCGTTGCAGATGCTCGTCGTGGGTGCGCGACTCGTGCCACAGTTGCTCTTTGTCCAACCAATATTTATCCGGGCGCATCAGCTTGTCGTGGTTGCACAGCAAGTCCGCCCAGACCGCGTTTTCGCCTTTGATCAGCTTGCGGATGCTGCTGGGGTCCGAGAAGCCGTTGCAGGAAACATAAGCCATGCGCGGCGCGTAGTTCTTGCCGGGCACTGTGAAGTGCCAGGTTTCGTCTACGCCTTCCACTGTATATTCGACCCGGCGCTCCTGCGCGCCTTGTTTGACGGTCAGGTCATAGCGCAAGTATTGGTATTCCTGGTGCTTGAGCAGCACCGCGTTCTTTGCGGCCTTGCCGTCGACGGTAAGCTTGGGCGCCTTGGCCGCCGCGTCGATGCCGATAAGGGCGCTGACTTTCCATTTGCCCTTGGAGGTTCCTCGAAACGAGAGCACAGGCCCTAGCAGTAGATGAGTCGTCATGGACGGGGTCCCTCCGGGTTGAAAAAGATGCCCGTCTGGACTGTAGCGACAAACCGGGCCTTGCACAAGATGTGGACGCTGTCGCTACTTGCGGCAGGCGCTATCGGCTCTGGTGGAAGACAGGGGGGGATGTCTTAGGGTAAATTCTCGGGAACTTTGGAGTTCTATTCATGAAAATCTGGCTTGCCATAACAGCCCTGGCCGACGCCGTTTCCACGGCTCACGCGGCGAATGAGGCCATCACTGTTTACCAGGATCCCAATTGCGGCTGCTGCACCGGCTGGGTGGAGCATATGCGCGATGCAGGCTTTCAGGTCAAGGCGATCAAGACGGCCGATATGGCGGCGGTCAAGCAGAAGCTGGGCGTGCCGATGGAATTAAGTTCCTGCCATACGGGTGTGGTGGAAGGCACGGGGCAGCTTATCGAGGGCCATGTGCCGGCCAATGCGGTGCGCAAAATGCTGGCCGATTCCTCCGTCAAGGGCGTATCGGCGCCCGGCATGCCCGTGAATTCGCCAGGCATGGGCAAGCTGGACGGCAATCTGATTACGGTCGATTTTTCCGGGAAACCGTTTTCGCGGGATTGACGGCTGGACTGGGCGGCGGCGCGGCCGCCGCCGATTCGGCTGTCGGGGGAAACAGCTCTTGCGCGGCGACGCGCAGCGCGGAAATCAGGTGTTCCGATGCCGAGGTCAGGTGTTGGTCGCGCAGGGTCATGATGCCCACCGGCGGCAGGGCGATGGGGATGTCCAAGGCCAGCACCTTGCACTGGCCGTGATCTTGCAGGCTTAGCCCCACCGAGCGGGCGACGAAGCCGATGGCGCGGCGTTCCCTGACGAAAGTCGTGATGGCGAAATAGGACGATGTTTCTATCAGGTCTTTGGGCGGCGTCAGGCCGTGCCGGTAGAACTCCTGCTCTATCTTCACGCGCAGCGAGGCCCAGGGCGGCGGCATGACGCAAGGCATATCCATGAAGTCATGCCATGAAGGCTGTTTCTTGCGCGCCAGCGGGCTTTTGCTGTCGACGATGGCAACCATGGGCTCACGATACAGCGGCTCGGTAAGCAGGTCGGGGGCGGCGTAGCCCGGCTCCAGCCGGCCGACGAAGAAATCCAGCTCGTTGACGCGCAGCTTGGGCAGCAGGTGGGTCAGGTCGCCTTCCTCGACCAGCACGCTGGCGTGCGCGGAAGACTCTTTCAGTATTTCTATGCCTCGGGACAGCAGGACGGGCAGGGCTCCGCTCATGGTGCCCACGCGCGTGCGGCCCGCCACGCCGCTGGCCACGGCGGCGATCTCGTCGCGAGTTCGTTCATACTGGGCCAGCACGGAACGCGCAAAGCGCACCAGCGATGTGCCGGCGACGGTGGGTTCCGTGCCGCGCGTCGACCGTATGAATAATTGCAAGCCCAGCATGCTTTCGATTTCCATCAGCATCTTGGAGATGGCGGGCTGGCTGACCAGCAGGAAATCGGCCGTGCGTCCCAGATGGCGAAACTCGTCCAGCGCGGCGATAAGTTGCAGGTGGCGCAGCTTGATGTTGGAGCGCAGTGCGCGATCGATATGGGTCATGGTCCGGCACCTACATTACCTGAAGGTTATGAAGAAATTCTAATATTGGATTAGATATTTATATTCAAGTTTATGACAATACCGAGCTGAAGGACGCAGCAAGTCTTCATTTCGTGTATTTGTGTAGGCATAGCCAAAAGGAAAAAAAGATGAGACAAACGGATAACATCGACGCTCAGCGTCGTAGGCTGTTGGCAGGCGGTCTGGCCTGTGCCGCAAGTGGTGTCGTGGGCGGATCTATCTTGTCGGGTAGCGCCATGGCGGCGAGCGCCTTCCCCGACAAACCCATTACCTTCATTTGCCCATGGCCGGTGGGCGGCACGGGCGACCAGTCCATGCGTGCCTTGTGCCAGGTGGCTTCCAAGGTGTTGAATCAGTCGGTGGTGGTCGAGAACCGCGCGGGCGCCGCCGGCATGATAGGCGTGCGGGCCCTGACCCAGGCAAAACCGGACGGCTACACCATAGGCCAGATTCCCATCTCGGTAACCCGGTTCTCGCAGTTGGGCATGCTGCCCCTGGACCCGCGCACCGACTTGACCTATATCGCCCGCACGTCGGGCCAGACCTTCGGCATCGCCGTGCAGGCAAATTCACCCTTCAAGACCCTGAAGGACATGGTGGAGCACGCCAAGGCTAAGCCGGGCTCGCTGACCTATGGCCATGCGGGCATAGGCGGCGCCACGCACGTGGGAATGGAAGAATTCGCCATGGCCGCCGGCATCAAGCTGACGGCCGTCGCCTACCGCGGCGGTGCCGCCGCATTGCAGGATTTGCTGGGCGGCCAGGTGGATATGCTGGCGGACTCCAGCTCCTGGGCGCCGCATGTGCAGGCCGGACGGCTAAGGCTGCTGGCGACCTGGGGCGAAGCCCGCACGCCGCGCTTCAGCGACACGCCGACCTTGAAGGAACTGGGCTACAACGTCGTGGTCGAGGCCCCCAACGGCATCGGCGCACCCAAAGGGCTGGACCCGGCCGTAAGCCAGGTGCTGCAAGCCGCCTTCCGCAAGGCGGTGGAGAGCCCCGAGTTCAAGCAGGTGACCGATCGCATCGATGCGCCCATCATGTACCTGAACGGTGCGGACTATCAGAAGTACGTCTCGTCGGTCTATGACCACGAAACCGCCCTGATCGAACGCTTGAACCTGAAAGCATTGCTGAAGAACGGTTAAGAAATGCCTATCTCCCCGCTCATCAGGCTGCATGAAAACGACAACGTGTTCGTGGCCAGGACACCGATAGCGCTTGGTGAAACGCCGGCGGAACTGAACGGCGCGCGCGTGCGCGCCCAGGTTCCCGCCGGCCACAAGATCGCCGCGCGCCATATTGCGTCGGGCGAGCCTGTCAAGAAGTTCGACACCATCATCGGCGTGGCCGCGCGCGACATCGAGATGGGCGACTATGTGCACAGCCATAACCTGGAACTGGTGGACTACTACCGCGATCCGGGCTTCTGTCAGGACGTCAGGCCGGTGGCTTATGTGCCCGAGGCCGAGCGCGCCAGGTTCATGGGCTATGTGCGTCCTGATGGGCAGGTGGGTACGCGTAACTTCATCGGTATCTTGTCGTCGGTGAACTGTTCGGCGACCGCCATCAAGCACATTGCGGCGCATTTTACGCCGCAGGTGATGGCGGAATGGCCCAATGTGGACGGCGTGGTCGCATTCGCGCATTCCAGCGGCTGCGGCATGTCTTCGCCCAGCGAGCACTTCGACGTGTTAAGGCGCACGCTGGCCGGCTATGCGCGCCACCCGAATCTTGCGGGCGTGCTGCTGGTGGGCCTGGGTTGCGAGCGCAACCAGATTCCCGCCTTGCTTGAATCGCAAGGCCTGTCGGTGGGGCCCGGGCTGCGCACGCTGGTCATGCAAGAGGTCGGCGGCACGCGTGCGACCATACAGGCGGGTATCGATGCCATCAAAGAGATGCTGCCGGCGGCCAACAAGGCGGTTCGTGAATCAGTGTGCGCCAGTCGCCTGAAGGTGGGCCTGGAGTGCGGCGGCTCGGACGGGTTTTCGGGCATTACGGCCAATCCGGCCTTGGGCGCGGCCATGGACATCCTGGTGCGCCACGGCGGAACGGCCATTTTGTCGGAGACACCCGAGATCCACGGCGTTGAATACATGCTGACGCGCCGCGCGGTAACACAAGAGGTCGGGCAGAAGCTGCTGGACCGCCTGGCCTGGTGGGAACGCTATACGGCCGGGCAGAACGCGCAGTTCAATGGCGTGGTCGGGCACGGCAACCAGCAGGGCGGCCTGGCCAATATTTTTGAAAAATCGCTGGGTTCGGCCATGAAAGGCGGAACGACACCTTTACAAGAAGTCTACGAATATGCCCAGCCCATCAATCAGGCGGGGCTGGTGTTCATGGATTCCCCGGGCTATGACCCCGTTGCGACCACTGGGCAGATCGCCAGCGGCGCGAACATGATCTGTTTTTCGACCGGCCGGGGATCCATGTTCGGGTCCAAGCCGGCGCCGACGATCAAGCTGGCGACCAATACGCCTATGTTCCGGAAGCTTGAAGAAGACATGGACGTCAATTGCGGGCGCATTCTCGATGGCGACGCCACTGTCCAGGAAATGGGCCAGGTCATATTCGAGCACATCCTGCGCACGGCCTCGGGAGAGCGCAGCAAAAGCGAGCTGCTGGACCTGGGCGACAACGAGTTCGTCCCCTGGCACATGGGCATCGTCAGCTAGGCCTTTTCCTTCCTCCCTTCCTCATTACCGCAACCGGAATTCATATGCCTTTGATTTTTAAATATCTCTGTCAAGGGCAACTGGACTGATCATGCCTGCGAACAATCCCTTCAAGGCGGCGCTGGCCGCCAACAAGCCCGCTATCGGACTCTGGCTGTCCATGGCTGATGCCTATATGGCGGAAGTTAGCGCGACGGCCGGCTTCGACTGGCTGCTGGTCGACGGCGAGCATGCCCCCAACGATTTGCACTCGACCGTGTCGGCCTTGCAGGCGATTGCGGCGTATCGGTCGCAGCCCGTGCTGCGCCTGATATCGGGCGATACGGCGCTGATCAAGCAGGCCCTGGACATAGGCGCCAAGAATCTGCTGATCCCCATGGTGGATACGGCCGAGCAGGCCAGGGGGCTGGTGTCGGCGATGCGTTACCCGCCCGCGGGCATACGCGGGGTCGGCGGCGCGGTCGGCCGCTCGTCGCGCTTCAGCCAGCGCAGCGATTACCTGGATGTGGCGAACGACGAGGTCTGCCTGCTGGTGCAGGCGGAAACGGTCAGGGCGCTTGAAAACCTGGAATCCATATGCGCCGTCGATGGCGTGGATGGCGTTTTCATCGGCCCGGCCGACCTGGCGGCGTCCATGGGTTATCGAGGCAAGCCTGGGGCGGCGCCGGTGCAGGCCGCCATCGAGCAGGCCATGAAGACCATAGTGGCCAGCGGCAAGGCGGCGGGCACCTTGACCTCGGACCCGGCGCTGGCCCGCCGCTACCTGGAGCTGGGCTGCACCTTCGTCGCGGTCGGGGTCGATGTGCTTCTGTATGCCAGGGCCGCGCGCCAGCTTGCCGCCGATTTCATGCCCCGCTCGGGCCTTGCCGATGCGCAGGAAAACCGGGCGGCATACTGATTGGATTCATCGAGCTGGACGCCGAGCGGCTATAGGCCGTCGGCGGGCCCCGGTACGTGCACCGGGTCGAAGTGCGTGGTCACGTCCAGCACGGGCTCGTTCTGCATGACCCGTTTGCGCGCCTCCGTGGCGATGACATGGCCCTCGGCGATGGTCATGTCGCCGTCCATTTCCAGGTCGACTTCCACCCATATCATGTCGCCCAGCTTGCGGGTCTTGAGCCCGTGTATGCCGTGCAGGCCGGGGGTGGACAGCAGGTGGCCGCGGATTCTTGCCTCGGTTTCGTCGTCCACGGCCGAATCCATCAGGTCGTTGAAGGACGCGAAGAAAAAGCGCCAGCCCATGCGTATGATCATCAAGCCCACGACCAGCGCCGCCAGCGGATCGGCCAGATGGAAGCCGCCAAGGTTGGCCAGGATGCCCAGCGCCACCACCAGGGACGAGGCGGCGTCCGAGCGGGCGTGCCAGGCGTTGGCGACCAGCATGGACGAGCGCACTCGTTTGGCGACGCGCAGCATATAGCGGAACAGCAGTTCTTTGGAAACCAGTGCCAGGACGGCGACGGCCAGCGCGACGCTGTGCACTTCGGGTATGGACTCGGGGCTTTGCAGCTTGACGAAACTGTTCCACAGCATGCCGATGCCGACCGAGAGCAGCAAGGCGCCGATGATGAGGGAAGCGGCCGTTTCGAAGCGGCGGTGGCCGTAGGGGTGGTCGGCGTCGGGCGCCTTTTGACTGTGTTTGTTGGCCACCAGCACCACTGCGTCGGACACCAGGTCCGACAGCGAGTGGATGGCGTCGGCCACCAGAGCCTGCGAGTGCGCGAACAGCCCGACGACCAGTTGAAAGGCGGTGAGCGCGACGTTGACCACGACGCTCACCATGGTGCTGCGGTGCCCGGCGAGCTGACGGTCGGAGTCGAAGTGCGGGCCCATGGACTGCCTTAGCTGATGCGCATGCCGGGCTGGGCGCCCGGCCAGGGCTCAAGGACGTAGATGCCGGAGTCGATTTCCTTGTCGTGATGGCTGGCGGCCAGCACCATGCCCTCGGAGACCCCAAAGCGCATCTTCCTGGGTGCCAGGTTGGCGATCAGGACGGTCAGTTTGCCGATCAGGTCGGCCGGCTTGTAGCACGACTGGATGCCTGAGAACACCTGACGATGGCGGCCTTCGCCGACGTCCAGGGTCAGGCGCAGCAGCTTGTCGGAACCGTCGACGGCTGAGCAATCGACGATGCGGGCGATGCGCAGGTCGATCTTGGCGAAGTCCTTGATGTCTATGGTGTCGGCGATGGCTTCGCCGCCCGGCGTGGGCACGGCTTCGGCGGGCGGCTCGAAAAGGTCGTCCAGCATCTTGGGCTCCACACGCTGCATCAGGTGCTTGAAGGGGGCGATCTGCGTGGGTAACTGGCCGGCGTCAGGCCAGCGGAAAGCGTCCGCCGCGCCAAACAAGTCGCGCGCGACTTTATCGGCGAGTTCCGGCAGCACCGGAGTCAGCATGACCGACAACGCCTTGAAGCCGGCCAGGGCGCGCGAACACACGTTCTGCAAACCGGCTTTCTGTTCGTCGCCCGCGCTGGCAATGCCTTTGGCCATGATCCAGGGCTGAGCGGCGTCGAAGGCCTGGTTGATCTGGTCGGCATGCGCCATGATGCGGCGTATGGCGCGGCCGTACTCGCGCTGTTCGAAATCGGCGCGCACGGTTTCCGCCACTTGCGCCAGTTCGTCTTGCAGCGCCTGGGTGTCGCCCAAGTAAGCCAGTTGGCCGCCGAAATGCTTGCTGATGAAATTGGCGGCGCGGCTGGCGATGTTCACGTATTTGCCGACCAGGTCGCTGTTGACGCGCGCGATGAAGTCGTCCGGGTTGAAGTCCAGGTCTTCGACGTGGGAATTCAATTTGGCCGCGATGTAGTAGCGCATCCATTCGGCATTCATGCCCAGTTCCAGGTAGCGCAGGGGCGAAATGCCGGTGCCGCGGCTTTTGGACATTTTTTCGCCGCTGACGGTGATGAAGCCATGCACGTGCAGGCCGTCGGGCGTTTTCCGGCCCGAGAACTTGAGCATGGCGGGCCAGAACAGGGCGTGGAAATACACGATGTCCTTGCCGATGAAGTGCACCTGCTCGGTATCGCTGTCGGGCGCGGTCAGCGCGTCGAAATCCAGGCCCTGCTTCTGGCAATAGGCTTTCAGCGAGGCCAGGTAGCCCACCGGGGCGTCCAGCCAGACATAGAAATACTTGCCCGGCGCGTCCGGAATGGGGATGCCGAAATAGGGTTCATCGCGCGAGATGTCCCAATCGGCCAGCTTGGCTTCGCCCTCGCCGCTGCCGGTGCCCAGCCATTCACGGGTCTTGGCCAATACTTCGGACTGCAGGCGCTTGTTGCCGCTGGCATTGCTGCCGGTGGTCCAGGCTTGCAGGAATTCGACGCAGCGCGGGTCGGACAGCTTGAAGAAGAAATGTTCCGACGACTTGAGTACCGGCGTTGCCTTGGTCAGGGTGGAATACGGATTGATGAGTTCGGTGGGTGCGTACACGGCCCCGCAAACCTCACAGGAATCGCCGTACTGATCCTTGGCGTGGCAGCGCGGGCACTCGCCCTTGATGTAGCGGTCCGGCAGGAACATACCCTTTACGGGGTCGTAGAATTGTTCGATGGTGCGCGTGTCGATGAAGCCGGCCGCTTTCAGATGGCGGTAGATGTCTTGCGACAGCGCGATGTTTTCGGCCGAGTCGGTCGAATGCCAATGGTCGAACTTTATGTGGAAGCCGTTCAGGTACTGCGGGCGTTCGCCGGCGTAGCGGGCCACCAGGGCCTGGGGCGTGATGCCTTCGCTTTCCGCCTTGAGCATGATGGGCGCGCCATGGGCATCGTCCGCACCCACGAAATGCACGGTGTGTCCCGACATTCGCATCGAACGAACCCAGATGTCGGCCTGTATGTATTCCATGATGTGGCCGATATGGAAGGAACCGTTGGCGTAAGGCAGGGCGGTTGTTACGAATAGCGTGCGAGGCATGTCGGAAGATGTCTATGAAAAATTGAAGAAAATCGGGAACTGCCAATTTTAGGGCTTTCCCTGGGATGATGCTGAACACGCAAGCATAGCAGGCCGCAAAACCATGCCGCTCAAAACCCGGATTTGGGCTGGGGCGGGGGCTTGCGGCGGGCGGAAGTGGTGATGAATTGTTAAGTTTGGTGTGCGGATGCCAGCAGGCGGGCGGGCGCTGGGTATGATGGGCGCCGCCTTGGCCGTTATGGGATTTCGCGCATTTCTATATCGGTTACATCTTTGTTTTTGAAGACGTTTTTGGCCGAATCGGGCTTGCGGCGCTGGTCCCAATAGGCTTTTACGCCGAAGGGACGGCCCTTGATGCGCGCCACCACGTACAGGATGGCGATGGCGATGGCGGTGGAAATCATGAATATGAATGCCATGGCCATTCCGAAAATGGCGAGCACCAGAAACAAGATACCGCGGAGAATTTGATTAAATGTATTCATATTGATTACGTATGACCCCGTTGGGGGAAAATAATTCCCCCAATCCGGTCATTCGTTTGGGGAAATTTAATTCGTCTATCCGCTATTCTTGAGGCTTCGGTGTACTTATTTCAAGCAAGGCCTATAGTAATGAGCTCAAATCCTGAACAAATACTGGGGGCGCTATCCGAAGTGATGGACCCCAACACCAAGAAGAAGCTTGCCGTTACGGCAAAAAACTGTGAAATACAGTTGAATGGAGTGGATGTAAATGTCACTGTACCCCTTGGTTATCCATCGCACAATGGGCTGCTTGAATTGAAGAAACGGATTGAAACCGCTTTGGCGGCGTTGGGCTTGAACTTGAAATCGCTGGGCGCAAAGACCGCTATCGAGGCGCATGCCGTGCAGCCGGGCCTGCGGCCCCTGCCCAATGTGCGCAACATCATCGCCGTGGCGTCGGGCAAGGGCGGCGTGGGCAAAAGCACCACCGCCGTGAACATTGCGCTGGCGCTGCTGAACCAGGGCGCCAAAGTGGGGCTGCTGGATGCTGATATCTATGGGCCCAGCGTGCCCATCATGCTGGGCCTGTCGGGCAAGCCCAAGAGTCTGGACGGCAAGACCATGGAGCCCCTGGTGGGGCATGGCTTGCAGGCCAATTCCATCGGCTTCCTGATCGACGAGGACTCGCCCGCCATCTGGCGCGGCCCGATGGTGACTCAGGCCCTGGTGCAATTGCTGAACCAGACCCACTGGAACGATCTGGATTACCTGATCGTCGACATGCCGCCCGGGACGGGCGACATCGCCCTGACGATGGCCCAGAAGGTGCCCCTGACCGGCGCCGTCATCGTCACCACGCCGCAGGACCTGGCGTTGGCCGATGCGCGCAAGGGCTTGCGCATGTTCCAGAAAGTGAACGTGCCGGTGCTGGGCGTGATCGAAAACATGTCCGTGCACATTTGCACCAATTGCGGCCATGTCGAACCCATCTTCGGTGAAAACGGCGGGCGCAACATGGCGGCGGAATTCAATCTGCCCTGGCTGGGCGCCTTGCCTCTGCAACTGAGCATACGAACCCAGACCGATTCGGGCAATCCCAGCGTGGTTGCCGATCCCGAAGGCGAGGCGGCCAAGGCCTACAACGAGATCGCCCAGCGCATCGCGGCCAACGTGGCGGCGCTACCGCGCGATATGTCGGGCAAAATGCCCACCGTCGTGGCAAGGAAGACTTGAGTTAATGCGGGGCCGAGCGGCTTGCCTGGTCCTGGCCTGCGGCGTCGTACATGGCGCCCATGCCGCTCCGCCCGAGGTCATCATCGACCCGGGCGGGGTTCCTCCTGAGGCCTTGCAATCCATCAACGGCGCGGTCCAGGCCATAACCCGGCTGGCCGAGGACCAGGATGGCGGCGAAGTCTCGCGCCTGCGGCGGCGCGCCCATGACGCGACCATGTCGGCCCTGCAAACGCAGGGCTACTATGCGCCCACTGTTACGCTGGAGGTCAGCGAAGGCCTGGACGGCGAGGTCTGGGAAATCGCCATCGAGCCGGGCGAACTGACCCGGGTGGCCGGCGTGGACCTGGGCTTCAAGGGGCAGATCGAACGCCCCGAATTTGCGGCGCGCGTCCAGTCGCTGAAAGATCAATGGCCTCTGACCAAGGGCATGCCCTTCGTGAACGAGGCCTGGAGCGAGGCCAAGTCCAGCCTGCTTGACGGTGTCAGCCGCAAGGATTTCTATTTTGCGCGGCTGTCCTCCACGCAGGCCACGGTGGACCCCGAGAAGTCCGAGGCCGATTTGTCGGTTCAGGTGGATAGCGGTCCGCGCGTGACGATGGGCGAGGTCAAGGTGATCGGGCTCAAGCGCGTGCCGGCCAGCCTGATCGACCGCTATGTGCGCTATTCCCCGGGCGATCCGTACGACCAGGACTTGCTGGATGAATGGCAGCAGGCCTTGCAGTCCACCTCTTTTTTTCGCGGCGCCTTCGTTACGCTGGACAAGGACGCGTCGACCAGGAAGACGTCGCCCGACGGCGAGGTGGAACTGCCGGTGCGCGTGCAGGTGTCCGAGGCGCCGGCCCGCCGGGTAACGGCTTCGCTGGGCGTGGACAGCGACCATGGCGTGCGCGTCGAGGGCCTGTATCGCCACAATGTGGTGTTTGGACAACCGGTGGCGGTGGAAACCGGAGCGGGCGTCGACAAGGATCGGCAGCGCGTTTTCTTCGATGTGCATCTGCCGCCCACTTTGTCGGGCTATAAGGACAGCGTGGGCGTGCTGTACGAACACTCCGACATCGAGGGCGTGGACAATACCCGCGCCGGCCTGGGCTGGAAGCGGCGCCAGGAGCGCAAGGCGGCGGGCGACAGCCGGGTGGAGTACGAAACGCAGTGGGGCTTGATTGCCGCTCATGACAAGACCCGCATCAGCGGCGCGCCCGGCTTCGAGGTGCCGACCCTGGTGGCAACCTGGCAATGGCTGCGGCGCGATGTGGACAAGAAATACGACCCGCGCGAGGGCAATCTGATCGATTTCGGCCTGGGGGCCGGCGTCACTCTGGACAAGGGCGAGCCCTTTTACCGATCCAGCCTGCGCGTGCAGCAATGGTGGCCTATCGGGCGGCGCGACGTGCTGACCGTGCGTGGCGAGGTCGGCAAGGTGTGGTCGAAGACCGATCGCTTGCCGCAAGACTTCGGCTATCGCACGGGGGGCGCCAGGTCGATTCGCGGCTATCGCTATCAAAGCATAGGCCTGCATCGCGGCGATGCCGTGATCGGGGCGCCGGCGCTGGCCGTGGGCAGCGTCGAGTACACCCATTATTTCACCGAGCAGTTGGGCATGAATGTCTTCGTGGATGCCGGCGATGCGGCGGAGTCCTTCGGGGATATGAAGGTGGCGCTGGGTTATGGCGTGGGCGTGGCCTTCCGTACGCCGGCCGGGCCGTTTTTTGTGGACCTGGCCTATGGCCAGCGCGATAAGCGCCTGCGGCTGCACTTTTCCCTGGGAATTGCGTTTTGACTGCCATGCTGCGCCGTATTTTGCTGTGGCTGGTGCCGCCCCTGGTGTTGCTGGTCGTGCTGATCTGCGGCTTTGTCTATTGGGTGACGGCAACCCAGCCCGGTACGCGCTGGGCCTTGGTTACCGCCGCCCAGCAGTTCGATGGGCAGGCGCGCGGCGTCTCCGGGACGCTTTGGGCCGGACTGCGGGTGGACGAGTTTTCCATGACCGTGCCGCAGGCTGTCGCGCTGAAGCTTGGCGGCTTCCATTTGCAGGTCCAATGGCGTGAACTGCTGGACAGGCGGCTGCATGTGGCCGACTTGTCGGCCGACACGGTCGATGTCGACCTGTTGCCGGGGCCTGAAACGGAGCCGCCCTCCGAACCCTTCCAGATGCCGGCTTTGCCTGTGCGCGTGGCCATTGACCACTTCGCCGTGGGTGCGCTGCGGGTTTCACAGGGCGGAGAGGCCGTGCCGGTGCAGGTCGGCGAATTGTCCACGGCGCTTGCGCTGGATGAAAACGGCGGCCAACTGGTGTTGCGCAGCCTGCAGGTCGAGCACGAGGCGCTCAGGGCCGGACTGGAGGGCGAGGCGATCTTGCAGTCCTTGCAGGACCCTTGGCCTTTGCAGGTCCGCCTGACCACCAAGGCGACCGGCCTGGGGGATGATTCGCCCTTATGTGCGCGGCGCTATATCGCCACGCCGCCGGCAAAGCAGGACGCGGCTGATGCCGGGAATGGAGCCGCCACGCCGCCCGCCGGCGAAGGCGGGCAGGATGCCGGCGCGGAGGCCACCGCTTGCACTTTGGACGTCGAGACGGCCCTGAGCGGCTCTTTGGATGCCCTGGCTCTGGCCATGAAGGGCGCTGGGCAGGGCATGAACATGGATGTCGATGCGAACCTTACGCCGCGCGCCGCCTTTCCCTTGAAGGATGCGGCGGCCGTCCTGCTCCTGGCGGACGGTTCCCGGCTTGAGAGCAAACTGGATTGGACATCCGAAGTGCTGGACGGCAGGGTGCGCGACCGCCTGCAAGGAAGCCTGAAGACGGAAAAACTGGACATTGGGCGTTTGGCGGGTTCTGTGATTCCACCGGCGGTTATCAGCGTGGATTCCAGCTTCGATGTGCAGTTGTTGGATCGCGACCAAGTCCAGTCGGCGGAAATTGCCATGGATTTTGGCGAAGGAACGAAGTGGAACAAAGAGGCGTTGTCGGGCCGGCTGAGCGCTCACGTCATCGACAAGGCCGAACCGGCCCCCGCCGCGACGGTGCAGGCGGCATCGCCCGAGGCGGGGACGGAAGACGCATCCAGGGCCGAAGCCGACTCTGCCGGTGGCGCTCAGGCCGCCATCATCCCGCCCTTGTGGAAAGGCTTGCAACTGGCGGCGATAGACATGGATTTGCGCCTGGGCCGGAATCGCCTGAAAGCGGACGGTGCCCTGGGCGCTACGGACAGCCGACTCAAGCTGGACCTGCTTGCTCCCGAGCTGGATGCCTTCTGGCCCGATCTGCCGGGCGGTGCCCGCTTGCGCGGCGAAGTGGCGGGTTCTCTGGCCAAGCACAAGGCGGACCTGGATGCGCAGTACACGCCGCCCAAGAGCAAGCCGCAAGAAGTGGGTAGCGCGCCAGTGGGGCTGCGCGCCGTCCTCGAAGGCGGCTGGGGTGTGGGCTCGTCGGAGCAAGATGCTCTGGAGGGCTGGCGCGGCACCGTGACCGCGCTTAGCGCCGAGCATGCCGGCCTGGGCCTGAAGACGGGCGCGCCCACCCCTGTTTCCTTCTTGCCGGCGGCGGTCGCGCCGGCCTGGCAATGGCAGGTGGGAGGCACGCGCATCGATCTGCTGCTGTCGTCTCAGCGGCTGTTCACGCTGGATCACAAGGCGTCGCGCGGCGGCGCCGGGCGTTGGGAAACCCAGGGCGCCATTGCACGCCTGCCGATTTCGCGACGCCTGGTCACCGATTTGCGCAAGAAGCTGGACCCGGCTTTCAGAGAGCAGGAGCAGCGCGGCGGAGTCAAGCTCAAGTCGGATAAAGGCAGCGATCTGACAGAGATCGTGCTGGCGCTGGACTGGAAGCTGGCCTTTGCCGGGGCACTGGAAGGCCGGGCGCATCTGTCGCGCGTGTCGGGCGACATCATGGTGCCGGCCGAGCCGTCCTTCCCGCTCGGTTTGCGGGAACTGGCCGTGGACCTTGTCGCAAAGCGGGCCGGCGATGCGGTAAGCCGGCTAAGCGCCGATGCCAGGATAGCGACGGCCAAGATGGGTCGGATATCGGCCAGCGCGTCCACCTTGCTGCACGCCAGCCCCGGCGGCGGCCTGTTTTTGAATCCCAAGGACGTCAAGACGGCCAAGATTGACGCCGACATCGACGACCTGGGCTGGACCAGCCTGTTGCTGGGCGACGCCATGGAACTGGGCGGCGCCGTGCAGGCCAGGGTGCAGGCGCAGAGCAAGCCCGATGGCAGCTGGGATACGAGCGGCACCATCACGGGCAGCAAGATGCGGGTTGTGCGCATCGACGACGGCGTGCGCCTGCTGGACGGCACGCTGTCCGCAAGATTGGCGGGCGACCGCCTGATCCTGGACAAGCTTTCGTTTCCGGCCGTATTGCGGGTGACGCCCAAGGAATGGCGCACGGCCGAATGGGTCAGCACGAATCCGGACGCGAAGGGCGGCAGCCTGACCATACGCGGCGACTGGAATTTGTTCGAATCGCAAGGGCTGATCAACATCGATCTGTACCGCTATCCCATATTGCAGCGTTCCGACCGCTATGCCATGGTCAGCGGCAAGCTGGCGCTGGACGCGGGCTTGCCGCGCATTGCGCTCAAGGGGGCGATTACCGCCGATGCGGGCTGGTTCGACCTGGACGTGCTGGGCGGCATTCCCACCGTGGACGGCGACGTGGTCGTCCTGCGGCCGGGCGAAGAGCGCAAGGAGGCCAGCGCGCCGATGGATGTCTCCATGGACCTGGAACTGGACCTGGGGCGGCGCTTCTACCTGACCGGCTACGGCGTGAACTCGGGGCTGGTGGGCAAGCTGCGCGTGATGATGGAGCAGGGCAGGCTGACCGCGATGGGGGCGCTGCGGACCCGCGGCGGCGCCATCGAGGCCTACGGCCAGCGTCTGCAATTGCGCCGGGGCGCCATTACCTTCCAGGGCGATATCGCCAGCCCTGTGCTGGACATCGAAGCCTTGCGCACGGGACTTGCTGTCGAAGCGGGGGTGCGGGTGGGCGGCACGGCCAAGCGGCCGCGCATAGACCTGGTGTCCTATCCGGCGGTCAGCGAGATCGAAAAACTTTCCTGGCTGCTATTGGGACACGGCCCCAACGATTCGGGCGGCGATATGGCCCTGCTGTTCTCGGTCGGCACGTCCTTCCTGGGTAGCGGCGAGCCCTTCTACCGCAAGTTCGGCGTGGACGAGGTCAGCATAAAGTCGGGCGACCTGGGCGCGGCGGGCAGTATTTTGCCGGTGGAAAGCGTGGTCAGCGGGCTGGACAGCGGCACCAGCGACATCGAGCGCAAGTTCATCACGGTCAGCAAGAAACTGGCCAGCGGCATTACCCTGAGCGTCCAGCAGGCATTGTCGGACACGGGCACGGTGGGCCGGGCCAGCTACCGCCTGGCGCGGGGCCTGACCGCCGAAGTCACCGGGGGTACGGTCAACGGCCTGGCCCTGGTTTATCGCTGGTTTTCCAGGGATTGAATTTGTTTTGGGGCGGCCGCGCTTCTTTGGCGTACAGGGGATAAAATACGCGCCAACGTAATAAGGTTAGGGCTATGAGCATAAAAAACGACCGTTGGATCCGGCAAGCGGCCGGCGCTGGAATGATAGAGCCGTTCGAGCCGGGCCAGGTTCGTTCGGTCAATGGCAATCGCATCGTCAGCTACGGCACCAGCAGCTATGGCTACGACGTGCGTTGCGCCAACGAATTCAAGATATTCACCAATATCAATTCGACCATCGTCGACCCCAAGGCCTTCGATGAAAAGTCCTTTGTCGATTTTACCGGCGACGTGTGCATTATTCCGCCCAACTCCTTCGCGCTGGCCCGCACGGTGGAGTATTTTCGTATTCCCCGCAGCGTCCTGACGGTATGCCTGGGAAAAAGCACGTATGCTCGCTGCGGGATCATCGTCAACGTGACGCCGCTGGAGCCCGAATGGGAAGGCCATGTCACGCTTGAGTTTTCCAACACCACGCCGCTGCCGGCGAAGATCTACGCCGGCGAGGGATGCGCGCAAATGCTGTTCTTCGAAAGCGATGAAGTCTGCGAGACATCCTATCGGGACCGCGGCGGCAAGTATCAGGGACAGCAGGGCGTGACCCTGCCACGCACTTAGCTGCCTTCTAGCGTTAATTGACCCTGACTGGAGTCATCGAATGAAATTCCGTTTTCCCATCGTCATCATCGATGAAGACTATCGCTCGGAAAATGCTTCCGGCTTTGGGATTCGCGCCCTGGCCGCTGCCATCGAGGCCGAGGGCGTCGAGGTGCTGGGCGTTACCAGCTACGGCGACCTGAGCTCTTTCGCGCAGCAGCAAAGCCGCGCCAGCGCGTTCATCCTGTCTATCGACGACGAGGAATTCGACGTCGATTCGCCCGAAGACGTGGCCAACGCCATCAAGAACCTGCGTTCCTTCATCGGCGAGCTGCGTTTCCGCAACGAAGAAATACCCATCTATCTGTACGGCGAGACACGCACCTCGCAGCATATTCCCAACGACATATTGCGCGAGCTGCACGGCTTCATCCATATGTTCGAGGACACGCCGGAATTCGTGGCGCGCCACATCATCCGCGAGGCGCGCGCCTACCTGGACGGCCTGGCGCCGCCGTTTTTCCGCGAGCTGGTCAAGTACGCCTCGGACGGCTCGTATTCCTGGCACTGCCCCGGGCATTCGGGCGGCGTGGCCTTCCTGAAAAGCCCGGTGGGCCAGATGTTCCACCAGTTCTTCGGCGAGAACATGCTGCGCGCCGACGTGTGCAACGCAGTCGACGAGCTTGGCCAATTGCTGGACCACACCGGCCCGGTCGCCGAGTCGGAGCTGAACGCGGCGCGCATCTTCCATGCCGACCACTGCTTCTTCGTGACCAACGGTACGTCCACTTCGAACAAGATCGTGTGGCACGCCAACGTGGCCTCGGACGACGTGGTGGTGGTCGACCGCAACTGCCACAAGTCCATTCTGCACGCCATCACCATGACGGGCGCCATCCCGGTGTTCCTGCGCCCCACGCGCAACCACCTGGGCATCATCGGCCCCATTCCGCTGGAAGAATTCGACCCGGAAAACATACGCAAGAAGATCGAGGCCAACCCCTTCGCCCGCAACGCCAAGGACAAGCGTCCCCGCATCCTGACCCTTACGCAAAGCACCTACGACGGCGTCATCTACAACGTCGAGATGATCAAGGAAAAGCTGGGCTCCGAAATCGACACGCTGCATTTCGACGAAGCCTGGCTGCCGCATGCCGCTTTCCACGAATTCTATAAAGACATGCACGCCATCGGCGAAAACCGGCCGCGCAGCCCGGACGCCATGGTGTTTGCCACCCATTCCACGCACAAGCTGCTGGCCGGCCTGTCGCAGGCTTCGCAAATCACGGTGCAGAATTCGGAAACCCGCAAGCTGGACCGCAATGTGTTCAACGAGGCCTACCTGATGCATACCTCGACCTCGCCGCAGTACGCCATTATTGCGTCCTGCGACGTGGCGGCGGCCATGATGGAGCCGCCCGGAGGCACCGCGCTGGTCGAGGAAAGCATTGCCGAGGCCATGGATTTCCGCCGCGCCATGCGCAAGGTGGAGTCCGAATTCGGCAAGAACGACTGGTGGTTCAAGGTATGGGGCCCCAATCGTCTGGTATCCGACGGCATCGGCAATCGCGACGACTGGCTGCTGGAGTCGGGCGACGAATGGCACGGCTTCGGCGACCTAGCCGACGGCTTCAATATGCTGGACCCCATCAAGGCCACGGTGGTTACCCCCGGCCTGGATATCTCGGGCACTTTCGCCGAGACCGGCATCCCGGCGGCCCTGGTGTCCAAATACCTGGCCGAGCACGGCGTGGTCATCGAAAAGACCGGCCTGTATTCCTTCTTCATCCTGTTCACCATAGGCATCACCAAGGGCCGCTGGAACACGCTGCTGACCGCTTTGCAGCAGTTCAAGGACGACTACGACCGCAACCAGCCCATGTGGCGCATCTTGCCCGACTTCTGCAAGGAGCATCGCCGCTACGAGAAAATGGGCTTGCGCGACCTGTGTCAGCAGATACACCAGGCCTACCGCAAGTACGACCTGGCGCGCCTGACGACCGAGGTCTACCTCAGCGACATGATTCCGGCCATGAAGCCGTCCGACGCTTACGCCAAGATGGCGCACCGCGAGGCCGAGCGCGTCAGCATCGACGAGCTGGAAGGCCGCGTCACCGGCGTGCTGCTGACTCCCTATCCGCCGGGCATCCCGCTGCTGATCCCGGGCGAACGCTTCAACAAGCGTATCGTCAATTACCTGCAGTTTGCCCGCGAATTCAACGCCAAGTTCCCCGGCTTTGAAACCTATGTGCACGGGCTGGCTCAGGACATGGGGCCCGACGGCATGGACAGGTATTACGTCGACTGCATCAAAGAAGACTAGAGCCAGTGAGGCTTTCTTTTCGTGTTAGCGGAGCCCGGGGTTGAGCTCCGGCGGTTTCGACGTAGCCATCATCGGGGCCGGCGCGGCCGGAATGATGGCGGCCGCCGTGGCGGGCCAGCGCGGGCTGCGCGTGGTGCTGGTCGAGCATGCCTCGCGCCTGGCCGAGAAAATCCGCATTTCGGGCGGGGGGCGCTGCAACTTCACCAATATCGGGGCCGGGCCGGCCAACTTCCTGTCGCAAAACCCCGATTTTTGCCGCTCCGCGCTGGCGGCCTACACACCGCGCGACTTCCTCGATCTGGTCGAGAAGCACGGCATAGCCTGGCACGAAAAGCATCGCGGCCAGTTGTTCTGCGACGACTCCAGCGAAGAAATCATCGCCATGCTCAAGCGCGAATGCGAGCTTGGCCGTGTCGCTTGGCGCATGCCTTGCGCCGTCCAGGCCATATCGCGTGGCGAGGATGGCTATCTCTTGCAAACCAGCCAGGGCGCCATCGCGGCTCGTCAACTGGTGCTGGCCACCGGCGGGATGGCCATCCCGCAGCTGGGCGCCACCGACTTCGCGCTGGGCATTGCGCGCCAGTTCGGCCTGAAGGTGGTCGAACCCAGGCCGGCGCTGGTGCCCTTGGTGTTCGACGCCCAGGCCTGGGAGCCCTTCGGCTCGCTTAGCGGTCTTGCCGTCGAGGTGGAGATACAAGCCAGTGAACCGTCCCAAAGCCCCGATGGCGGGAGTGGGCGAGAGGGTGTACCCGCCGCGGCGAAGCGGGCCGGCGGGAAGCGCCGGCGCGACACCGTATTCCTGGAAGACCTGTTGTTCACTCATCGCGGCCTGTCCGGTCCGGCGGTCTTGCAGGTGTCCAGCTATTGGAACCCGGGCGGCGCCATCCGCATCGATCTGGCGCCGGGCCAGGACCTGGAGCGGGATCTGCTGCAGGCCAAGCAGGGCGGCCGGCAGCAACTGGCCACGGTGCTGGCCGGCCTTTGGCCCAAGCGCCTGGCCGAGCAATGGCTGGCCAACGCCGCCCAGGCGGGAGGCGGCGACATCGGCACGCAACGCCTGGCCGACGTGCCCGACAAGGCGCTGCGCGAACTGGCTGCCGGCATTCATCAATGGACGCTGACGCCCAGTGGCACGGCGGGCTACAAAAAGGCCGAGGTCATGCGCGGCGGGGTCGATACTCGCGGCATCAACCAGAAGACCATGGAGGCGCGCCACGTTCCGGGCTTGTATTTCATCGGTGAGGCGCTGGATGTAACGGGCTGGCTGGGCGGCTACAACTTCCAGTGGGCCTGGGCCTCGGGCGTCGCTTGCGGGCGGGCCTTGCTCGCCGGCTAGCCTTGCGTTTTATTTCATTTGGCGTTCTGCCCGCTTTCGAGTTATTCTTTGCGACTGCTGTTATTTACACAGAGTGGGAGAGTGCCGGTTTTCCGGCCGCCGAAGGCGCAATTCGCCCAGAATCGCTCAGGCACCCCGTACCACTTGTGGTTTGCGTGGCCGATCGCCGTGCAAGGCGGCATTCTGGAGAGACTCGGCCTGCCCCAAGGGCAAGGCGTCGAGCGCCGAAGGTGAACACCCGCCATTGTGGGTCAACTCTCAGGCAAAAGGACAGAAGGGCGGTGCCTGCCAGCGCATTGTTGGCTTACGTCGTCTATTTTCCGCCTTCCGGAGTCTCTATGTCCCCCGTGTTGAAGCACACCCCCCTGCATGCCGTCCACCTTGAATCCGGCGCCAAAATGGTTGATTTTGGCGGCTGGGACATGCCCGTGTCCTATGGATCGCAGCTTGAAGAGCACCACGCGGTGCGCCGGGACGCCGGGATGTTCGACGTATCCCATATGTTGAATGTGGACGTGACGGGCGCCGATGCCACCGCCTACCTGCGGCGCCTGCTCGCCAACGACGCGGCCAAGCTGACCGTGCCGGGCAAGGCCCTGTATTCCTGCATGCTGAACGCCGAAGGCGGCGTCATCGACGACTTGATCGTCTACTTCTTCAGCGCCGATACGTGGCGCGTGGTGGTCAATGCCGGCACCGCCGACAAGGACGTGGCCTGGATGCAGGACGTGGCCGCCAAGGAAAACTTCAAGGTCGAGGTTGCGCCGCGCCGCGACCTGGCCATGGTGGCCGTGCAGGGGCCGAACGCGCGCGAAAAATTGTGGGCCGTGCGCCCCGGCTGGAAGGATGCGACGCAGGGCTTGACCCCGTTCACCGGTGCCTTCGTTGCCGACGACACCCTGGTCGCACGCACCGGCTATACGGGCGAGGACGGCTTCGAAGTCGTCCTGCCCGCTGTTCAGGTGGAAGCCTTCTGGCGCGATCTGGCAGGCAACGGCGTGCGGGCTTGCGGCCTGGGCGCGCGCGATACGCTAAGGCTGGAAGCGGGCATGAATTTGTACGGCCAGGAAATGGACGAGCAGGTCAACCCGCTGGTGTCCGGCCTGGCCTGGACCGTGTCCCTCAAGGATGCGGATCGCCGCTTCATCGGGCTTGATGCGCTCGAATCGGCCAATGTCGATCGCGGCTTGATCGGCGTCAAGCTGCTGGAGCGCGGCGTGATGCGCGGCCACATGAAGGTGCGTAGCGCGCAAGGCAACGGCGAACTGACCAGTGGTTCGATGTCGCCCACCATGGGCGTGTCCATCGGCATGGCGCGCCTTCCGTTGGGCGTCCAGCCGGGCGATGCCCTGCAGGTTGAAATCCGCGGCAAGTGGCTGCCGGCCGAAGCCGTAAAGATGCCGTTCGTGCGCAACGGCAAGATCATCGCCTGACCATCTATTCTTATTTCCGTTCCTGAATCGGGACGCCAATTTCATTCCATACGGGGTAAAACATGAATCTTCCTAGCGATCGCAAATACACGTCTTCGCACGAGTGGGTCAAAGCCGAGGGCGACCTGCTGCTGGTGGGCATTACCGATAGCGCTCAAGACCAATTGGGCGACCTGGTCTTCGTGGGCGACGTCAACCCCGGCGTCAGCCTGAAGGCGGGCGAGACGGCCGGCGTGGTGGAATCGGTGAAGGCCGCTTCCGACATCTACGCGCCGGTGGACGGCGAGATCGTCGAGTTCAACGAAGCCCTCAACGACCAGCCCAACCTGATCAACGAAGCCGCCTTTGATACCTGGATCTTCAAGATCAAGCCGGCTGATCCTTCGGCCACCGACGGCCTGCTTGACGGCGCCGGCTACGAAGCCCTTGTCAACGCCGCTTGATTCCTACTTGCCCCTTGCTGCGAACCTGTTCTGTTTAGGTTGATTATGTTGCGTGAACTAGACCCTCATTCCGATTTCATTCCCCGGCATATCGGCCCGGGCCAGGCCGACCAGGCCAAGATGCTGGCCGCCATCGGCGCGCCCGACCTGCAAAGCCTGATCCGGGAAGTCGTGCCGGCCAGCATCTTGAAGCGCGGCGCCCTGAACCTGCCGGCGTCCCGCAGCGAGGCCGACGCCTTGGCCGAGCTGAAGGAAATCGCGGGGCGGAACCAGGTGTTTCGCAACTATATCGGCCAGGGGTATTACGGCACACAGGTGCCCAACGTCATTCTGCGCAACATCCTCGAAAACCCGGCCTGGTACACGGCTTACACGCCCTACCAGCCAGAAATTTCGCAAGGGCGCCTGGAAGCGCTGCTGAACTACCAGACCATGGTGGCCGACCTGACCGGCCTGGACATCGCCAACGCCTCGCTGCTGGACGAGGGCACGGCGGCGGCCGAAGCCATGACCCTGGCGCGCCGCGGTTCGCGCTCCAAGAGCAAGGTGTTCTTCGCCTCGGTGCATTGCCATCCGCAAACGCTGGAGCTGCTGCGCACGCGCGCCAGCGGCCTGGACATCGAGGTGGTGGTCGGCGACGAGGCACAAGGCCTGCCCGACTGCTTCGGCGTGCTGCTGCAGTATCCGCATAGCCTGGGCGGCCTGGCCGATTACCGCGCGCTGGCCGAATCCGTGCACGCCCAGGGCGCCGTGGTGGCCGTTGCCACCGACCTGCTGGCGCTGGCCCTGCTGGCTGCCCCGGGCGAATGGGGCGCCGACATCGCCGTCGGTTCGGCGCAGCGCTTCGGCGTGCCGATGGGCTACGGCGGCCCGCATGCCGGTTTCATGGCCTGCAAGGACGCCTTCAAGCGCAGCATGCCGGGCCGCCTGGTCGGCGTGTCCAAGGACAGCCAGGGCGCTCCCGCCCTGCGCCTGGCCCTGCAAACGCGTGAACAGCACATCCGCCGCGAGAAAGCCACGTCCAATATCTGCACCGCGCAGGTGCTGCTGGCCGTAATGGCCGGCATGTACGCCGTCTGGCACGGCCCGGCCGGCATCAAGCGCATCGCCGAGCGCGTCGCCTACCTGACGGCTTTCCTGCGCGTATCGCTGGCCCAGCTTGGCGTGGCCTCGGCCAATGAACAGTTTTTCGATACCTTGCTGCTGGACACCGGCGCGGCCACGCAGGCCATCGTGCAGGCGGCGCAGGCGGCGTCCATCAATCTGCGCCAGGTGAACGGCAAGCAGCTTGCCGTGTCGTTGGACGAAACCGTAACCGTCAACGACGTGCATGCCTTGCTGCAGGTGTTTGCCGCGGGCCTGGGCAAGTCGTGGGACGCCTCGGCCAAGCGCGAGCTGCCCGCGCAGCACGGCGTTCCCGCCGGCTTGCAGCGCCAGTCGGCCATCCTGACGCATCCGGTGTTCTCGCGCATTCAGTCCGAGACTGACATGCTGCGCTACCTGCGCAGCCTGGCCGACAAGGACCTGGCCCTGGATCGCACCATGATCCCGCTGGGTTCCTGCACCATGAAGCTGAACGCCACGGCCGAGATGATTCCCGTCACCTGGCCCGAGTTCGGCGCCATGCACCCGTTTGCCCCGGCTTCGCAAAGCCAGGGCTATAAAGAGCTTATCGACCGCCTGTCGGCCGCGCTGTGCGAGATCACCGGCTACGATTCCATCAGCTTGCAGCCCAATTCGGGCGCGCAGGGCGAGTATGCCGGTTTGCTGGCCATTCGCGGCTACCATCAGGCCAATGGCCAGCATCAGCGCAATGTATGCCTGATTCCCGCCTCGGCGCACGGCACCAACCCCGCATCGGCCCAACTGGCCGGCATGGAAGTGGTCGTGGTGGCGTCCGACGACAACGGCAACGTGGACGTGGCCGACCTGAAGGCCAAGATCGCCGCCGTGGGCGACCGCCTTGCCGCCTTGATGATCACCTATCCGTCCACCCATGGGGTGTTCGAAACCGCCGTCACCGAAATCTGCGCGCTGGTGCACGAGGCCGGCGGCCAGGTCTACCTGGATGGCGCCAACATGAATGCCATGGTGGGCCTGGCCCAGCCGGGCAAGTTCGGTTCCGACGTGTCGCACTTGAACCTGCACAAGACCTTCTGCATTCCGCATGGCGGCGGCGGGCCGGGCGTGGGTCCTGTGGCCGTGCGTTCGCACCTGGCGCCTTATCTGCCGGGCGTGGTGGACGAGGCCGGCAAGCTGCCGGAAGGCGCTTCGGTGGGGCCTGTTTCGGCCGCGCCTTACGGTTCGGCCAGCATCCTGCCCATACCGTACTTGTACATTACGATGATGGGCGCGGAAGGCCTGCTGGCCGCCACCGAGGTGGCCATCCTGAACGCCAACTACATCGCCGCCCGCCTGCGTGACCATTATCCGCTGTTGTACGCGGGCCCCAACGGCCGCGTGGCCCACGAGTGCATACTGGACATCCGTCCGTTGAAGGATGCTTGCGGGATATCGAACGAGGACATCGCCAAGCGCCTGGTGGATTACGGCTTCCATGCGCCGACGATGAGCTTCCCGGTGGCGGGCACGCTGATGGTGGAGCCCACGGAATCCGAGGGCCTGGCCGAGCTGGATCGCTTCATCGATGCGATGATCGCGATACGCGCGGAGATCGCCCAGGTGGAGCGCGGCGAGAAGGACGCGCAAGACAATGTGCTGCGCAATGCGCCGCATACGGCGCAGATGCTGCTGTCGACGGAATGGCACCACGATTACACGCGCGAGTCGGCGGCTTATCCGGTTGCCAGCCTGCGGGATGGAAAGTATTGGCCGCCGGTTTCGCGGGTGGACAATGCCTACGGGGACAGGAATCTGGTGTGCTCCTGCCCGCCTATGTCGGCGTATGAGGATGATGCTGTTGTTGCGTCGGAGGCCTCGGCTTAGGGTTTTGGTGCTTTGATGTTGTCTTGATGAAGGCTGTGACGGTTGTTTATCGTCACAGCCTTTTGTTTGTGTTTTCTGCTGCGAAACCGTGCATGGCCGCGGCTGTCATTGGCTTCTGTTTCGCTATTAACCGCGGCTGTTTCTTTTAGCCACTGCTGCTTTTTTTGCTTCGGCGCTCGGTTCTTAAGACGCCGGCGGGCGGATGGGGTGGGGCCCCCGGCACGGCGAGCGGCCCGGCCAGGGCCGGGCTACCCGCGCCTTCCTCGTCCAGGC